>NZ_NBCN01000035.1:0-48057 GCF_002099185.1 Streptomyces sp. CB03238 | reverse complement strand
CCCGGACACCCGCGGAGCGGGTATCGGGGCGCGCCGCGCCCCGCACCGCTGGGTCGGCGCTCCGCGCCTCCCTCCCGCGTGTGATGCGTCATCAACTCGGGGGCTCGGGGGGCGGGTTGCCTCGAAGCGGGTCCGCTGGCGCTCCGCGCCGTCGGGGCGGGCTGGGTCTGGGAGCGGCGCGCACCCTTCCCCTAGATGAAGTTTGCAAACTAGAAAAACCATGATGGTCGCGCACAACCACCCCGTGGCGGGGCGGGATGGTTTCCCGCCCCGCGGGGTTGCTACTTCGCCAGGTCGAGCCGGATGGGCATCAGCAGGTGCCGGTAGCCCTCGCCGGCCATGTCGGTGCCTTCCGTGAGCAGCACCGGCTTGGTGGTGAGTCCGTCCTTCATTTCTCGGATGTGGAGGGTGATGGTGTCGCTGGTGAACGTGCCGAGCGCGTCCAGCAGGAAGGCGGGGTTGAGGGCGAGGAGGTTTCCGCGCAGGGTGTCGGCGCTTCCGTACGTGATGGTGGACGGGATGGTCATGCCCTTGGTGCGGGCCTGGTCGTCGGCGGTGCCGATGCGCGGGGCGAGGGTGAGGGTGCCGTCGTCGTTCCACGCGAAGCTGACGGGCATGCCGTTCTCGCCCTTGGCTTTGATGAGGGCCTGGCACTTCTTCGCGGCCCGTACGACGGTGGCGCGGTCGATGCGGACGGACGTGTCGCACTCGGTGGGGAACAGGCTGTCGTGCTTGGGCAGGCTGCCTTCCAGCGGGCGCATCGTGATGGTGGTGTCGCCGATCGACAGGGTGGCGCGGGCGGTGACGTCCTTGCCGTTCTCGAGGATGCCGATGCCCACGGGGCCGTCGTACGTCTTCAGGCGCTTGGCCAGAGGGGCGAGGATGCCGGCGGGGATGAGGGTGGTGAGGGGCTTGTCCAGCGGCTGCACCGTGGCGCTGCTGGGGACTTCCGCCACCGTGAAGCGGTAGCGGTCGGTGGCCGCCATCGTGAGCGTTTCGCCCTCCAGAGTCATCTGGACACCGGTGAGGGTCGGCAGGGTCTCGTCCCGGCCGGCCGTCGGCAGCACGCGGTTCATCTGCTTGAGGAACGTCTGTGCGTCCATGGTGGCCATGGCGGGTACCGCCTCCGGCGGGTGCGTGAACTCGTGAATGTCGAGCGTCGCGATCGGCACGGTGATGTGCTCGGTGGCCAGCAGATCCCCCGTGAGGGAGACGGACGTGCGGGCGGCCACCGTCTTGGTCTCTCCTGCCACCATGGCGGCGAGCGCCTTCTTCAGCTCCACGAAATCGAGAAGCGAATATCCCTTTGCGACCGGGGTTCCCACGGGCACCGTGACCGATACGGCGGTCTGAAAATCGAAGGTGCTGAAAGTGGCGCGGTTCCGGCTCGTTTCGATAAGCACTCCGCGCTGCGCGTGGGGCTGCGCGTTCGGCCAGACTCCGAATTCCGCGATGTTCAAGGCTTCGGTGAGCTGGGCGTTCGTTGCCGCGAAATGAGCGGTCGGCTTCGCGGACTCGCGCTCGGTCGTCTTGAGGTCGGTCGTGGGCATGCGTGCCTCCCTGAATAGGGGTCAGTTGTCTTGGGTTGTCGGGTGGTTGCCACTACCTCCCGACAAGAAAACTGTACCGCATTTCCCTACTCAATGCGATGCTTTTCGAGGAGTTTTCGCAGGTCAACCCATACGGGGGGTGGCCGGGGCCGGGGCCGTGCCGCCTCTGCCTCTGGCGCGCAGAGCCAGAGGCGTCGTCCGGCAGCGCGCAGCGCTCGGGGCAAGCGCGCAGCGCTTCCCCGTGTGCCGGACGACGGGGGTCGGGGAGCGCAGCGGAGCGACCCCCGGGAGGGTGTGCGGGCGAGCGCTTGCGCTCGGTCGGGGTAGCGCAGCGGACCCGACGTACCGGCACACCCTCGGGCGTGAGAGCGCGTAGCGCTCGGTCGGGGTAGCGCAGCGGACCCGACACGCCCCCGGCGGCGGGGGGGCGGGACCGGCCCCGGCCCCGGCCACCCCGGAAGAACTGGCGCTGCGCCCTGCACTGCCGCGCCGCTGCGCCTGTCTCCGGCCTGGGTCGGGGGAGGGGCGCGCGGATCCGGGTGCACCCCTCCCCCGCGTCGCTTTCCGCCACGGAGGTGATGATGTTTGCAAACTAGAAATGGAATGATGGCCGCATGGACAAGTTGGGGAAGCAACCTGTGACCGCCAAGGTGTCGCTGCTTACACGTGAGCGGCTGACCGAGGAGATCGCGGCGCAGAAGGAGCGTCGGGTGGTACTCGCGGGCGATGAGCGGTGGAGCGTGGCGGGGCTGAGCCGTCGGGAGGCGGCGCAGGTGCGGGCGGCGTGGCGTCGGGAGCTGGCGCGGCTGCGGCAGGCCGGCGAGCTGCTCGACACGATCGACGTGCTCGCCATACACGGTATCGAGCTGGAGTTGAGAGCCCGCGGTTGGTGGGACCGGCGCTGGCCGGCGGTCCCGGACGAGGCGATGGACCCGGGGCGGTGGCCCGGGTCGCGGGACGGCGGGTACCCCAAGGGCGTGCCGCTGCGGCTGCCCCAGCCGCTGGCGCGGAAGGTGTATGCGGCGTGCTGGCACACGTCGGCGAAATCGATCGCGGCGCTGAGGGACTGGCGGGACCAGAACCCGGGGATCGTGCCGCCGCGCTGGCTGGTCACGGAGGACTGGACGACGAGGGAGTTGGCGGGGCCGCTGCGGGAGTACGTGGAGCTGGCCTGGCAGGTGACCACGGTGGGTGATGTGTGGCGGGGCGGCTTGTGGCGCGGAATTGAAGCCGGTGCCGCGTTGCGGTCACAGGTTGCAAACTAGAAAGTCTCTGGTCAGAGCCCTGACTTAGTTGCGTTCGGGGGGCGGGAGGGTCTACCGTCCCCCTACAAGGCGGCGTTGTCGAGGCGTCGCCCAATTTCCTGGGAGGCGACGCAACGTGACGGAGCAGCAGGTGGTGGAACAGCCCGAGGAGTCAGTGCCGGCGACCGCGCCGGAGCCCGCACCCCGGTGGTACAGCCGGTGGAGCGAGGTGCCGTGGCGCCTGGCGTCGAAGTCGCAGATGGCGCGGGCGGATCTTCCCCGGGAGCCGGCCGGTCCGGTGCGCGGGTACGTGGCGGGCCGCGACTACCGCGACAAGGAGATGGAGGTTGCGCTGTACGACGTCGCGGAGTCGCGGCCGACGAAGGCAACCGGCGTGCAGCTGGCGTCTGCGGAGGCGCGCCGGTCGGCGTCGGTGCGGGTGTGCACGGATTGCGCGGCGCAGTGCCAGCTGCCGCTTCAGGAGCGGCAGGGCCGGTACCTGTGTGCGATGTGCTGGCGGATCGCGATGGTGGTGGACACGCAGATCGAGCTGCGGGAGCGGCGCGCCGAGAACGCCGCCTGGGCCCGCGGTCTGTTCGAGGCCGCGCCGTTGGCGGTGACGTGGGTGGAGCTGGTGGCCGCCGAGCCGACGTCGTCGGGGCGCAAGCGCCCGCCGCTCGCGGCCCGGGTGCACGTCGTCGACGAGAACGGCAAGCGGGTCGCCGATGTGCTCGTACGGCTGGCCGGCCCCCGTACCAAGGGCGCGCCCGCCGAGGCGGTGGCACCGGAGGCCGGCGCGGCGAAGCTGACGAAGGCGTTCGCCGGGCGGCGGCGGGTGGTGTGGGGGCCGCTGCGTACGGTCCGGGAGCGCCTGGCTGAGCTCGGGCACCCGGTGGAGGTAGCCGCGCCCGCGCCCGGAGCGTCGGCCGCGCGGTACCTCAGGTCACGGTGGCCGAACGATGTGGCGTCGCGGTACGCGCAGTGGCGTGGCGAGCTGGACCCGGCCACCGGTGAGCTTCGTACGCCGTGGCCGCCGGGGACGGCGGACCGGCTGTGGCTGTGCTTGAAGCGCATGGCGGAGACGCCCGACGCTGGGCGTCCGGGGGACAGCGAGCGGCGGCGCAAGGAGGCTGGGGAACGGCCGTACGGCGGCCCTGTGGGCGCGTACGACGTGCGGGTGGCTGTGACGGGCCCGGCCGGTGCCGGGGAGCGTCTGGCGGAGCTCCTGGCGGCGCAGGAGGCGGTGCTGCCGGCCTCCGTGGTGGGGCCGGTGCCCTCCCGGGAGGTGCCGGGCGCGGTGGTGACGTACATGGCGGGCCGCGGTGAGGTCCTGGTGCCCGCGCCCGCCGATGGCGATGTCGTACGGGAGGGCTGAGCGCCATGCCGATGGAATCGCCGCTGTGCGCCTACCTGCACGCCGTCGCGCGGGCCTTGGAAAGGGACGGTGTGTGGACCGACCGCTGGCACTGCGTCGCTCGCCACCGCGGCGGCGAGCGTCAGCACGTCGGGATCATGGAGTGGAGCGACAACAACCCGGCTGGCACGCACGCTTGGCCGATCGGCCTGGCCCTGGCCCGGTTCCCGGAGGGCTGGGTGTTCACCGGGGCGCCGTACGACGGGTGGCCCGAGCGGTACGAGGCGCTGCCGCTGGATGGGTGGGCCGACCCCGATGACGTCGCCCTGGTGGTGCGGCACCTGCTGGCGCACGGGGCCGAGGCGATCCCCTCCCCCGCGTCCTTGCGTCGCTGGAGCGGCGCCGAGGCGGCGCAGGCCGCGCTCGACGAGCTGGCGGCGGACCCGTACGGGTACGACAGGTTTCTGCCCTGAGCCCGCCGTTACCCGTACGGCTACGCCCTGGTCCCTTTCGTGGGGACCAAGGGCGTAGCCGTTGCCGTGCCTGGAGTGGTCAGCCCTTTGGGGCGTCCAGGTGACGGAGGCGTTCGTGGGCGGACTGTCGGCTGACTTCCAGGGCGCGGGCGATGTCTTCCCAGGAGTACGAGGCCCTGGCGCGCGGTACGGCCTGGGCCTCCAACTGGTCTGCCAGCTCGCGTAGGCGCTTGGCGGCGTGAATGGTTGCCAGGGGGCGGACGTGTCCCGGTTCTTGGGTGATTTCCTCAAGCCGAGGGCCGTGGCACAGGCCGCTCAGGACGTCGTCCAGGTCGTCCAGGTGCCGGGTGACGTCTTCGGGCAGGCTGGTGGCCAGTTGGACCTCGGTGTGGTGATTCCAGTCCTGGTAGCAGGCCAGGGACGCCTCGTCGGGGTCGGTGAAGTCGGCTCGCCGCCGGGGGCCCTTCCAGCCGCATGTGCAGATGGCCCGGATGCCGGCGGCGAGGGGTGCGTCCTCGTGGCCGTCGTACCTCTCCCACCCCCAGCGTGAGTCCTGCATGGCCTGTACGGCTTGGTCGAAGGTGTCCTTGGGGGCGTCTTCTCCGCTTTCGAGGACCGCCACGATGTCCCCTTCGTGGCCGATCGTGTCGTCCGGGTGTACCCAGCCCATGCCTGTGCCTCCTGCCAGAACGGATCGGAACTGCCGTCAGGGTACCCTGACGGCAGTTGAGTTGTCAGGGATTCCTGACGAACTTGCGCCGAGGGTGCGGGCTACCCCTCCCCCGCGTCTGATGCGTCGCAGGAGCGGGCCGAGCGGCGCAGCCGGTGTGGACGGGCTGGTGAAGTACCTACGCGGGCCGAGCCGTTGGCCTCTCGTCGGCCCTGTCGGCTACTCGTCGCCGTCCTGGCCGTCCAGCTCGACCCCGGCGCGCCGCATGAGCCCGTTCACCGTCTCCGGCAGCGTGCGCAGCAGTTCGCGTTCGGCCTGTTCGATCCGGGCGGCGATGTTCCACTGGCGGGCGTCGTCGACCAGGGCCTCGATCGCGGTATCGAGCCGGCCGCGCAGCAGGCCGGGAGGGATGGCCTCGACCTCGACTGCGTTGTGCGGGTCGAGGCCTTCGCGTAGGCACTCCTCGCGGTAGCGCTTGTAGTTGACGTCGCGGGTGTTGACGTCGTGGGTGGTGAACTGGCCGGAGCGGACGTCGTCTGCGGTGACGGCGATCTGCTCGAACTGCACGTCGAGCCGGTGCCCGTTGCCGTAGCGGGTGATGCGCTCAACCACGGAGCGGGGTACGGCGCGGCCGGTCGGGTCGAAGTCGCCGGCGAAGACGATGCTCACCGCCTTGCCCAGGCGGGCGTATTCCTGGACCGCTTCGTAGACGTAGGTCTTGGATGACTGGCCGCGGCAGGAGTACAGGCCCACCCCCCAGGCGGTGGTGACGGGCAGCAGCACGCCGCCGACGGAGTCGCTTTCGCACCAGACCTCGACCCGTCGGCTCTGGGAGGCCCACAGATTGCGCCGGTATGCCTCTGCCGTGCGTTCCAGGGCGTCGTTGAGGGAGTCGTACTGGAGCTCCTGGCGGACCATACGGGTGCCGTCTGTGATCCACTCCCAGGGAAGGATCCCGTGCTCGCGCATGTAGCCGAGTTCGCGGACGACTGTCGAGTAGTTCCGGCGCGAGCCACCGGTGTCCTTCGCCCACAGCCGCCCGATGCCCAGGTAGTACACGTGCCGGACGCTGCACGGCCTTGCCGCCTCCACGATCGCGTACAGCGCGGCGCGCAGCGCCTCCACCTGAGCTTTCGTGCGGCGCGACCGTTTTACGGAGCTAGCGCTGTAAAACGCCATGGACCCCAGTCAACCCCCACCCAGGGGCGCCGTCACCCCCACGGGCGTTCCGCCCCCGCCTCGCGCGCGTACGCGTAACTGGGGTTCAGGTGGGTGGGAACACGAGGAACACTCGGAACACCTCATCTGACCTGCGGTTATGCATCGAATTTGCCGTGAAAAGTGTTCCCCGAGGGTGCGGAACACGCAAAAACGAGCCCGAAAAACCGCGACACGCCCGACCGCGTTGTCATGACACGCCCGACCGCGTTACAGGAAGAAAACAACAGAAACCGGGGCATTGAGCGGTCATCGGGGGCCGGATTCCCCGCCGAGAAAATGCACAGGGGTGGGAACACTTGACACGCTCGGTATGATCGCCCTTGCAGGCGCGGAGCGACGCTCCAGCGATCCCCCCGAAGATCGGGACTTCCTTCGTGTTCCCCCTCACGGGCGCGTTTTTGCTGTGGGGGTGGGAACACTTGACATGGCCGGTAGGATTCGCCAACAGGCGCAGAGCGACACCGAGCGAACCGTTCCACTACGGCCCCCAGAAACGTGGAGCCCCGGATCTCTATGGAGAGGCCGGGGCTCGGCTGTTCCCACGGTCTGCGCAAAAACGCGTGCAGCGGTGTGCGGCTCAGGGTTGAGGTAGGCAGGACGCGCCGGGCGATGTCAGACTCGCGCTCGCCCTCCGTCACGTCCGGCCCGACGGGTACACCGCTGCCCCGGCCGCTGCGGGGGCAGCCGCCCGCCTTGCACAAGGAGCGTTCGTGGATCAAGCACCGATGTCATGGGCCGATGCCCTGGCCGAGGAGATACGGACCAGCTACCCGGGCGTGCGGCTTGAACTCGGACTCGATCCCGGTCCGTATCTCGTGCTGTTCTGGATCTTCCTTCCGGAGGGCGAGCGAGGCAAGGGGATCGGCACGCGCGTCATGGAGCGCATTACTGCCGAGGCCGACCTGCACGGTGTGCCGGTGGCGCTCAGCCCGAGCGGCACTTTCGGCGGGGACCCGGATCGGCTGCACGCGTTCTACCGACGCTTCGGCTTCATCACCAATGCCAGCCGCGGCGAGATCGGCTCTTCCAGGGAGAGCATGATCCGCGCGCCACGTGACCCCGCATGCCGTGGTCAGAAAGCCCACTGACGTTCTCGTGACAACCGACACTGACGTCTGGGTACGGCGCTTGGGGCGCTTTCCGCGTATCTGCCCCGCACCTCGTACGGCGACCGGTACAACCTTCATCGCTGGCCTCATCGCCGGCGGTACTTCGCGTACGGATGGAAAGGACTGCGGATGATCCCCACGCCGCACCGCATGAAGGCACACGTCGTTCTCGGAGCGAGCCAGTCCGGGCAGAGCGGCCCGTTCGGGCCGTACGGGGCGGATAGCGCCGAAGACACCGACGAACGCGCCCAGGAGGCGGCTGGCGCGGGCGGGGAGGAACCGAGGGACTACGCGGCGGACAGCCCTGCTGCGGGGACCGGCGTCACGGGTGCTGCGCTGGCGGGGGCGTAGGGCGCAGGGAGCGCCGCTGGGTGTCGGCCGGCGTGAGGCTCTGGTGCTGGGGCTTTCCGAGCACGCCGCGGTCGCGCAGGTGGTCCAGGTTGGGGAGCTGGGTGGAGGGCAGGGCCGTGTCGAGGTCAGCTTCGGCGGCACGCTTCCGGCTGGGCGCCCGCGTGGCGGCGGTGGCTTCCTGCACGCGAGGACCTGGCCCGAGGGCACGGCGATCGGCAGTCACAGCAGATCCTTGTCCTCGGGGACTGATCCCCAGACGCGCCAGTGAAGCGTGATCCGCTCGTCTTCGTACGCTCCGGGCACCGGAGCCGCGCCCGAACGAACTTCGATCTTGGTGAAGAACAGGGGGCACAACCCTCGCTTGCTGGAGGTGTCAGCCCGACGGTTCCACCAGTCAACCTGCCATCTGGGGCTGAAGGCCTCCGGGTCCATGAGCTGCTGGTAGGCGCGGCGCTTCTCACCCAGGGAATCCCGTTTGGCCTCGACCTCGCTGGCCGGAACGTTGCCGCGGGCTTCCAGTTCGGCCAGTTCCCGCTCGTGCTGTGGCAGTTCGGTCTCCACCACCTGGTGCACGGCCTCCCTCAAAAGGTCGGCAACGGCGGGCTTGACCATCTCCGCCACCATCTGGGTGGCGACGTACCTCTCAAGCTCAGGGGCGGGCATCGCCACGGCCGTGCATGCGCTGTCCATCTGTCGCAGGCATTCGTAGCGCGGCTGGGGGGCTTCGGGCGGGAGTGGGGACATGGGGCCGTGGCAGTGGCCGCATTCGACGAGGGTGTCGGCGAGTATGTCGTCCCATTGCTGCGGCGAGTCGTTCACGTTGTGCTTCCTTCGAGCTGGGCCAGGGCTCGGGACGGCACGTTCCTTCAACTCCCTGGGAGGCGAAGGGCACCGTTCCCTGTCCAAGATCATCCCACGGCGACCCTTTGGGCTCGCCCGACACCCTTCTTGCATTTCCGTGATCCCGTGACACGGGGGTGTGCCACGGTCTTTCCATGACCCACAGCGCCACCAAGGCCCCCGGGCGGACCCGCGCAGCGAAGGCGCTGACGCCGGCCGACCTCCCGATCCGTGTTCCGCTCATCCATGGAGAGACCACAGGCTCGTTCCTCGCCCGTACGGCGGACGCCAACGGCCTTGAAGTACAGCGGCTCTTGAAGGCCCTCCACCACGGTGGCCTGCCCAGCGCAGTGCGGGGCCTCCGGCCGAATACGCACGAGGTCTATCTCAGCGGCGGGGCGGTCACCCGCCTCGCCGCGCTCGTCGAGCGGGACCAGGCGCAGTTGCACCGCGCGCTTCCCGGGCTGCATCCGGAGCGCCTGGTGCAGATGGCCGACGCTGCGGTGCGCATCATGCGGTGGCCGGAGGATCCCGGGGCCGGGCCGCTCCGGGCGTGTCCGCTGTGTCTGGAGGACGGGGCGTGGCTGGCCGGGGCAGGCCACCGGTGGCGGCCGTGCGCGTGCGGGCGCCGGTGGCAGTGCGGGGACGATGGTGGATACGTCATCGACACCACGCCGGTCCCCGACATCGCCAGGGCCCTCCAGCGGCACCGTGCCTTTGACCACCGCCTGGGCGCGGCCGGAGACGCGCTCGTGGCCGATGCCCATCAGGTGGCCCTGTGGTGGTGGGCTTCCAAGCAGGTCGCTCGCGACCTGTGGCGGCAGCGCGAGGACACGCTGGGGGTCGGGCCGAAGCTCCGTCGCCGCCAGGCCGCACCTGCCGTCGTCTATCCCGAAGCGGTGCGCTTGGCCGAGGTGATGAACGGCTGGGAGACGCGCCGCGCCGAGGCTGGGGCATCGCCGCGTGAGTGGCTGGCCGAGGTCGCCGAGCACCTTCAGGCGCCCGGCATCGCCGAGGGTAGGGAAGCTGAGCCGCTGCGGTACTGGCTGGAGCTGCACGGCCCTCTGCCTCCGCGCCCGAAGGGCGGCGCCGCCCGGCGCGCGACGGGCGCCGATCGCCGGTGGGAGCTGCTGCCCCGGCTTCATCACCGCCCGGTCGACCGCGGCCCTTTCCGGGCTGGCTCCTGTCTGCGCTGGGTCTACGGGCTTCCCCTGACCTCCACCACCGAGACGTGCCCGTACTGCCGTGGCCGCGCGCTGAGCTGCCGCTGGGTGCCGGCCGTCGACTGCCCCGAGCGCCCCTCCCCCGCGTCGTTGCTGGAGGCGTCCGGGTGAGCGGCCGTGTCCTGGAGTCGCTGCGGAGCCTGCCGGCTGCGCACCGTGAACCCGCTTAGCCTGCCGAGTGGCGCTGTGTGAGGTGGGCGGGGTCGATCTCGAACGGGAATGGCTCCTTGATGCGCGTGACCGTACCCGGGAGCGCGGTCGTCGTTTCGGTGTACCGGCCGTTGTCCAGCTCGGAGACGATGAGCCGGGGGGCCGGGTCGAACTCCAGACGCCACAGGTACGGGATCGCAGCCTCCGCGTACAGCATGGGCTTGATCTTGCGGTCCATGGTCCGGTTGCCGGGGGAGACGAGCTCGATGACGAGCTGGACGGCGTCGGCGTCGATGCTGACGCCGTCGTCGGCGGTCGCGCCGGCGTCGGCGACGACGATGTCCGGCACGACGAGGCCGGAGGGCAGTATCACGTTAACGGCTTCGAGGATCTCGACGGGCGCGCCGGAGGCGCGGGCTGCGGCGTCCAGCGCGACGTGGAGGCGGAAGCTGGCCCGCTGGTGGCGCAGGCCGGGGGCGGGGGACATCACCAGGGACTCCCCCAGCAGCTCGTAGCGGTTGGTGCGGTCCTCGGGCAGGGCCAGGACCTGGTCGACGGTCCAGGGGCCGTGGTGCTGGGCGATGCTGGCAACGCTCACTTCCCTCACCTCCTCATGCGGAACCACCAGTGTGGCCTGCTCAGAGGGCGTATGTCTCTTCGGCCAACCGTAGGCGGTCGCGGGCGGTCTGCTGCTGGGTGGTCGCGGTCACGGTGGACTCCTCCGTCCGGTGAGGATCAGCGGGTGCGGTCACTGGGCGGGCTGGGCGACGCGCAGCGTCTGGGCGGCCAGCCCCATGCGGCGCTCGTGGGCCTGGTCGAGGTCGGCTCGCAGATGCTCGGCGGTACGTGCTGGCGTCTGGTCGAGGTCGGCCATCGCCGGTTCCAGGGCGGGGTGTCCAGCCTCCTGGATCTGGTGGTAGGCGGCCTCGTCCCTCGGTGAGGAGCAGAAGAAGGGCCGCTTCAGGGCGGCTTCGGCGCGCTCGCGCCACATGTCGATGGCGATGCGGGCTTCGTCGACCGCGAGGACATAGGCGTGGTGGGCGGCCAGCCACGCGGTGGCGGTGCTCAGCGCCTCCCAGCGCAGCTCGACTTGGTGCAGGAGGCGGTCGCGCTCGGCGCGGGCGACCTGCTCGTGGGCCAGCAGGTCGCGGACGTTGGCGTAGCGGTACGTCGTGTCCATCAGGGCCGCCAGGCGCATCCCCTCGATCTTGCCCTCTTCGTGGGTGGCGGTGGGGTGTTCGGCCGCCCAGCGGCGCAGCGCGGCGTCGAACTCGGCGTCGAGCCGCTCGCCGACGCCGGTGAAGCCCTCGATGTCGAGCGGTGCCAGGTTGATGATCACTGTGTTGCCCTTCGGTCGGTGGTCGGGGTCGATGCCCCTCGATCGCAGATCCGCGTACACGGTCGGCCGGCTGATGCGCGCGGCCTCAGCGAGGGCGGACACGTTGGTCTCGCCCGCCTGCCACGCGGCGGCGAGCAAGTCGGCCCGGCGCCCAGGCTTCGACCACTCCCGCAGCGCGGCCATCGCTTCATCTCGTCTCGTACTCACACAACGACGGTCCTGTAAAACTGCTTTACATGGCAAGTGGCTTTACAGTCGTCGGCTTGATTGTGTGCCCCTGTGTCCGATTCAGGGCGGGCCGTTCGGCGCGGTGGACAGCTACAGGGCGGCGAGGTGCCGCTGAAGACACAACCGCCCCGGACACCCGACGGGGGCGGGCATCCGGGGCGGCTGACAGAGCGGCAGTGGCTGTTGGGCAGAGCGGGTACCACTGCCGCTCACCCAGGCGCCCTGGCGGGGGGTGAGGGCGCCTGGGGGTCGAAGGGGTTACACGCTGGCTCCGGCGTACAGGCAGGGGCCGGCCTCCAGGCGGAGCGTCCCCCATAACGTCGCGGCACGGCCGATCTCGGGGTGGGATGCCGGGTCGGTCTCGGCGACGATGCGCCCGTCGAGCGCGAGGACGCTGACGGTGGCCTGCTCGTCGACGAGAGCCGCGGTCACGATGTACCGGTGGGTGTGGACCACCTCCATGGTGTGGGAGATCAGGTGGTACGCGAGGCTCGCCATACGGTCGGCCACCTTCGGGTCAACACCCCACACGCCGTAGGCGATTCCGACGGAGAACGCGCACCGGTCGGGCGTTTCCTCGTCGTACCCCCGGTAGGCCCATGTCGAGCGGACCCCGCAGTTCTCCCGGCGCTGCTCCGCCCGCTCGCTCAAGGTCAGCCCCTCGGGCGGTACGCAGTACAGCCGCGGCCGGTCGGCGGCTGTACCGGTGATCAGGGGAAGGGTTGTCGGCTCGCTCACTGCGAGTCCTCCTGGCAGTCGGCGGTATGGCGCAGGGACGCGCGCAGTTGGTCCGGGTCGGTCAGCCGCGTCATCAGCCCCGGCGGCTGGATCCATGCGCCCACCGCCCGCCGGAAGCGACCGCCCGGCTTTGACACCACTAGCCACGAGCCCTCGCCAAGCGCCGTGGTGCCCGGCTCGCTCCAGTTCTTCGCCGTGCCGACCGGGACGAACAGGTACACCTGGCCGGTGGTCTCGTCGGCGAGCACCGGCGTGTTGATCCACGCCCCGGAGCCCATGTCCCACTCCACGGCCTGCCACCGCGCGTACGGCATTGCCACCGCGTCCCATTCCCGCCCGGCCGGCACCAAGGCCACCGCCAGCGGCTGATTCCACTCTCGCCAGACCTGCTCGGGGTCGGTGTGGGCGGCGGCCACCCACTGCGCCCCGTCGTTCGCCGCCTCGCGGCGGGCCAGTTCTCCCATTACGGCCTCCTATTGAGCCAGTTGGACGGGCACGACCCACAGACCCTTACCGCCCACCCGAGGCGGCCGGCGCCTTCGGAATGGGTGTAGGCGTATCCGGCGGGCCTCAGCCCGCCCTGCGCACCGCAGCGGGCGCACTTGTCGCCGCGTAAGCGCGCTTTCTGCTCCGGCGTCGCGGTCCGCAGGTTCAGGACCGTGGCCCGCACATCCGCGCTGGCCGTGACCGGGGTCGATGCGGGCATAGCCCTTCCCCTCGTCTGCGCTGGTGATGACCGCACGGCAAGATCGCGCCAAGTGACGGACTACTAGCTGTCCGTAGCGGCCTATGGCCAGTGTGGCACCGGGAATCCCATAATGGGAAGTCCACTACGGGATTCCCTCGAAAGAGTCGTGGGCCGGCTGGGAGAGAACACATGCGAACTGGGGCTCTGAGCACCGGCCTTGCCGTGATCGCCAGGGGTGACCACACTGGCGCCTACTCGGAAGAAGGACCGGAAATGACGTCAACGGGACCACGGCGGTTGCAGATTGCCTCCGGCCTGAAGAAACTCCGCCAACGCTCAGATCTCACGCTCGAAGAGGTGGCCAAGCGCGCCGGGTACGGCAAGACAACCGTGGGGCGCTACGAGGACTGGACCAGCAAGACCATGCCCAAGCCGCGCGCCGTGCGCCTGATCGCGGAGGCGGCCGGCGGCACCGACGCGGAGATCGCTGCCCTGGTGCGGCTCGCCGAGGACATGCCCGAGGGCTGGTGGGTCGGTGCTGGTGTGCCGGAGTGGCTGCATCCACTGGTGAGCCTGGAAAACGAGGCGATGCAGGAAGGCGCCTTCGCCCCGTCCGTCGTACCCGGCCTGCTGCAAACAGCGGAGTACGCCAGGGCCATCCACCTCGCGGAAATGGTCCGTCAGCCGCTCGACGTGGTGGAGGCGCTGGTGGCCGCCCGCATGCAGCGCCAGGCCGTCCTCGACCGAGACATCCCCCTGCACCTGTGGGTCGTGCTCGACCAAGCGGTGCTCCGCCGGGAGGTCGGGGACCGGACCGTGATGGCCGCGCAGCTCGACCACCTGATGGAACAGGCCAAGCGCCCGAACATCGACATTCAGGTCCTGCCGTTCAAGGCCGGCGCACACGCCGCTGGCTTCGGGCATTTCATCACCCTGGGCGCGGGCGACTCCACGGATGCCGTTTACGTCGAAATGCTCGGCGGCGGGCTCTACATCGATGCCAAGGAGGACGTGAGGCGGTACACAGTGGCCATGGACTACCTTCGCAGCCAGGCCGTTGACACCACCGAGTCCATGAACATCTTGGCCGCTGAGCGCAAGGAGTACGACAAATGACCAACAGCAAGCCCTCCGCCGACGAGCTGGCGAGGGCCACGTTCCGCAAGTCGTCGTTCAGCGGCGCGCAAAACGAATGCGTCGAGGTCGCGCGCGTCCGCTCCTGGGCGTGCGTACGGGACTCGAAGCGCGATGGCGGCCCGGTCCTCTCAGTGACGCGCTCGGCGTTCGCCACGCTCACGGACGCGGTGCGAAACGGGGAGATGTAGCCCCTCGTCAACGCCAGCGCGGTGGCCGAACAGGACTGGAGACAATCTTGAAGCTGATGATGTTGATGGTGGTCACCGCGCTGCTCGCGGTCGTGGTGTTGAGTGGGGCTGCGGTGTTTGCCGCTGGGGCGGTCAGAGACCAGTCACTGGTTTCGTCCGCGTTGGACGTCTACCTCGTTGCGGTTGGTACGTTCGCCGTGGGGCTGCTCGGCTGGTATCGGGTGAACAGCACCGGTGTGACGCAGCGCCGCTGAACCACGGCACCGGCGCGTTGTAAGGGCTGAGCGTACGAAAGGGGCGGGCACCCGGTTCGGGTGCCCGCCCCTTTCATGACCAGCGTCTCGGCGCAGAGCTACTGGCCTACAGCCCAACCCCGTGGGCGGGTCACAGCAAGCTGGCCGTGACCTCCTTCAGCAGGGCCGTGTTCGAGGCCGTGTCGTGCCCGAGAATGAGCGACTGGTGCGGGAGTGCGGCGAGCGAGTCGGCCAGGCGCTGCGAGGGGCCACCCACCGGCAGCAGCCGGAAGACGTCCGGGTAACGGTCCTCTGTGGTGGCGCTGAAGAAGTCGCCTTCTTGAACGCCTCGCCGGTCGTCACTCAGCACCGGGGCCGCGCCGGGCGTGATGCGGGGGAAGAGCAGAGCACCGGCCCGGCCCTCGGTGGCGAGCTTCATCCCCAGCCACGTGTCGAGCTGGTCGGGGAAAAACTGCGGCTTCAGCTCCTTCCCGCTGGGCTTCCACAGCGGTTCCCTGTCGTTGGCCAGCAGCGCGTCCGTGACGCGCTGGTGCTGGGTCGGGTGCATCTGCTCACCGGCCAGCAGCCGGTCGCGTACGACGTCGTACAGTCCCATGGCGTCCAGCAGCCCGAAGCCGATCGCAGCCGCCGCCGGCCACGGCAGCACCCGGACCGCGCCGTCCTCGACGCGGACGAACACCCGGTCGTTGGCCAGCAGGTGCCACCCCGCCCGGGCAAGGAGGAAGCCCACGGTGGTCTTCCCCGCGCCCTTGTCGCCGAGGGTGAGTACGGCCCGCCCGTCCGGGTCGGTCACGGCCGAGGCGTGGAGGATCTGCCAGCCGTCGCCTAGGAGCTGACCGCGCAGGACCTCCCGGCCGAGCCGGGCCGCGGCCGTCGCCACGGCGGTGGTGTCCGTGCCTGCGATCGTCAATCGGCGTTGGGACGGCTCCCACCGGTAGGCGAGGCCCGCATCGGGCTGGACCGCCTCCACTGTGCCGTCTGTGTCGGCCGCGCAGAGCATCCGGTCATTCGCGTACACCGCCTCTGTGTGCTGCCCGCTGGTGACCCGGTCGGTCAGCGAGGTCACCACATCCGGGTCGACGTCGGCGACGACCACCGGCCCCGGCACGTCGGCAGCGTCCACACGCGAGGCGCTCCACCAGGCGCCGAAATACCGAACCGCCCAGTCTGTGACGGGTTCGGAGCGGCTCACGATGGTGACCGCGTATCCGTCGGCCGGAGTGATGCGGGTGGCGTGGCTGTCGGTCATGCGGTGGTCTCCTTGATCGTCTGGTGGAGCTGGTCGTAGGCGAAGAGGATCTTTGCTTCGGCGGCGTCCAGTTGCCGGGCCTCGTCGGGGTCGAGAGGGGGCAGGCACACGGTGGGACGGCCGGAGGTGAAGCGCAACGGAATTCCGATCCACCCGCTGCGCCATGAGGCGGACAATTCGATCACCCCGTTGGTGTGGCCGAGGGCGTGTTCCAGCGCGGCGAGCGTGGCGCCGGCCGGGCCGCAGCGTGTGCGACCGATTCCCGCGCTGATCCGTCCGGGGCGGCCGGTCAGCTCGTCACGGACCCGCTGCAACGGCACCGGGACGGCACGGCCGTTGACCGTGGTCGAGGAGGCGCAGATGACCGCGTGGTCGCCGTGTTCGCCGATCACGTGCCCGGCCACCGCGGCGGGGGACACGGCTAGCAGCCGTGACAGGACGAGCCGGTACCGGGCCGTGTCGGTGTTGCAGCCGACCCCCAGCACTGGGCACCCGGAGATCTCGGCAAACAGGCGACTCATCACGTCGACCGGATTCGTCACCATCACCACGACGCCCTGATAGCCGGCGAAGCGGCGGGCGAGCCCGGCGATCAGGGGCCCGTTGACGGTGAGCCCCGCCATCCTTATGTCGGTGCGAGAGCGGTTGGTGAACTGGGCGCGTGGGCACACCACGACCGCCCCGCAGGATCGCATCCGTTCCAGGTCGGCGTGCATGACCCGTACGGGTGAGCCGGTGACCTCTCGCATGTCCTCCAGATCGGCGACGAGACCGGCCGCCGTACGGCCGCTGCCGGAGGTGACGACGACGCTCTCGCACCACCGGGTGGTGAGCAGCAGCCCTGCGAGGGCCTGGCCGACGGCCCCGGCGCCGATGACACCGACCTCCGTCATGCGGACACCGCCCACATCGCGTCCTCGATGCACACCCGCCACCAGGACCGTGCCGGCGCGCGGCTGCCCATGGAGGCGGTGGCGTGCTCCAGCATCTGGCCCACCGCTTCGGCCCGTGCGACGACGGCACTGGCCTGGGGTGACAGCGGCAGCCCTGCCGGGGCGGACAGGTACGTCGTCAGGATGTTGGTCGTGTCCATTAGCCACAGCTGGACGAACTGGCGCAGCCACGCGTCCTGGTCGGCCCTGTCCATACCGGAGGTCTGGCCTGCCACGAACGCGGCGAGACCGGACAGCACCGCCCGTGCTTGGTCAGCCGGGGGCGGGCACGCCACCAGGCCGAGGATCGTACGGGAGGCCAGCTTTGCCGCGTCGGCGCAGGGACGGCCGCGCTGTAGACCGGGGTCGAGGAACACCAGCGGGCCGTCCGCGCCGTCGGGGAAGACTGCGTGCTCGGGCTTCAGGTCGCCGAAGATGACCCGCTGGGAGGGCACCATCGGCTTCAGCGGTGCCTCGCGCAGCCGGGCGACCACCGTGCTCAGCAGCTCCTCGTGTCCGGTGTGCTGGAGGTAGGCGCTGCCGCTGATGCCGTTGAACTTCCGCAGGAACGTAGCGGTGATCGACCGCTCGCCGATCGGCGCGCGGTCCACCCGGGCGGTCACACCCGCCCGCCGCAGCCCTGTCTCCAGCTCGGCGATGACGCGGCCCAGCAGGTTCGTCGTACGGTTCGGCTCGCGGCCGATCAGCTCGCCCAGGCACGAGCCGGTCACCTCCTCGGTGAACAGCACCCCGCCCTCAGCGCCGGCGACCATCGGGACCCGCAGCCCCGCTGCGGCGAGGGTCCTCAACTGGTCGAGCTCACGCCGCACCAGCGAGCCGGGCGACACGGCGTACGCGGCCTGTGCCGCCCTGACCGTCTCCCAGTCCCCGCACACCCCGCGCAGCACCGACACCAGCGACACACCCAGGATCGGCAGCTTCGCGTAGAGCGGCCGGCCATCGACGACGAGGCGCTGCACGTAGCTCGTGACGCTCGGCGCGACCGGACCCGGCACCACCTCAGCACCGGGCCACAGGGCTTCCGCGGCCTTGACCGTCTGCCCGGCCGCGTACTCCAACACCGCCTCCGCCGGGGGCGGCATCAGCACGCCCCGCTCGACGGTTGGTTGGGCCATGAGGGGTCCTCCTTCGGCCATGCGGACACCAGCGTCCGCGAAGAATGGAGAGCCAGCCCCGGAAAGCAGCGGAAGGCAGCACCCGGGGGCCGGCGTCGCTCATTCAACGGCCGGGCATACCCACCAAAGAGGGGCCAGGAATGGGTGCGTTTCCAGGGCGGGGGGCCACACCAGGGGGCCACCATGGGAATCCGACCATGCGGAATCGGAGGGGCATCCCATGATGAGTCCGGACGGGATCGGAGTTCTGCTGCGAAGCACCCGCGAACGTGCTGGACGGACCCGTCAGGAACAGGCGCTGCTGATCGAGGACGCTCAGGACGGCCGCTGGTTCGACCCGGACAACTTGAAGCGGTGGGAGAACGAGAAGCGGTTACCGACCCCGGTATGGCACCACGCCATCGCACGCGCATACGGGCTGACGGTCGGGGAGGTGCGCCGCGCTGTCGCCGCCTCACGGCAGCACCGGCGCACCAAGGGCAAGGAGGACCAGGACGTGGACCGACGACAGTTCATAGGAGCAGCAGCCGCCGCAGTAGGCGCCGGCGCCCTGCCCGGCATCGCACACGCCCGCCAGGGCATCGACAGCGCACTCGCCGCCACAGGAACCAGCGACGGCGACGTCGCCTACCTGCACGCCGCCCTCGAACGGCACAACGGCGGCTACCGGGGCCGCTCCCCCGTCGACCTCCTCACCGACATGCAGACCGACCTCGATCTGCTGCACGAGGTCCTGGCCCGCCCCCACCCCGTCCAGGTCCGGGCGGACCTCGCCCGCACCACGGCAGGACTCGCTGGAATCGTCGCGATCATCCAGCACGACCGAGGAGACCAGCCCGACGCCGCCCGCTGGTTCTCCACCGCCGAAAAGGCCGCCCGCGAATCAGGCGACCGCCGTATGACGGCCTGGGTCCTCGCCCGCCACGCCATGGTCCCGCTCAACTACGGCGCGCCCCGGGCAGCGGCCCTTCTTGCCGCCAAGGCCCGCCGCGAAGCCGGCACCGCGCCCACCGCAGCCGCCGCCCTGGCGGCAGCCGTCACGGCCCGCTCCCTCGCCGCGATCGGCGACAAGGCTGGAGCCGCACGGGCCGTCGCCGACATGCGTACTCTGGCCGAACGGCTCAACGGGCCCGAGAGCGCCGACACCTGGAGCGGCTACCCCGCCCAGAAACACGCCGTCCACCTGTCCCAGGCGTACACCCTGCTCGGCGACACCACGGCCGCCTACGATACCCAGGAAACCGCCCAGGCCCTCACCAGCCCCACGTCCGTCATGACCCGCGCCCTGCTCCGGATGGACACCGCCGCCTGCCTAGGCCGCGACGGCGACTACCGCACCGCGACCGACATGGCAGCCGCCACATTCGACGGCCTGCCCCACAGCTACCGCACTGGCCTGATCCGATCCCGCGCCGAGGAACTCTCGCAGCAACTCCCCGCCCGCCACCGTGCCCGCCTCACAGACGCCCTCCACGAGTAGGCCGCATACGGTGTTCAGCGGTTCTCACGGGTGCGCGCGGCGGCCCGCACGCTCTCTTCCAGCGCTGCCATCAGGTCAACCACCGGGGCGGACTCCGCTGGCTCGGCGGCGAGTTCGCCGCCGCTGACCTTTGCCGTGACGAGTTGCTCCAGGGCGTGGGCGTACTCGTCATGCACTGCTTCGACGTCGATGCCGGTCAGCTCCCGGATGAGCACTTCGGCTAGCTGAAGTTCCCGGTCGGTGACCGGCGCGGACGGCGCGAGGTCTCCGGGGTCGCGCAGTTCGTCTGCCCACAGCAGGGTCTGGAGCACGAGCAGGCCGTGGCGGGGGCGCAGCAGTGCGAGGCGCTCGCGGCTGCGGAGGGCGACCTTGGCCACGGCGACGTAGCCGGTGCGGGCGAGCGCTTCGACCAGCAGCGCGTACGGGCGCTCAGCTCCTGGTCCGTTGGGACCCGCGTAGTAGGGCTTGCCGTAGCTGATGGGGTCGATGTCCTGGCCGGGGACGAACCCGAGTACGTCCACCGTTTTGCGCGTGGGCAGCGGTAGGTGTGACAGGTCCTCCTCCGTCAGGGGCACCATGCGCCCGTCCGGCATGGCAAAGCCTCTGCCGGTCTCCTCGTACGAGATCTCCTTGTTTTCTGCCTGGCAGAAGCGGCGATGCTCGACACGGCTGCCGTCCGGGATGTGGATCTCGTGGAGGCGCACGGCGTGCTCCCGGGTGGCCGCGTAGAGCCGGATGGGCAGCGCGACCAGCCCGAACTGGATGGTCCCGGACCAGGAGGCCCTCATGGTTCCAGCTTCGGCCGACAGCCGTTGGTGCGCATCCCTGGGCCGGGGCACCCGGTGGGGCGAGGGCGATCCATCGGGCCACTCCATCCGGGACTCCACTACGCCCCGGCGCCACACGCCTCCCAGCCGTACGCGCATGCCGGGCGGGTCGGCCGCTGGCCACGTCCAGACACGTGGCTCCGGCCCGTCCTCACGCCGCCAAGGTCGGAGTTCCACCGCATCCGTCGAATCGGTCATACGTACGATTCTAGGCGGGGCCGGTTCGCCCAGCGCCCCTGCCGTGCAGGCATCCCGACCTGCACTTTGCCGACGTGGTCGGCGAACTTCTCCCCCGCGTCATTCGGTCCAGAGCAGGTACAGGTTGACGGGGGCGGGGTCGGGGTCGGCGCCGGTCAGCACCCAGCGGTAGTACTCGGGCACGCTGGTGAGGCGGACCACGACGTCATGGTTGGCGTCCTCGTACGGTTCACTCACGGCTCGCAGGTCCCAGGCGAACCCGAGGGGCGTGACCTGGATGATGCGGCGGCCGTGGAGGTGTCCGACCGTGCGGGCGGGTACGGGCATCCGGCCCCCCGGCAGGTCGGGCCGCGGCGAGAGACGGCGCAGCAAAGCTCTCGGATCGCCTGCCAGCGGGGGTGGGGGCGGAGGCGGGTCACCGGGGGATGGTGGCTCGTACGGCAGCCGGTGCTCGATGTAGACCCAGTCGATGGGCAAGCGTCGCGGGGCCATCTGCTGGCCTGACTCGTACTGACTGCGCCAGAAATCGAGTTCAGGCACCAGGTGCAGCCACGTGCCGGCCGAATCGCGGTGGGCGTCACCGACCACCCTCATGTCGTGCAGCACGCCAACGCCAGGAATCGACGCCATAGCCGGCTTGCCGTGAAGCTCCGGAGGCAGGTGTGCGGCCGGAACCGGCATGGCGGGCGGAGGCACGGCGAGATACCACTCTCCCCCCTCGATCTCCAGCTTCGGCAAGTCGTCCATGGCCCGAAGTATCCCGGACAGGGGAGCAGCCGCCGAGGGCAGGCACACGGAACGAGCCGAAGGGGAAACGGGCAACGGGGCCGTCGGCCAGGTGGTGGTCGACGGCCCCGTTGCGCTGGGCTAGGACTTCGGCTTGATCATGGCGGTGACGAGCCCCCCGCTCGTGCCGAGGAGAGTGCCGGCGTCTCGGTGGGAGACGCCCGCTCGCACGAGTCGTTGGGCCAGTGGCACCGCGGCTTTGCGTGCCTGCTGGGCCAGTTCGTCGGCAAGCTCGCGTTTGGCACGAGCGGTCGCCAACTCGTGGTCGAAGCCGCTGTCACCGGTGCTGTACTCGATGTCGAGCCGCACGTCCTCCGGCTGGAGCCCCTCCGTGGTGCTGGCGATGGCGCGGCGGACACGCCTTTCCATCTGAGCCAGGGAACGGTGCTGCTCCTGCACCCCAGGCAGTTCCTTGACGCTCGCGCGCCACAGACCGCCTGGGGTCAGGAGGGCCTGCACGTGGTAGCTGCTTGGGGTGCGGTTCATGCGTCAGCGGGTCCTCTCGATGACTACGCCCACGCTGCGCGCCAGGGCCAGCAGGTCGTCGTCCTCCGTGCCGGCCGGGGCCGTCAGGCGACGAACCTTGTCGCCCAGGCGCGGCAGCACGTCGGCTGCCGCGCGCAGGACGGAGGGCTCGTCGGGGGAGACGGCGAGCTCCGCGAGGATGCTGGACGCGTCCATGGCTTCCTGGGTCTCAATGGGGGCGATGGTGATGGACAATGGATACCTCCGCTTGATCGGAGACAGAGGCGCGGCGTCGTTGGGAAGCGGCAGGCCGCGCCTCTTGCCGTGTTGGAGCGGGTTGTTCCCGCCTCCCAATAGTGTTCAGGGTCTGAACACTTGTCAATCACCTGAGCGGCTGGCGGTCGTCGGTGACGCGTGCCGCGCGAGACCGGGGGGAGGCCAGCAGCATCGCCGGTAGGGTGGCGCGCATGCTGATTGCCAGCCTCAAGCCCAGGACGATGGGCGGCACCACCAACACGGGGCTCCTGGCCTATGCACTGGCGCGGGCTGGCCACAAGGTCACCTGCTACGACGCAGACGAGTCGCTCCAACTCGCGGCATGGCAGAGGGACGTAACCGACTTCCCGTGCCAGGTACACGTGGCTGACACTCCCGCCTTTGCCGAGACCATCTATCCGGACATGGACCACAGCGGCATCAACCTGGTGGACGCTGGCCACGCGGAGAATCATCCGGACATCGTGGACAGCATTCTCGAAGTCGCGGACCTCGTCATCGTGACGGTCTCACCCACGAAACCGGATTACGAGAGGCTGACCAAGCCCGAACGAGGGACCACGCTGGCCAAGGTGATTCGCCGTTCCGGCGCTCTGCGCCCCAGCGGGCTCCCGCCCACAACCTACGTCCTGCTGAACCGCTGTCAGGCGAACTCGGGCAACCCGAAGAAGTACGCGGGCCTGCTGCGGGACGGAGGCAAGAGCGGTAAGGACCCCAAGTGGACAGTCCTGTCCACCCGAATCCCGCGCCGGGAGAAGATCGCGGATGCGGTGGGCGCTCCGTGCGACGTGCCCGAGAGGAAAGCTCCGTACGACGCGCTGGTCACCGAGTTGACCAAGCTCGGACACCTGCCGGCAGTCGGAGGGACCGCATGACGTCCGGCACGGTGGGACGCAAGGACCGCGCTCGGGCCTTCGTCCCTGAACTGATCCCGGAGCCGGTGGAACTCGACCGGACCGGCCCCCTCGACGCCCGCGAACAGCGGGACCTGGAGCGCATCCACGCGGCCCGGGACCACCACCAGGCCGCCAAGTGGATGCGCGGCAAGTCGCTGGAAGCGGCCTTCAAGCGACGCCTCTACCGGGGCGAGGACGGGCAGCGGACCCGTCAGCAGTACCTTGACGACGAGTGGGACGGCATCAGCGAGTCCGCCGCATACCTGGAGATCAAAGAGTGGAGGCTGGCGGCCCAGATCCACGAAACGTACGAGCAGCCGGCCCCCGACTCCCATGTCCGTGCCCTGGTATCGGTCGCGGAGGAGAAAGGCTGCGAGGAGGTCGCCCGCTGGTACGCCGAACTGCGCCAGCACGGGAAGGCCAACGGGAAGCGCGTCACCGAGAAAGTCGTCCAGAACTTGGCCGCGTACCTAACCTCCGGGGAGACGGGCCGGGAGATCGACGCCCTGTTCGCGCCCCCGCAGCTACCCCCGCCGAGGACGGAGAAGCCCCCCGCCCCGGCGGGTACGGATGCGGCCCCGGAAAGCACTGGCTCAGATGATGCTCCGGGCGCGCCATTCCAAAATTTTGGAATGGCGGAAGGGGGCGACTCCGCACCGGCGGGCCTCGACACCGGCCAGAGCGAGAGCCAGGAACAGGACGACGATCAGGTGCCCGTGCTCGCGGGGCTGCGCGCTGCTGTGGCCGCCTTGGTGGATGCCCACACGGCGTTGGAACCGACGAGGGTCGCGCAGGCCCGGGAGGCGGCGCCGGAGGATGTGGAGCGGCTTTTGGGGGAGGCGCGCGCGTGGGCGCGGAAGGTGTTGGAACGCGTCGACGGCTAGCGCAGACGGACGCATGGGGAAGGGGCGGCACCCACAGGTGCCGCCCCTTCCCCATGCTCCCCAGGTCCTACGCCTGGGCGGTGATCCGGTCCATCTGGTTGCTCGGCAGGCGCCCGAACCGCATGTTCTCGGTGGCCGGGTCGTACTTCCGTACCCGGACGTCGAGTCCCGTACGGGGCGCCTCGACGGCGACACCGGGTTTGACGACGATCATCACGTGGGCGGGGCCGCCGGCCTCGAACCTGGTGAAGATCAGGTCGCCGCTCTTCTCCTGGCCCTGGGCGACGGGGACGGCTACTTCGTGCATCTGCTGGCTGGTGCGCACGCGCAACTGGTAGCCCATCTGTCGCCAGCCGTAGACGATCAGGCCGGAGCAGTCGAAGCCGTCCGGGCCGGTGCCGCCCCACACGTAGGGCTTGCCGACCTGCTGGAGCGCGACCTTGACGTATCCGGCCGTGTTGTCGCTGGCCGGGACACCGACCGGAGTGCAGCCGGTGTTGTTGTTGATCTGTTGGATACCGCCCTGGCCGCCCATGGCGGCGACGATGTTGACCGCCTTCGGCTCGTGCTTGGCGTAGGCGTACGGGAAGCCGCTGCGCTGGACGGCCTGGGCGGCGTCGGTGACGGCCATGTTCTGCCAGCCCTTCACCTGCTGGAGTCCCTTGTAGAACTTCCAGGAGCTGTAGACCGGGTTCATGATCTGTTCGCGTGTGCCCCAGCCCTGGCTCGGGCGCTGCTGGAACAGGCCGATCGAGTCGCGGTCTCCGTAGGGGATGTTGCGCAGGCCGGACTCCTGCATGGCGGTGGCGATGGCGATCACCTGGCCTTTGACCGGGATGCCCATGCGCGCGCCGGTGTTGACGATCGTCTCGCTGTTGCGGATCTGCTCCGGGGTCAGGTTCAGGTTGGCGCTCTTGGCGGAGGCCAGGCTCAGGCCGGGCAGGGCGCAGCTGACGCCAGCCATGTCGAGGGAGGCGACGGGGGAGACCACGCTGCGGATGAGGATGATTGGGACGAGCGAGGCGCCGGCCACCGCGGTTCCCACGAGGAGTCCTATGCGGCGTGCCCGGCGGGCCCGGTTGAGCGTGCTGATGTAGACCACTACTGCACCGCCTGGGCGCCGGGCTGGAGGTCCGACACGCGCCAGCTGCCGTCCCGGTCCTGGACCAGGGTCACGGACACCAGGCCCGCGTCGGTGGGCACCGCGACCTCCGTGCGGCCGATGCCGCTGGTGTCGGTCAGCCGCAGATTCCCGGTGATTTTGGTGGCCTCGATGTTGTCGGGCAGGACGGTGCCCAGACGCCGGGCGAAGTCGTCCGTGGCGTGGACCGCGGTGTGGGCGTACCAGGTCTGCCAGTCCTTCTCGTGGCTGGCCCAGGAGGTGACGAAGGCCTTGGCGACGTTGAGCGCCTGGCCGTAGTCCTTCGTCGTCTGGCTGGGCGAGGGCAGCACCGATGGCGTGGGGGAGGGGGCCGGCGGGCCGCCAGCGGGAGTGCTGGCGGCCGGGGCCGGGGCAGCCTGGGGCCGCCCCGACGTGATGGTGGTGAGCGCCGTGACGCCGACGAGCACCGCCACGGCAACGAGGACGGTGGCGAGCAGCCGCCGCGGGCTGTGCAGCGGCCAGCGCCAGAGCTGGTGCAGCGTCTCGTTCATCGCTCCCCCTCCTCCGGGGCGTCCGCGCCGTGGAGGTCGTCGCGGATGGTGAAGTCCTCCCGGCTGGGGTCGAAGATCACGTAGACGTGGTTGCCGTCCTCGTCGATCGTCGGCGGCACCACCGCGGGTCCGGCCTCGGGCTGCACGTACGGCCGGTCCGCTGCGGGTGCCGTAGCCGGGGCGCCGGTTGTGGTGTCGTCGGCTGCGGGCAGCGGCGGCTGCGCGGTGTCGGCGGGCGGTGCCTGGGGACGGCTGCGCGGCGGCGGGACGCTCGCGGTGGCGCCTCCGCCCGAACCGCCCGGCAGGGGGCCGGGAGCGTCCGGCGTGCTGGGTGCCGACAGCGAGCCCGCGTCTCCCACGTGTCCGCCGGTCGATGTGCCCGATCCGGTGGGCAGCGCCTTGTAGGAGTCGCGGGCGGCCGGGTCCAGGTCCTCGACGTACCAGGCGTCGGCGTCGATGTAGTCGTCCGTGTCCGCTGCGGAGGAGCTGCTGCCGGGGATCGCGCCGGCAGGCCGGTAGCGGGGGTCATGACCGGCCGGGAAGGAGTGCGGCTCCAATCCGGAGTCCGCCTCGTAGTCCGTGTACAGGGTCGGGGTGTCGTCGGCGCCGCCCTGACCCCTTCCCCGCGTCGGTCCACTGTTGGGCGAGTTGGGGTCGTCGGGGTTCATCCAGCCGTCCCAGGAGCCGTGGTCGGCGTCGTACCCGGAGCCGCTGGAGCGGTCCTCGCGCAGGGTGAAGTCGTCGTCCTGCTGCTCGCGGACGGCGTCACCCACGTCCTCGATGGCCTGGGTGTTCTTGCCCATGAGCTTTCGCATGTAGCGGGTGACGAGGTAGTGCTTGCCGTACGCCTTGGCCAGCTTGGCGGGGGTCGTCGCGACGCTGCCGGCGTCCTCCACCCAGTTGCGGTTGGGGTTGACCATGGCGCTCATGCGGCGGAACGGCTTGGCGATCCGCCAGAGAATCCAGGTGATCAGCAACAGCAGCAGGATGGCCACCCACTTCGGCAGCGTGCTGTTGACCATCAGGGTCTCAACGGCCAGCACGTCGACGGCCCCGGCGGTCGCGAAGAGCGGCACGTTGATGCAGGCGGCCATGACGGAGTTCAGACCGGTCTTCACGGTGCCGTCCAGGCGGCGGTGCAGCCCGATGACGGCGATGGCCGGGAAGAGCACGACGACGAACCTGATCGTCAGCTTCGCGCCGATGATGACGATGTCGGAGGCCATGGAGAACGTGTTGGCCGCAGCCGCGGCGGGCAGCGAGAGGCCTGCCGCGCCCAGCCGGCTCCCGGCCTTGCCGGTCAAGTGGCTGTAGGCGCTGGGGTCTTCGGTCTTGATCTTCTCCGCGAGCTCCTGGAACTTCTGCTGCTTGCTCGCCACGACCTTCTGCCGCTCGGCCGGGGGCAGCCGGTCCTCGTGCCAGGTGAGGGCCTGGGCGTCCAGCAGCTGCGGCCCGTACTTCTTGGCCACCTCGCTGTCGGTGTCGCCCAGCATGCCGCGCAGCCACTGCTGGTAGAGCACCGACTTGACGAGCATGTTGCCGTGGGCCGTCGTCTGGTCGGCGGCGGGCGCCGCAGCCAGCTGCATCGTCGTCACACCGCCCTCGGGGGCGGCCTTGGGCTCCTCCTTCGGCTTCGCCAGGTCGACGTTGGCGAAGCTCTGGTCAATGGCGGAGATCACGGTGTTCATGGAATCGTCGGCGAACTTCGAGGCCTGCACCGGGTAGCTGGCGACGCCGGTGGCGAGCGTCATGACGATCAGCGCCCAGCCGGCCTGTGAAAGCACGCTGGCGGTGTCCTTCTTGCGTGCCTGGAAGATGATCACGGTGCCCAGGATCAGCAGCGAGGTGCCGATCCAGGGCGAGTAGACCGCGTCGCGCACGGCGCGGGTCGCGGTCTCGATGACCGGGTCCAGGTCGTCCATGAAGTCGTTGTCGCCGGTCGCCTGCTGACGAAGCACGACAGTCAGTGCCGTCCAGCCCTTGGAGAACCCGAAGACCATGTTGGCCAGCCAGTTGTCGGTGGCCGCCTCCGGAGCGCGCAGGCTGCCACCGCACCCCAGGTCGTAGGTGTGCCAGCTCAGACCGGCGTACCCGTACTGCTCATACAGGTAGGCGTCGGCGTTGGCCGCCGTCGGGGCGCGCGGTGCTGGTGCCTTGGCCGGTCCCTCGTCGAACCAACCGGCTACGCCGTCGCCGGGCGAGTCGAGCTCCGGCGCCGCCTTGCAGTCACCGGTGATGGAGTCCAAGGGGTCGGAGGGGCCGTTGCCGCCCGGGCTGCTGCCGTCCTTGCAGAACTCACCGGCGGGGCCGTCGATGTCCTCGCACTTGGTCTCGTCCTTCGGCTTGTCCTCCTTCTTGCAGATCTCGTACCCGGGGGTGTCCTTCAGCAGCTCGCACGGGTCTTCGCTCGGGTTCGGGCTGGGGGCGGCCGGTGCCTTGGCCACGTACTGGGCGGGGGCGGCCTGAGCCGTGCCCGCCAGCGGGGCGAAGAGCATCAGCAGGATGCCCAGGACGGGAGCGATCCGCCCGGCGGTGCGCAGGCGGGCGCGCTGCCACACGGTTGTCATCACTGGGCCTCCTTCGCCAGGTTCACGCTCGCCCAGGGGTTGCGGTCGCGGTGCGGGTTGGCGGTGGAGTCCAGGGCGTTGAGCAGCGTGGGACGGTGACGCAGCGGCACGGTGATCCGCTCGATGCCACCGGCTCCGTCGTTGAAGATGAACTCCCGGTCCCCGCGTCGCTGCTGGGCGTCGTGGGCATGGGCGGACAGGCCCTCCAGGACCTGTTCGTAGCCGTTGCCCGGCTCCACGCCCAGCAGGCGCAGGGCGGCGCGCTGAGCTGCGCTGCCGACGGTGCGGCCGACGAAGACGCTGTCGATCCAGTTCTCCACCCCGGCTTCGAGGATGTCCTGGGCGTCCTGGGTGGACAGCACCACGCGGCCGTTGTGCTTGCGGGAGTCGCGGCCGGACTTGCGCAGCAGCTCGCGGCCGGAGGAGACGCGCTGCATCACGTGGGCCTCATCCATCCACACGCCCTTGCGGTCGTGCAGGTCGCGGGCGTAGATGCTGCGCTGGGCGTACCAGCCGGCCAGATACAGCAGCGGCATCGCATACCGCTCCTCGA
This sequence comes from Streptomyces sp. CB03238, assembly GCF_002099185.1. NCBI lineage: Bacteria > Bacillati > Actinomycetota > Actinomycetes > Kitasatosporales > Streptomycetaceae > Streptomyces > Streptomyces sp. CB03238. Next base: position 19,398 of record NZ_NBCN01000035.1, on the reverse strand, counting down.
CAGACCAGTCCTCGCGCGCGGTTTCGGAGTTGGGCAGGACGAGCCCGCGAAGGTTGAGCACCACCAGGCGCCAGTGCCGGGTCTGGTAGGTGTCGTCGCCGTCGACGGCAGGGAAGATGAGCTGGCCCTGGGGCAGCTCGGCTGCGGCTTCCAGGAGGTCGGCGACGTCGTTGGCGTGCTCCTGGTGGCTGCCGCCCAGCGAGCGGAGCTCCTTGATGATTCCGCGGGGCGAGCCGTGCACGGAGGTGTCGGCCTGCTGTGCGGCCTTCATCAGTACGAGGTTGGTCTGCGCCGTCTTGGCGATCTGCGGTGGCAGCATGCCCATCAGGACGTCGGTGGCCAGCGTGCGGCGGTGTCCGGCCGCGCGCTGCATCTCCAGCCGGTACGCCTGCTCTGCGGCGCGGGCGGGGTCGTCCTCGTCGCGGTAGACATCCGTCGTGTAGTGGGCGGGGTCGGGGTCGGGCACGATCCGGTAGGGGTTGAGGGTGCCCGGGTCGGCGGCCATCAGGTCGATGGCTTTGGAGTAGGGGCGCAGCTCGGGCAGGTCGCACAGGCGGCGGACGGGCCCGGAGGGGTCGAGCACGACCCAGGGGACACCCATCTGCACCGTGTGGTACACGATGCTGCCGCCAAGAGCGGTCTTGCCGGAGCCGAGGGTGCCGAGGATCGGGGTCAGGCCGGAGGACTCGCGCACCTCCTGGCTGTGCCAGGGGTGCCACATCACGGGGCGCCGCGCGGTGCCGGAGGTGTAGCCCAGGTTGAAGCCGCGGCGGTCGCCGACGAACGCGCTGACGGCCGGCAGGCTGCCGCCGAGGGTGCGCACCGGCATGCGCCGGGCGTAGGCGTCGTTGGCGAGCGGCTCACCGGGGATGAACTCCCGGGCGAGGGCCCACTGGCCGCGCGGGTGCTCGATCAGTGCGAACGTCCCGTACTTCTCCTTGACCTTCTTGATCCGCTCGCGCAGCTTCTCCTCGTCCGGCGCGGCGACGGCGATGCGGAACCAGCCGCGGGTGCGGCTGGACAGACCCACAGGGCCGGAGCGGATGTCGTCCTCGATCTCCCGCCCGGTCCCGGCCTGGCGGGCGAGGGACAGCGGTACCTCCACGCCGTGCTCGCGGTGGTGGCGGACCTGGTGGCGGACCGCGTCGAGCTGGCTGAGGATCTCGTTGCCGGCCTCCGTCGACTCGCGGATGTCGATGGTGGCCGCCAGCTCGTAGGGGAAGGGGAGTTGGTCCAGGCGCTGGAGCCAGGGCCCCCACCCCGATTCAGGGATGTCGGGCAGGTCCATCCGGCCGAAGGTCAGCACGCTGACGTGACGCTCCACGCGTCGGCCGTTGCGGTCACCGGAGACGGTGATGGAGGGCGCGTACGGAGCGGGAGAGACCCACTCGATGCCGTCGGTCCACTCGTGCAGGTCGCTCTCGTTCCACACGTCGGTCGGCTGCGGGCGCGCGCTGAGCGGTGCGGGCAGGCACAGCCCGAGCGAGCGGGTCATCAGCCAGTCCATGTCCGAGGCGTGGGCGGGGCTGGCGTTCATGCCCGGCCCGGCCATGATCCGGTCGACGTCACCGATGTCGCTCTGGAGGGCGGCCAGCTGCTTGTCGATGGCGCTGCGCATGAGCTTTTGCACGGCGCGGCCGGCGCCGGTGATACGGCCGATCCGCACCCCGTAATAGACGACCTTGTCATCCAGCGGCAAGCGCGCCACCTTGGCCTGCTCGTCGGCCAGGTACTGCTTCCATCCGGGCAGCGGGTCGACGACGCTGCGGTGCAGCTCGGCGGCCCAGCGGGCGACAGGGTAGGGGCGGTGGGTGACCCGGATGTGCAGTCGGCGGCCGGTGAGTTCGGCCAGGCGCTGGGCGTGCGCGGCGATGAGCGAGTTGCAGTCGGCGGCCGTACGGAATGACCAGCGGACGGGTGCGGCGACGTACCAGGCGGTGACGTGGCCGTTCTTGGTGATGGTCAAGTTGCCGATGATGTCGGTCAGCTGAAGGCCGGTCGCGAGGGTGGAGACCTTCTCTCCCGCGTCCCTGGCGGTGAACAGGCCGGTGCGGCGGCCGGCGGGTGCTGGAGCCTTGCCTGTGGCCGAACGGGCGCCGCGTGCGGTGCGCTTCAAGTCAAGTCCCTGGGGTTGTTGGGCAGAAAGTGGTGTGGGGGTCCGCGGTCAGCGGCAGCTGCGACGCCGGATGCCCGAGGCGGACATGACGGCGACGACGGCCTGGTGCCGCTTGGACCGTGGTGCGCGGACCTCGTTGAAGAACGTCCTGACCAGTGCTTTCACGCTGTGGTCATGGGTGACGTGAGGCATGATCTTCCGGGTCAGCCAGATGACCGCGAGCATGCCGTAGACGATGGGCCAAAAGCCCATGAGCCCGGTCTTGCCGAGGGCGATGAGCATGAGGACGGTCAGCAGCGCGCCGACGCCGTACGCCTGGTAGCGGGCGCGCCACGGCAGGCGGGTTCCCGGCGGGCCGAGGAAGACGGCGTCGACGTTGTAGACCTCGTCGTCGGTGTGCATGCGCACGGCGTCAGGCCCCCCCGGCGTTCCCCGCAGTCACCAGGCCTACGAGCCACTGGCCGAGGCCGAGGGCGGTGTTGCCGGTGCCGATGGCTGCGATGGCGATACCGAAGATCGCGATACCGCCCGTGACCAGCGCGCCGTTCCAATCTTTTCCTTTTGCCCGGAAAATCACGACCAGGCCGACGACCAGGAAAGCGATGTTCAGGAGGTTGTTCTCGATCCAGTCACTCAGCCCCGCAGAGCTGGGGGTGACCGGCGCGGGAGCGGCGAGTTCGGCGGCCGTGGCGGCGTACGCCATGCCGGCCTGGGGGCCGATCGCCAGTGCGGCGACGGTGAGCGCGGCCGGTACGGCGAGCCGGCCGAGGCGGGTGAGCCGGGCGCGCCGGCTGCTCTTGGAGGGGTTGGTGGATGGCATGAGGTTCGCCTCTCTCTGGGGTGAGGGCCCGTCAAGTCTTAAGGGACTAGCGGGTTATGACATGCACGGTCCACGATAGGCGCTCGAAGGCCTGTTGTGCAGGCCATTTGGGTATGTCCGCAACTCATCTCCGCAGGTGAAGTGTTGAGCCCTATCGTGTCTCTCGTAACTTCAACGGGGGTGGTTACGTCACCGCTTCGAGGAGAGAGATGGGTAGGGAATGTGGCTCGGCGTGGGCAAGGGGAAGGGCGGCGCGGGGTGCACCACGGCCGCTCTGGAGCTGGCCTACGCGGCGAGCCGGCGCACACGGGGCGGACGTCCGCGAAGGGTCGGTGTCCTAGACCTCGACCCGCAGGGCAACGCCACCGATGTACTGGAGCCAGCCACGCGCGCAGCCGGGATCAAGGATGTCCTCGCCCCTGCCGACGGCAGCGGCAGGCCGGTGAGGCTGCGGGACACCCTCGTGCCCACGGCCTGGGCCAACATCCTGGTATCACCGGCCGACCGCTTTCTGGCGAACCGCGAAGTGGATATCACGGCCACGGGAATGACCGCCCTACGCCGAGCGCGTATCTCCGGCGAGCTGGACGACCTCGTCGATGATGTCGTCATCGACCTGCCCAGGCACATCGGGAAACTCGCCGCAACCGGCCTGCTCGGCATCGAGCACCTTTTCATTACCGCACAAGCAACCATGTGGGGTGCGCAAGGTGCGGAGGAAATGAGATACACCGCCCAGAAGATCGCCGAGAAAGGCAACCCCGAATTGCGCATAGCGGGTTTCATTGTTGCGGCATACGAAGAAGGGGCGGACGCAAGCCGCGTGCTACAGAACATGCGCGAGCATTTCGGCACCCTCCTTTTAGAACCAGTGGTGCCGCGATGTTCGCGCGTGTGTGAGGCGCTGGAGAGTTATCACCTTCCATGCCGTGAATACGGGGGTGCAGACCTGGAATCGGTCGCCGACGTCTACCAAGGCATTTACGACCGCACCCTGACCCAGACAGAGGGCACGCAGTGAATCCAGCAGAGGAAAACCGATCGGCGGCCAAGGGGCCCCGGCGGGCGCCGGCGACCATCCGACAGCGCAGCGAACCCGACCCGGTCGATGTCGCCCTCGCCGGTGTCGCCGACACCCGACCGACAGCCCGTCGCCCCGACACCGACACCGTCATGTCGGCCGACATGACGCCCGACACCGACAGGGCGGTTGTCGCCGACACGACACCCGACATCCCCCGACACCGACAAGCCGACATGTCGGCCCCTGCCGTCATGTCGGCCCCTGCCGTCATGACGGCCGACACCGACACGACCGCCCGTCCGCCGACACCGACATCTGTCGGCGACACCACGACGAACGACACCGACACAGGTGCCGACAAACCGACCGACATGACGGAGGACTCCATGTCGCCGACATCCGCTCCACCACCCACTCGTGACGTTGCGTCACCGCTGCCTGCCGAGTCGATGAGGTCAGCGTCCTTCAGCCTGCCGCCCTCACTGATCGAACGAATGCGCGCCGCGCAGTGGCACACGCAGCTCCAGCCGGACGGCCACCACAACGTCAGCGAACTCGTGCGCACCGTGCTGCTGGCGGAAGTCGAGCGCCTGGAGGACCGCTACAACCGCGGCCAGCCCTTCCCCCGCGTCGAGCGTCTGCGTAGCGGCCCCAGTCCCCAGGGTGCCGTTCGCGGCGCGCAGCTCAGGGCCCACAACCGACGGAAGAAGGGGGGAGGGGGCCAGGATGCCAAGGAGCCAGGCGCAGACGGGGCGTAACGCAAAACCCCGCCTCGGAGGGCGGGGCGGCGGAGGGAGGCTGAGTCCTCAGATCCTCATTCTTGCGGTTCAGTCCTCAGCCTATCACCGCTGTCAAGCCCAAAGAGGAGACACGCAAGTGACGGAAAGTCACCCCACGGGAGGGAAGCGCCATGGCAGCCACCAGCAGCTCTGACGGCACAGAAGCGGGGAAGTCACCGGTCATCGGCGCCGTGATGTACGGGGTCGGAGCGGCCTTCATCGTCGTTGCCCTGGCTCGCTTCACGGGACAGGACGTCCTCCTCCAGGCCGGCCTGCCGGTGATTGCCGTAGCGACGATCGTGGCCGCGTTCGGCTCCGCGGCCCTCCACCGCCGGCGCCGCCCCGCGCACGAGCTCTACTCAGCACTCGCGCCCAAGTTCGGCTCCTCGTTCGAGCCGCAGCACCTGAAGATCGCGAAGCGACGCGGCGGCGTGCCGTCACAGATTGTGCTCACCTATCCGCCGACATTCGATGAGCGGGACGACAAGGCGCGCGCCGACATCCGCGACATCATCGCCAAGCGTGTCGGCGGAACGGTGACGGCGACATGGCAGCCGCCCCAGCGGCGACTTGTCGCCGACATCGTCCCGGGCGGCGACACCGACATCGTCGACACCGACACCGCGACGGCCCTGGCGTCTGTCGGCGACACCGAAGAACGTGTCGCCCACCGCGCCCGGTCGACCAGTGTCGTCCAGGCGATCCTCGGCGCGGGCGCCAAGGTCGATGTCGCCTTCGACGACGACAGCGACATCCCGACGGCGATCGAGGCGACATACGACACGACGACACGCGACCTCAGCCCCAGCTTCCGTGACCGTGTCGCCCAGCAGGTGAACGCCAAGGTCCCCGGAGAATGGCGCGATATCTGGGACTTCGAGAAAAACAAAGTCCGGTTCGAACTCCGCCCCCCGTTCCCCACAAACGTCCCCTATCCCCTCGACTTCAAGCCGAGTCGCTACTCGCTGCCTTACGCGGTCACCGAAGCGAACCAGATCGAAGCATGGAAACTCGGCAGCAAGAACCCCCACTGCCTCGTCGTCGGCCCGACGGGCAGCGGAAAAACCGTCTACATCCGAAACCTCGTCGTCGGCGCCCAAGTCCTCGGCGTCCCGGTCGTCCTGTGCGACCCCAAGCGCATCGAGTACATGGATTTCCGCGACGTGCCAGGCGTCGTGGTCCTCACCGATCCGCGCGACATCGCCCAAGCCATCGTTCTCGTTCACTCCGAGATGGAACGTCGCTACAAGGAAATCGAATACGGAAACGCTAAAAGGGGAGACTTCAGCCGCATTCTGTTCATCCTCGACGAGTTCTACATCTTCAAGGAGGCGCTCGCCGCGATCTGGGCGGAAATGAAAGCCGAGAACCAGCAACTGAAGGGCCGTGAGCACCCCTGCCTGGCCCTGTGGAAGCGCATGGCAGTCCTCGCCAGGAGCGCCATGATCCACCTCCTCATCGGCATCCAGCGCCCCGACGCGGAGTTCCTCACCGGCCTGGCCAGGGACAGTTTCCGCCACCGCGTCAGCCTGGAGAAAGCCACCCCGGAGACCGCACAGATGATGTGGGGCAGCCGCCGCGTGGGCACCGACCTGCCCAGCGTCCAGGGCCGCGCCATCGCGACGACCGAACGCGGTCCCGAGCACGTCCAGGTCTTCCGCCTCCTCACACCCTCCGACGACGACGCGTTCGACGCCGGAGACAAGGTGATCTGGGACGAGCTCGTCAGCCGCATGCACGAGGCCGCGGAGAGGTACGCCAACGAGACCGGCTCGGATCCGCTGTGGTTCCTCGGCGACCTCGGCCGCTCCGTGCGCGCACGCTTCAGCGTGGAACAGTCGGCCACGCCGGCGCTGGAGGTCTCCGACTACACGCCACCCTCCGCGCAGCACGACCCAGAGCTTGAGGCTCAGGGACTGGAGCACGTCGGCGTGTACGAGCTGGAGGTGGGCGACCAGGTCGAGCTGGACCTGGACGGGCAGGACGTCGCCGTGAAGGTGCTGGACCTCCACTTCGATGAGGACGAGGAGGGAGAGGAGTACGTGGAGCTGGAGTACGAGGACGACGACGGTACGACCGGCGTCAAGCGCCTGGAAGTCGATGACGTGCTCACCCGAAAGCTCCCCGCGACAGCCTGACCAGGCGACGGCGGTGGTGGACCAGGCCGGGCCCGCCGGCCCGGGGGAGCCGCTGGATGCGCCGCGCAGATACAGTGAAAGGGCGCCCGGAGTCAGCTGCTATGACTCCGGGCGCCCTCATGTGGCGGCAAGATCAGGCGTTGCTGTCCTCGGGGAACAGGTACTTGCGAAGCCGCGGATCGGCGGCCAGCTCAGGGTCCTCGCGCATGCGGTTGATGCTGCGCTGAGCGGTCCGCTCACCAGCAGGGAAGTCCGGATGCTGGGCGACGCGGGCGCCGGTGATCGGCTCGCCCAGCTCGATCAGCTCCATGACGACCTCCAACGCTTTCTGGTAGGTGTCACGACGTTGCTGCGCGCGATTCGTGGCCTCTCGCTCCTCGCGGTCCGCTCGCTCGCTGCTGGACTCGACGACGGCAGCCGCCGGGACCTCATCGGTGGTCTCGCTGGTGTAGGGGCGCTCGGCCTGGGGGAGCGGCTCGCTGTAGGCCGACGTGCTGGGCGGCAGGGCGCTTGACTCCTCCAGCGGCTCCAGTTCCGGCCTGGCGGACGCCTGCTGGGGGATCGCGGGAAGCACCGGGGCCGATGTCGGCTCCGGCACCTTCTCCGGCTCGCTGAGACGCTCGGCGAGCACGGCGTAGCGCCCGCCCCCGCCGTCCGTGCCGTAGAGGCGCTCACCCTCGGCGAGGACTTCCGCCGCTGCCTGCAAGCGCTCGTGCAGCGGCACCCTCCACCACCGCTTCACCTTGTGCTTCCTGAGCAGCTGCACACGGCGCAGCTGCATTGCGTGGTGCACCCACATTGCCTGTTCCTGCGTCGGCACGCCGTTGAGCGCCATCAGACGCCACTGCGCGTAGGCGTCGAACGGCGCGAGCAGCCACTCCACCCCGCGCAGACGCGGGAGCGGGGGAGGCAGGACACCCCGATCCTGGAGAGCCTTCTTGCGGCTGGAGTGCACCAGGTACTTGAAGCAGATCAAGAACATGGCGACGGGCACCACGTGAGTGATGCGCCCCTCGATGCCGTCCACCGGCGCATGCCAGTTCACGAACAGCGTCGCGAGCGAGCCGACCATCACCAGGGTTTCGAGCATCAGCGCCCGCTGTCCCTGCCGGGCCGCCCGGATGACATACAGGGACAGGATGATGATGCCGCCCTCGAAGCTGAGCGGCACGACGTGCGACATCGTCGGGCCGAACTTGCCCTTTACCTGGGCGATCTGCCGGATCGACTCGTACGAGGTGGAGAAGCCGAGCCCGATCAAGCCGTAGGTGCCGAGCGTGGTGACTGCCGCAAGCGTCTGGTTCAGCAGCTCCTTGCGTTTGTCCTCGTCCGGCCACCAGCCGCGCCTCCTGGCGGTTGCCGGCGCGTCCTCGCGGCGGCTGCGGTGGTCGGCGTCGTTGTGCTCTGGAGCTGGCGCGCGCTCGGGTGCCTCGTCCATCTCTCTCCTTCCGCTGTGCCGTCCCTGGGGCCGATCATGCTAGCCAGCATGTCGCAAGAGACCCACGTGACTTATGAAGCCATGTCAGTCCATCACGCCGCGCCTAACTTGTCAACAAAATAACTTGTCATTGAGATGTGTTGTAGGCAAGATGTGTTGTTGTAGCGTCTGATGCGTCGAAGACCGTACGGAGAGAGGTGTTCATGCCCAGGAAAAAGGCGAGCCAGGAGAGCGACGCCCAGGCCGACGACCGGGTCCTGATCAGTGGCCGGGTCCGGGCATCGGTGCGCAGGCGACTGAAGGTCTACGCCGCCAACCACGACGTGAACGTCCAGGACGTCATGGACAAGGCGCTCGACGAGTATCTGACGCGCCAGGGCGCATGAACCTGTGGCGCAAGGGGGTGCAGGAATGACCAGCGAAGTCACGATCACGATCGCCGCGGACGGGCGAGGCTGGGTCGACGGACACGAAGTACGCGGCACGAACGGCACACTCGAGGACGCGCACGCCGCAACCCTCGCCCACGTGGTCAGGATCGCCCGGCAGCGCCGCCGCGCCGTCAAGGTCACCGCCACCGAGCCGGACGGACGCCGTTGGGCATTCGTGGTCACCACCGACGGCGACGTCCTGGAGCCGCACCAGGCCACCCACCTGACACAGGACCCAGACGCCGAAGACGTCCCCGCCGCATACGCCGTGCAAGTCGCCGCCGTCTGCGCCGCGCTCGACAGCGGACGCGAGCACGCCGGGATGGGGCTGGCGCTGAAGCTGGAGGGGGAGGTTGTAGGCCGCCACGGCGGCGACCACCCCTACGTGTGGCGCGTCCGAGAGCTGCGCGCACACGCCGCCGTGGTCTGCGGTCTGCCGGGAACCGGCTGCGAGCTCTACCTGGAAGCCGCGCGCGGATGGGCCGAACTGCACAGCCCCGCCTACTGGGCCGCGGTCCGCCGCGCGTACGCCCTGTGGCACCACGCCACCGAGCAACCGGCCCGGATGGTGTGGCTGGGTGAGCAGCTCAAGGAAGTCCTCGAACTCGGCGGCCCACGGGCGACATCAGCGCGTACGCACGTGGTGCAGCGAGTCGACGAGCTGCGCCTGGGCGACATCGCCAGCTGAGGCGGCGAGATGGAGGACCAAATGAAGCGCGGGGCCCCTGGCACCACCCAGAAGGCCCCGCGCAAGCTGACCCCCGCCCAAGGGTGGCGGTCTGCCCAACGCCCGAAAGCGTACCAACGGGCAGGTTTCCCGCCGAGACACCTTCAAGCCGCCCGCCACGCCCTCCCCTCCCGCGTCGTTCCAACTTCGAGACCAGGGCGCTGGAGTGACGCCACGACACGCGAGTTGAAAAACGTGTTGATTCTTGATCCACAACGGGGTGTTGTGGGTGTATGTTGTTCGCTGATCAGCTTTCTCAGATTCGATGAGGAGAGTTCGATGCGCTCGAAGGAGCGAACCACCCAAGGTCGCGGGCCTGATCAGCGGCAGGGTGTGACAGCCGCAGAGATCGCGCGCATGTCGGGCGCCGTGTCGAGGCCAACCGCTCAGGCCCTCGCCATCACTGCCGGGGTGCCTGGTAACGGTGTCCGGCGCGGAATCTCTCCCGCCAATGGCCGTCGGATGGCCATGGCGCTGTCCGTCGGTCTGCTGAACGCGGTCTCTGCGCGGGCTATCGCGAATGACCCCAAGTCGTTCCTCGCTGCCATGCACGAGCTGCACGACCTGGTGGAGGAGATCATCCAAGATCAGGAAGCCGCTGCTGCAATAACGGCTGCATGAGTACTGACCACTGGGGCTAGCTCACCCCAGAAATAAAAGCGCCCGCCCCCTTTACCCGAACGAGGTAATCAGCCTCGAACGCCGGCCTCATCAACCGGTGCGGAGCAGGGAGCGGGCCGCAGTCCACTTGTGAGGATACCCATGGCTTCGGCCATCCACTACGTCCAGGCTTCTTATGTCCTGAATGTCACCCTCGCCGCTCCTCCAACGGGTGGTGAGGCCCGGTGACGATCCAGCCGCAGACCCGCATCGACCGGTCCAGCTTGGAGCGCTTCACCCGCGCCCTCGAAGCTGCCGACTGCAACCCGCGCCCGCGCCGTGACGGCCTTGACGCGCTGTGTCCGGTCCACGACGTGAACAGTCCGTCGCTCTCCGCCGACTGGAAGCCGCCCACCCACGACAAGGCCGGACGCGTCGTCTTCGACTGCAAGGGCGGCTGTGACCGCCAGGCGGTCATCGACGCCTTGGGACTGACCTGGGCGGACCTGTACGACGGGATGTCGCCCGAGGCCCAGGCGAAGGCCGCTGGCCGCGCCATCTCCCTCCCGCGTCGCCGTACGGCATCCGACACCTCACCGGCACCGCGCTCCGCGCAGAACGGTGGCCGTGCCAAGGACGTCGCCAAGGCGCGTGAGGCGGCCCAGGCCAAGCTGAAGAAGCAGATGGCCGGGCATAAGCACGCGTACGCCGAGACCACCCACACCTACACCGACGCTCAGGGTGTCGTCCTGGCGCGCGTGCACCGGCACAAGTGCACGGATCCGGCCTGCCCGGACAAGAAGAAGGGCCGCAAGTTCGCCACCAGCTACCCGGACGGGGAGAACCCGTATCCGGGGCGCAAGCTGGGCGACTGGCTGGGCCTCTACCAGCTGCCGCTCGTCGTCCGCGCCATCCCGGAGGGTCGCACGATCCACGTCACGGAGGGCGAGGGTGACGCCGAGGCCATCACCGCGGCCGGAGGCGTCGGGACGTCGCACTCGAACGGCGCGGGCTCTTGGAGCAGCCAGCACACCGAGCAGCTGCGCGGCGCGCACGTCGTACTTGTGGCGGACAACGACCTCGTCGGCTACCGGCACGCCGCGCACGTAGCGGAGGAACTGGAAGGCGTCGCCGCCTCCGTGCGCGTGGTTCGTACGCCCGTCGACGCTGAGGGCGCTGATGCCACCGACCACCTGAACGCCGGGTACGGGCTCGACGACTTCGAGGACGTCGATCCGCTCGTGCTCGAAGGCGCGCTGACGGAGCCAGCCACCCCCGAGGCTCAGCAGCCGCTGACCGCCCCCGAGGAGCCCCCAGCTCCCGAGGAGAAGGAGGCCGCCCCGAAGGGTAAGAGCGGCCCGAAGCGGCGGAGGCCCAAGCCGGCCGACAAAGAACCCCTCTACCCGATCGCGATGTCGACCGGCCAGTGGCGCTACTCCCTGGGTGACGGGTCCGACGAGTTCGAGCGAGGCGTCTACCGGCTCACCACCATCCGCGACCCGAAGACCGGTGAGCCCATGGAGGTCTGGCAGTTCTGCGTCGTCCTGCCGTACGTGCTGGAGCAGCTCGTTGTCCGCGACGGGGCCGACCGCCGTGCCCGCCACGATCTGCGCCTGACCATGTCCCTCGATCCGGGTGCGGAGATCGCGCTGTGCACCCCGGACGAGATCAAGACCGGCGCCTGGGCGCAAAAGCTGAACGTACCGCTGTCGGCCGACGACAAGGTGCAGAAGGCGGTCCAGACTGCCATCAACGAGATCGCCGTCACCTACGCCCCCGAGCAGGAGAAGGCGCCGCGCTGGGTCAACAGGGACACGCTCGTCGTCCCCTCGCCCGACGTCGCGCCCGGCGGGTACTTCACCGAGCGCCTTACCGAGGGCCGCGCCCGCACCAACTGGAAGAAGCTCCTCACCATCGCGGCCGAGGAGGGCAACGAGCGCCTGGCCTTGGTCCTGGGCCTGGCCCTAGGCGCGGTGCTCCTCAAGCCGCTGGGCCGTCGCATGGGGTTCTGGGTGCTCTTGGTGGGTGCTGCGCGTAAGGGAAAGACCACCGGCATGCTGGGGGGTGCTGGGATCTTCGGCGACCCCGAGTTCATCGTGACGGGCTGGACCACGAGCCAGATCGGCCTCGCCGAGTCCCTGTCCGCGTTGGGTGTGGTGCCCGCGTTCCGTGACGAGCTCGGTACCTTCGCCGCTGGACAGTCTGCTGCCAAGCTGGAACAGGTCGTTCTCGGCACCACCTCCGACGGCGCCCAGCGCACTATCGGTCTGCGCGGGGGTGGCTTTCGCACCACGGCCAAGTGGCTGTCGGTGTTGTTCGCCACCGGCAACGAGTCCATCGTCGGCCGCGTCACCAACGAAGCCGCCGCAGCCCGCGTCATCGAGATTCCCGTTCCCATCGTCAAGGACGGCGCAACCGCCAAGCGGGTGGAGCAGCTCAGTCGGCGCGCCTACGGCTGGCCGTTGCGCTGGCTGATGGCCGATGTGCGACCCGATGACTTCTGCCAGGCCGTCGACACCGCCATCGACGATCTGGGATCCGGGGTCGACGGCGTCGCCTCGACCCTCGGCGAGAACCTCGCCGTGGGGGTCGCCGGCGCCGCCCGCCTTGAAGAGATGCTGGGCGTCACCGGCCTGCGCGACGCAGCCCTGAAAACGGCCCGCGAGCGGCTGAAGGGGCTCATCGGGGAGCTGGAGGAGCGGGGGGCCAGCCCCTCTGACCGTCTGCTGGCCGCCGTCGTCCAGGCCGTGTCCGCCCGCCCCAGCGCGTTCCCCGACATCGAGACGTACAAGGCGCACCTCGTCGGCGGCCCGACCGCGCCGATGCTGCCGCGCGAGATCGAGGGTTTTTTCCTCAGCCCCAACCGAGTTGCGGTGCTCACCAATGCCATGGGCCCCATCGCGAAGGCGGCCGGCATCGAGGACCCGCTGCTGGGTCTGCGCGACCTGCGCGACGAGGAGCGCCTTGTCACGAACAACCAGCTGCGCAACAAGGTCCGCACCGGCCGCACGACTGCCGACACCTACACCTTCGTCCTTCCGCCCGAGGAGGAGCAGACGAAGCAGACGGGCGAAGGCGACTCCGGATCCGGTGACGACAATGGCTCGGGCCCCGGCGGCAGCGAGGGCACCGACGGCACACCACCCCCAGGGCCCGCCCAGGAAGAGCTCTCGGCCGAAGACCTGCATGAGGCCGAACCCTCCCAGCCCGACGAGCCCACCACACAGGCCCAGGACGTCAGTACGACCGCACCCGCCACAGACCAGGAGGATGAGATGGCCGGCCACGTCAACCAGCTGCCGACCGCGCCTTGTGTGCGGTGTGGGAACCCCACCACGCACTTCGAGAACGGCCAGCCGATGCACCAGGAGATGCCGGGGCTGTTCCGGTGCGACGTCGGCTACCTCGACCCCGCCCTGGCCCCCAGCGCCGCACCGCAGCCCACCGCGCCGGTCCCGGCACCGGCCGCCGCGCCCGAGCCCGCCAGCGCCCCGACTCCCTCCCCGCGTCCTGTCACGGCGGATGGTCCGGCCGCGCCGCGCCGCCGCGCCCAGATCCCCGCCGCGGAGTCGGACTCGGAGTTCCCCAACGGCCCGGTGGCTGTCCTGGACGTCACCGACGACGGCCAGGTCCTCGCGCACCTCGCCGACGGCTGCACCCTCGACGTCCCCGCCCGCAGCCTCAAGACGTTGGTCCCGTGGGCGCTTGAGGCCGGGCTGGGCCAAAAGCGCCTGCACAAGTGGGGCACCGACGCCGACCCGGTACTGGTGCTCACTGCGGCTGCGGCCAAGCGGTACGGCCTGCCCGACGAACTGGAGGACCGCCGTACCCTCCGCCTGCCGGAGACCCACAAGGTGGTCAAGGACCTGGTTAAGGCGGGCTGGAAACTGACCAAGCGAGGCTTCGGCCCCTGGGCCCGGATTCACAAGCCGATCGAGAACGGAGTCCGCCAGTCCGTCCAGCTCGGCATCATTCCGTGGGGCGCGCTCAACAAGGCCTCCGGCTGGTACATGGACGAGGACACCGACCCCGCTCGGATCGCGCGCACGCTGGGCACCTACGCCCAGCGGGTCATCGCTCCGCGCGGGACCATGGCTTCTTCCGGCATTGAGTTGATGATGCAGCTGCGCCCCGCCACCCGCCCGGTCAAGGTGGAGGAGAGGGACGAGACCACGGGAGAGGTCACGGAGAAGTACGCCTCCGGCCCGGTGGAAGGCTCGCTGACCCAGCCGCGCAAGCCGGCCCCGTGCGAGGCCCCGGACGAACACCCCGTCGTGCATGAGGTGTTCGGCAAGTTCCGGCCGGAGGACGAGGCGATGCACGAGGAGGCGTGGGACTGGCACCGCGACGTCCGCAGCGACGAAGAGCACTTCGCCCACTGCACCGGCATCGACACCAACACCTCGTTCCTCTCCGGCTCCTCCCGCCTCTTGGTGGGCGATTCCGACCCCGAGCATGTTCTCCGCCCCAGCTTCAACCCCAAGATCCCCGGAGCCTGGAGGGCAGACCTCTCCCGCGCCCACGTCGAGCTCGCGCGCCGCCTGGGCCCCGGTGCCGTCAACCCGCTCGACCCGGAGCTGTTCCCCTCGCCCTTCACCCGCACCGGCCAGCCGCCCACCCGCCCCGGCTGGTACACCACCCAGACGCTCGACCACGCGCGCAAGCTCGGCGTGACAGTCGAACCGATGGAGGGGTGGCTGCGCGAGCCGCTCGCTGCCGGCTGGCTCGACCCCTGGAACGAGCGCCTCGCCGTCGCCTACAAGACGACCATGGCCAAGCTCGGCGTCACCGAGGGCATGGACCCGGAGGCATTCCTGGAGGCCATGGCCCGGATGGAAGCGGGCGAAGGCGACCCCGTGGAACGAGCGGTGTTGCAGGCCATCAAGCAGACCGTGAAGAACGGCATCGGGAAGCTGCGCACAAGCCCCAGCCGCTACATCGGCTACCAGCCCGGTCAGCCCTGGCCCGACCTGGACCGCATCTGGTGGCGCCCCGACATCCGCTACGCCGTGATCGCCACCGCCCGCATCGTCCAGCACAAGAAGATCGTGAAGACGTACGAGCTCACCGGCCGCGCCCCGCTGGCCTGCTACAGCGACTGCGTCGTCTACCCGACCGAGACCCGCTCCCCGCTGGAGATCATCCCGCGCGACGCCAGCGGTCAGCCGGTCCGAGGGGCGTTCCGCCTGGGCGTCGCCCCGGGCTGGGTAAAGCTCGAAGGCGCCCGCTCCCTGGCCTGGTACACCGAAACCCACACCGGTGGAGACAACCCGGCAACGCACATCGCGCTCCGCGAAGGCGAGTACGTGGACGAGGGTGAGTGACCATGATCAAAAAGGTAATTAACGCCCTCGTCGGGGCCGTTCACCGGAAGATGTCGGATGTCCAGCAGAAGGACATGCCGAAAACCGTGAAGGGCAAGGTCTCAGCGCTGCTGCGGCACGAAAAGAAGACCGGCGGGGAAGCCGGGGCGGTGAAGCGGCTTGCCGCAAAGCTGGAAGTGACCCCAGAGGCGGTCTACCGCTACCTCAAAGGACAGCGGAAGAACCCGCCCAAGAAGATCGCCGATCGCATCGACAACGAGGTCCGCAAAGTCCATAAGCCACGGGTGCAGAAGAACATCGTCAAGCAAGCGAAACGGTCGCCGGTACGAGTCCAGATGCGCGCCGAACTCGGATACACGAACACCCGCTCAGGACGAAAGACACCCGACAGCAAAATGCGGACCATCGCAAAGGAAATGCCCCCCGAGTACGCGGAACGCCTGTGGGACGCCCTGCACGACGAGGACGAGGAAAAGGCAAAGGAAGTCATCGCGGAGTTCTACCAGAACGAATACATCCGGGAAGGCGGAGGAAACAACGCCTACACCGAAGTTCGGATGAAAGACGTGGACTACATCGACGTCGACATCGCCTGATAGCGCGCGGCCCCTCGGAAGCCTCCCCGGGGCCGCCCCTCCTCCCCGCGTCGCGTAGGTGGTGGGGAAGAGAAGTGGCCGGCGCCCTCAGTCCGCCGAAGCGGGTGGCACGGGCGCCGGCCGAACCCAAGACACACAACCCCTCACGGGACCGCGTGCTCGTGAGGGTGAGTGTATCCACTACCGGACACTTAAGAAAGTTCGGTACCGTTTTTTCGAGGGAACCGCCCGCCCGTACGGGCCAGTTGAGGAGAATCCCCATGATCCGAGCAGCTCGCAAGCACCTGGTGCGCACCCTCGCAGACCTGGCCCAACAGCAAGGCGTTCAGCTCCAGACCTACCTCAACGCCAAGCGCCACGCCGCCGAAGGATTCCCCGCGCCGATCAGCTCGAAGGGCGCCCGCACCAAGCTATACGACGCCGAACAGGTCGACGCCTACCTGGCAGGCGCGCCCGTCCCCCCGCTCCCCGACGAGAACGACGACCAGGACCTCCTCGACCGCCGCGAGTGCGCCGAGGTCCTGGGCGTCTCCCCGCGTACCTGGGACAGCTACAAGGCCGATGAGCAGCTCACGGCCAACATGGTGGAAGTCGGCGGGGTGGAGCACTGGCCTCGTCACGTCGTCGACCAGTTCAAGGCCAGCAGGCAGGGCAGGGCCGCCACCACCGGCCGGCCGAAGCGCTCCGGGGACCAGGTCCCCCGCGAGCAGCTGCTGGCACGCACCGCCCCATTGCTGGACGAAGACCCGGCGATCAGCGCGGCCGGAGTCGTCGACGCGCTCGGTGTCCACCGCGACACCGCGCAGGACGCCCTCACCCAGCTGCGCGCCGGCCGGATCGCCGACCTCATGCAGGACGACTCCACCCTGACGCCGGAACAGGCCGCCACGGCGCTCGGCTACCCGGCCTCCCAGGTGCGCCGCGCCCTGGTGCTCGCCCAGGCCGTACTCCGCGGCCGGCGCATCGCGCCCTACCTCGCCGACGTCGCAGAGGCCGTCCATCAGGCAGGCTGGACCACCGCGGACACGGTCCCCGCGCTCCAGCACCCCACGGACGATCTCTGCGTGGCCACGCTCGTTCTCGACACACCACAGGCGCCGGCCCCCGCGCTCGTGTGGGACGAACGGTACGGATGGCGTACCGCTCCCAGCCGCCGTCACCCCCTTGGACGGGGCGCAGCCAAGCCCCCGGCCGGAGACGGCGTCCGCTACCTGGCATCCGGCACTACCCCGGACCCCGACACCCTCGTCGCCGAACTCACCCCGTAGCAGCCCCCACACGCCCGCAGAAAGCCCCAGGAGACCCGGACGGTCCCTGGGGCTTCCGCGTGCCCAAAGCAGCCCCAGGGGCGGCCCCCAAGGGGCGCTCCGGTACGCAGCCAGTGACGTACCGGCAGAAGGGCCCACAGGGGCGCAGCGAGCGGCACAGGGCGCAGCGGCGCGGGGCGCGCCCATCTCTCTCCGGGGGGTGGCCGGGGCCGGGACCGCCCCGCCGCCGGGGCGTGTCGGGTCCGCTGCGCTCCCCCGACCGAGCGCAAGCGCTCTCACGCCCGAGGGTGTGCGGGTACGTCGGGTCCGCTGCGCTCCCCCGACCGAGCGCAAGCGCTCGCCCGCACACCCTCCCGGGGGCCGCTCCGCTGCGCTCCCCGGCCCCCGGGCGGTCGGTCCGCTGCGCTCCCCGACCGCTGTCGTCCGGCACGCGGGGAAGCGCTGCGCGCTTGCCCCGAGCGCTGCGCGCTGCCGGACGACGCCTCTGGCTCTGCGCGCCAGAGGCAGCGGCGGCACGGCCCCGGCCCCGGCCACCCCCCGTATGGGTTGACCTGCAAAAACTCCTCGAAAAGCGTCGCGATGAGTAGGGAAATGCGGTACAGTTTTCTTGTCGGTCGGCAGTGGCAGCCACCGGCAAACCCAAGGCACCAACCCCTACTCAGGGAGACACGCATGCCCAAGACCACCACCACGACGGAGTCCTACGCCCTGCTCCTCCGCACGGACGGCACCTTCGAGCTGCTGGACTGGCCGAACGGCACCCACGTCCACCTCAACACCCTCTACAAGGCCATCGGTTGCCAGAACGTCGCCGCCGTCGACATCACCGACAAGCTCACCATGTGGCTCGACGACGAAGGCCTGTACAACGGCTCCGTCGTCAACCGGCCCGCCACCCTCCTCTACGCCGCGCACCAGCCCCCGCACCAGCTCTACTACGGCCACGCCGTCATCACCGGCGGCACCGACCGCCACGGCAACACGCTCGGCCTCACCCGGGACCAGGTCCTCGAACTCGTCGAGCACCACCTGATGACCCTCGACATCCCCATCCCCGCCCAGCGCACCAACTAGCGACCGCACACCCCCAATTCAGCGGCGGGGGGAGTGGCACCCCCCGCCGCGCCCAAGACCACATACACAGAAAGCGAGACCAACCGTGGACGTCCTGTACCGCGTGCCCAGCCCCGCCGACGGGGAAAAGGCCATGGACATCTTTGAAAGGATTCTTGAGCACGCCGGAAACGGCGCTCACCGTCTCCTGCTTTCCGTCCACGCTATCGGCGGGTCCATGGTCCAGCTCTTCCGCTGGCTCCAGCACGACGAAACGTTCGTCGCCAGTGAGGTTCAGGCCCTCGACTTCCTGGAGTTGCTCGCCGTCGCCGTCTCCGGTGCGCACACCGGTGGACTCGTGATGCGCAGCCAGAGCGAGGAAGACACGTCCCGCGTGTGCGGCTGGAAGTTCGCAGACGGAGACCCGCACCCGCTCAACCGCGCCGAGGTATTCGACGCCTACTGCCACGACCCGGAAACCGGCGAAATCCAGCCGCCGGAACCCGGAGTCGAGTACAAGGACGCCCCCGTAATCCACCTCTGAGACTGAGTCAGGAGAACCGTCGTGCAGAAATACACATTCGTCTGTGACTGGGCCGACTACATGACCAGCCTCATCGACAACCGGTTTGTAATCGTCGTAGAGGCGGAGGACTACCGGAAGGCCGAGGAAAAGGCCGCCCGCGCCGCCCTCGACTACTACCCCGACGTCGCAGAATTCGAGTCGGTTAAGACGTTCTGGGGCGGGGACCGGGGGGCCGTTCGAGTCGCCGAGTTCTACGGTGACACCTCCGGAGACCTCGTTGACCGCGACTGCTACGACATCATTCGGTCGTGAAATCAAAGGGAGCGACCGGCCGAATTCAATTTCCGTCAAAGGGAATTGAAACGAATTCAGAAAGCCGGAATTCGTGCTCGGGCGAACAACCCCCTCCCCGCGTCGCTGCGTCTGTTTGAACCCCAGCCAGCCGGGAGCTTCCTAGTTTGCAACGTAGATCAGCCACGGGCGGGCCGCAGCGCGGCCCGCCCTCGCTGGGTCGGCGCAGCGCGCCGCCCAACCCGCTCCGCGGGTCCAGGCCGAAGC
>NZ_NBCN01000034.1:0-50024 GCF_002099185.1 Streptomyces sp. CB03238 | reverse complement strand
AGCGGCATCGACTGATCAGCCACACCCGGTCCTCCCGGACCGCCAACATTCTTAAGGGTCGACTGATGGCGCCGGCGAACCCGCACCCCAACGCTCACCCGGATGCGACCGCGTTCCGTGATCCGATTGCGCTGGCCGCCGCGCTGGCCCGGATGGGTCCGGCCGCCCGCGCCCGTACGCGGACGATCACGCGTCACCACGCCATGCTGCTTCGGGTCCGCATTCAGCGGAACGCGAGCGGCAGGCCCGGACCGAACGTGATCACCGGGCAGTACCGCGCCTCTTGGGACGTGCGGATGCGCACCGGCGGTGGCGAGGTCACCGCCGAGGTGTTCTCCGACGCCCCGCAGGCGCGACGGCTGGAGTACGGCTTCGTCGGCGTGGACAGCCTCGGGCGGCACTACCGGCAGCCGCCGTTCCCGCACGTCGAGCCCGCGTTCCGGCAGACCGAACCGGCGTTCATCCAGGCCCTGGCGGACGGGGTGCTGCCGTGACCGCTCGTCTTCCGGTGACCCGCGCGCTCGCCGCCCTCCTGGAGCACGTCACGGGCCGCCCCTGTGGTGTCGGTGAACTCCCGCGTGTTCAGGGGAAGTCCGGGTGGGAGCCCGCGCCCGTCCCGTACACGATCCTCGACTCGCTGCCCGCCGAGTTCGCGGGCCCGCCCCTGTGGGACTGGCACGCCGATGCCGCCTGGTCCTACCAGGTCACCTCGGTCGGGGAACGAGCCGATCAGGTCGAGTGGCTGGCCGACCGCGTGCGCGCCGGTGTCGTCGGCCGGACCGACGGAAGCTGGACCCACGACCTGCACGTTCCCGAAGCTCGCGTCATCGACCGGGAGTTGACCTACGACGCCGGAGGAGAGCCCTCGGTGTCGGCGGCAGGCGCTATCGTGTCCTACGTGCAGCGGGTCACGATCACCGTGACCCCAGCATGAAGGAACGTTTCTTCTGATCCTCACCGCGGAGGCCCGCGCGGACGCTAGGCCCCAGGCCAGGCGAACCCCCTTTGAACCTCAAGGGGCAGGGCCTCGGCACCGGTGCGCTGCCCCAGAAGTGGGAGCGGACCTGTGTCCACGAGCACGAAGAAGACCCAGACCCGGTTTCTGCGGCGCGGCATCTCCAAGATCCTCTGGGCGAAGGACCTCAATGACCCGAAGTACCCCAGCCGCCGGGAGATCAACAGCGCGTTCGCCCTGACCGACGCCGTCTCGGACATCGAGGGCTGGGCGCTGGAGAACGACCCCATCGAGACCCCCGACATGGGCTCGACCTTCAACTCCTCGATCCCGGGCAACGACAAGGCCGAGAACTCCAGCCTGACGTTCTACGAGGACCGGTTCTCCGACGCGATCGAGCAGCAGCTCCCCAAGGGCGCGAAGGGCTACGTCATCCTTCTCCGCAAGGGCGACCTGCCCGGCTCCCGCTCGGTGGACGTGTTCCCCGTGCAGGTCGCCACCCGCGCCGCGACGTACAGCACCGGCAACGAGGCCGCGAAGTTCAAGGTCGACTTCACGATCACCGACGAGCCGTGCCTCGACCGCCCGGTGCCCGAGGCGTTCCACACCCTCCCCAAGCCGGACGAGGACTGCGACGACGACGGTCACCCGGACGAGGAGCACGTTGACGTCACCGTCGTGAGCACCACCAAGACGGCCGCGACCATCACCGAGCACGGCGAGGACTGAGCGTGTCGCGCCCCGCTCAGGCTAAGCGCCCGTCCCCCTCCGCCACGGCGGCGGAGGGGGCGTGGTCGGCCAAGATGGAACGGCTCCGCCGTAGGCGCAAGGCGCAGAATCGGCTCCGCATCTGCGACGACGACCAGCTTCGCCAGCGAGTGGAGGAAGCCGCCCAGCGTGCCCAGCGCGCCCGGATCTTCGCCGAAGCGTCCCCGGACGACGAGTCCGCACAGCAGCGCGCCGCCGAGGCGGAGGCAGCGGCCAAGCAGGCCCGCGCCGAGCTGGACGCTGCCTCGGAGTTCCTGACCTTCCGGGCGCTGCCGCGCCCGGTGCTGGAGGAGCTGATCAGCGAGCATCCGCCCACCGAGCAGCAGGCGGAGGAGGGGGCGATCTTCAACGCCGATACCTTCCCCGCCGCGCTGGTGGCGGCGGCCTCCGTGGACGGCATGAGCCGCGAGGAGGCCGAGGAGCTGTTGAACGGCTGGTCGGCGCCGGACGCCAACGCGCTGTGGGACGCGGCCTGGCAGATCCAGCAGGAGAGCCGGGTCGAGCTGGGAAAAGGCTGAGCCGTGACGCTGGCCTGCGCGCCGAACTGGAGCTGTGCGAGCGGTACGGCATTCCGCACTCGCAGTTCCTCGGCGGCGACGGCCGCTGGTCCGCCCTCGACCGGGCTAAGGCGTTGGCCTGGGCGGAGTGGCAGCGGTCGGTGTGTCCGGAGTGTCACACCCGGCTGGAGGAGTGGGACCGCGAACGCGGCGGCGACCCCCACGCCTACGTCACCGACACGCTGCGCTGTCCCGGCTGTGAGCTGATCGAGCAGGAGCGCGATCACGTCCCCCAGGACCGGTCCGGCTATGGCGTGAAGATCCAGCTCCTGCCGCGCGAGCAGTACGAGCCGCGCCCCTGATCCACCCCCGCACCACGTAAGTAAGGAGGCCGCCCGAGGTGGCCGGGTTCACCCTCACGGTCGCGATGCGCGCCGAGGTCCGCGACCTGATCGCGGGAACCCGTGCTGCCTCCGCCCAGATGCGGACCCTGGGGGACCGTACCGAGGCCGTGAACCGGTCTCTGTCCCGGCTGGACGTCAACGGGGCGCGGCTCGCTGCGCAGTTCGCTGCGCTGAATCGTTCGTCCCGTGCGGCCGTCGGGGAGCTGAACCGGATCACCGCCCGCGCCGGGGCGGCCCGTGCGGCGTTGCGCGCGGCCGGGGATGACGGAGCGCGGTCGATGTCCCGGCTCCAGCGGGCGACCGCCGGGGCCGGTCGGCGGGGACTGTCCGCCACGAACATGCTCGGCGGCGGCGCCCTCGTCCTCGGCACTGGCGAGATGATCGAGGAGGGCAACCGCTACCAGCGGCAGATGAACCTGTTCCGGGCGGTGACCGGCGCGACCGCGGCGCAGATGAAGCGCGCCGCCGTCGTCGCTCAGGAACTCGGCAACGACCTGACGCTGCCCACCTCCACGTCGGCGGACGCCGCCGAGGGCATGGTCGAGCTGAGCAAGGCCGGTTTCCGCGCCGATCAGTCGATCGACGCCGTACGCGCCTCGCTCCAGCTCGCGGCGGCGGCCGACGTCAACGCCGCCACGTCGGCCAAGTACCTGGGCGACATCATGGATCAGTTCGGCCTCGGTGCTGATCAGGCGTCCCGGGCGTCGGACACCCTCGCGGCCACGGCGAACAACGCCTCCGGCTCCATCACCGACATCTACTACTCGATGCGGTACGCGGGCCCCGTCGCGAACGCGCTCGGCGTCAGCCTCCAGGACACCGCCGCCGCGGTCGGCATGCTCGGCAAGAGCGGCATCCTCGGTCAGACGGCGGGCACGAGCCTGCGCGGGATCTTCGCCAACCTGGCGGCGCCGACGCCGATCATGAAGAACGCCCTGCGGGACCTCGGCATCGAAGCCTGGGACGCACAGGGGCGCTTCAAGGGCCTGCGCACGGTGATCGACGGTCTGTCGAAGGCCGAACACTCCATCAGCCAGAAGGACTTCGCGGCCGGAGTGACCCGCGCCTTCGGCAAGCCCGCCCTGTCCGGCGCGGTGGCGCTCGCCCACCAGGGCACCGAGTCCTTCGACGCCCTGTCGATGGCGGTACGGCAGACCGGCTCAGCAGCGTCCATCACCGCCTCGCGCGGCGAGGGTCTCGCCGGTGCGATGACGCAGCTGCGCACCCAGGCCAAACAGACTGGGATCGCCCTGTATGAGGGGATGGCGCCCGGCCTGGAGTGGGTGACCCGTCTGCTTACCCGCGGGATGGCCGGGGCCACCCCGTACCTGACCACGGCGCTGGAGTACGGCCGCAACCTCGCGATCCTGTACGGGCCTGAGCTGAAGGCGAAGGCGGGCTCTGGCCTCGGCGGGCTGATCGACGAGGCGAAACGTTTGCTCAGCCCACTGAAGGAGCTGGGCGAGGACGCACTCGCCACGGGCCTGAACCTGCTGATCAACGCCGCAAGCACCCTGGGCGACGTTCTGGACAACGCGGCCGACGGCGCGGAACCGCTACTGGCTGCCATCTCGGGCTTGGGCGAAGACGGGGGAGCTGCTGCTGGCACGCTCGACATCATCGCCACCGTCGCGAACGCGGCCATGGACGCTGTGGCGGGCCTGTCCGCCGTCCTGGTGCCGATCGGGCACGTCGTGGGCGGGCTGGTCAGCGCCTTCGGCGCGCTGCCCGGCCCCATCCAGTCGGCGGCCCTGGCCATGCTGCTGTTCCGCCGCGTGCAGCCCGGCCTGACCAGCCTGGCCAACACGGTCACCGGCCCGGTGCGCACCGGGTTCCAGAGCTTCGCCCAGCAGATGCGGGTGCAGCAGACCCTCGCCGCCTCCGCCGGAGTGGCGCTGTCGCGGTACGGAGCGGCCTGGGCCACGGTCCAGGCCCGGGTCGGCTTCCTCGGCAACATGACGGCGGCGTTCCGCAGCGCAAACGGCGCCGGTGTGACCTTCATGGGGACGCTGAACGGCATCGGCCGTGCGGCCGGTTCGGGACTGCGCTCCGCTGTGAGCGGCGTCAGCAACGCGCTCGGCGGGCCGTTCGGGATCGCCATGGCCGGTGTCTCCGTCGGCCTGGGCCTGCTCGCCGCCCGCCAGCAGAAGGCCGCGCAGGCCGCAGCCGAGCACCAGCAGCGCATCTCCTCACTGACCTCGGCTTTGCGCGAATCCGGCGGGCAGATCGACAGCAACGTCCGCCAGCAGGCGGCCCAGTCCCTGCTGGACACCAAGACTGAGCAGGGCCAGCTCACCAAGGTCATGGAGCAGGCCGGCGTGCCGCTCGCGTCGCTCACAGACGCCTACCTGGGCCAGGGCACGTCACTGGAGGCGCTGCAGAAGCAGCTCCAGGCGACCGCCGACAAGCACAAGGTGTGGGAAGACAGGGCGGGAGGCAAGGCGACCGTCCAGGACTACTCGCCCCTCGGGCAGCGGTACAAGGACGCCGCTGACGCGCTCGGCAGCGTCAAGGGTGAGATGGCCGAGTCGGTGAAGAACGCGAAGGAGCTCGCCAAGGCCACCAAGGGGGCCGGGGACGGCACTTCCGCATACGACCGGTTGAAGGCGGCCGTCGGCGGTCTGGCAGACGAGACCGCCGACGCCGACACGCGCACGCGCTCGCTGAAGTCGGCGCTCGACCTGCTGTCGGGCGGCCAGATCTCTCTTCAGGCAGCCAAGGCCAAGGTGAACTCCGCCGTCCTCGACTTGCAGGAGGGAAGCAAGAGCGTCAACCGCGGGCAGGGCTACGGCGGCAAGCAGCTCGTCAACGAGGACAAGACCCTCAACACCACGACGAGGAACGGCCAGCAGCTCTACACCCAGCTCACCGCCCTGTCCGACGCGGCGGCCGACGCCTCGGTGGCCACCTACGACCTGGCCATCCGCAACGGCGAGGCGCTGCCCGCGGCGCTGGCGAAGGCCCGCGGGGAGATGAGCCGCGCCCGCGCGGAGGCGATCCGAGCCGCACGCGGCTACGGGCTGGCCAAGGCCCAGGCCGAGGGCGTCGCCGACAGCCTCGGCCTGCTGCCGTCGAAGGTGTCGCTGCTGCTCCAGACCAAGGGCATGGACAGCACGCTGGCGAACCTGATCGCGGTGCAGGCCGAGTTCCACCGGCTGCCCAAGCAGAAGACGATCAAGGTCGACTCGCTGAGCGACGGCGCGCAGAAGAAGCTGCGCAGCCTCGGTTTCACCGTCAAGACGGTGCCGGGCACGCGGCAGATCAAGATCACGGCACCGACCGCGGGCGCCCGCAAGAACCTGGACGTGCTGATCGACAAGCTCGGGCAGACCCCGAACGCGAAGAACGTGAAGGTGTCGGCGCCGACCGCCGCGGCGATCAAGAGCCTTGAGGCGGTACAGGCGAAGATCCGGGCGACGCCCGGCGCGAAGAGCGTCCGGGTCAGCGCGCCGACCGCGGGTGCCCGCAAGGAGCTGGAGTCGCTCGGCTTCCGCATCGAGAAGATCCCCGGCTCCAAGGACGTGAAGGTCACGGTCCCCACCGGGGGCCCGAAGAAAGCGGCCGACACGATCCAGGGCCGTATCAACGCGCTGCGCGGCAAAGAGGTGACCGTCACCACGCGCCACGTGACGATCTTCGACCAGCTTCAGGAGTCGAACGCCTCCATCGCTGACGCCATCCAGAAGCAGGCCGACGCCCAGGCCCGCGCTGCCAAGAAGCAGGCCGACGGCGGTGTTGTCGACTACTTCGCCGACGGCGGGATCACCGGTCCCCGGCGCCGCGAGCGGCACGTCGCGCAGATCGCCCCGGCCGGGAGCTGGCGCATCTGGGGTGAGCCCGAGACCGGCGGGGAGGCGTACGTGCCCATGGCCGCCTCGAAGCGCGACCGCAGCAAGGCGATCGTGGAGACCGTGGTCGACCGGTTCGGTGGCCAGGTCGAGTGGTACGCCAACGGCGGCGTACGTGGCCGGAGCAGCCGTGACTACAGCCCCACGCTGGCCAGTTCCTTCAAGCGGGCCAGGAGCACGGAGGTCATGGCGGGCGTTGTCCGTGCCTTCGACGTACGCACCGGCTCGGACCGCGCCCGCACACGGGTCGTCGACGGCCGCGCGGGCGGGCGCGTCCAGGTCGTCGTCGTGCGCGAGCAGCAGCCGCTGATCGGCACCATGCCGGTCACCGTCACCGACAGCTCCGCCACCCCCGAGCAGATCGGCACCGAAATGATGCGCAACCTGCGCAACGCCCAGCGTGGCGGGAGGGTTTGATGACCACACCACTGAAGAAGTCCCCACCCATCGAGCTGGCCCCGTGGCAGTTCGAGATCGGCGGCGTCGTCCTCGGCAAGGGCACCCGCATCCCCATCGGCAACATCGAAGGGCTCGGCTCGCCGACGGTCCGTGCACAGGATGTGGACAACCCGACCGGTGACGGCACCTACCCGGGCCAGGACTTCTACGGGCCGCGCACCGTACGCATCGAGGCCGGCATCAAGACCCCGGGCGATCCGACCGCTGCGGCCGACCTGCTCGCCCGTCTGGAGCTGGCCGCCGATGACCCGGCCGCCCGCACCCGGCCCGAGGGGCGGGCGGTGCTGCGGGGCCGCTGGCCCGGCCACCGGATGCGCCGCTTGTACGGGCGGCTGCGCCGCATGGAGGCCACCAGCACCGCCAATGCGATCAACGGGTGGATCCCGCTGGATATCGAGTTCGCTGCCACGGACCCGCGCTGGTACGACGACGAACTGTCGAAGCTGACCCTCGGCCTCGACCAGGCCGCCAAGCACACCCTGGGCGACCGCACCGTGGACGAGGCGCTGTGCCCGCCCGCCTGCCGCGCCAGCGACGACCCGGACCACAAGCCCGGAGACGACCGGCCCGGATGGATCACCAACCACGGCAACGTCGCCTCGTGGCCCAGCATCCGCATCCACGGCCCGGTCACCCGCCCGCGCATCTGGAACAGCGTTACCGGCCGCGTCCTCGAACCCGACCTGTCGCTGCGTGCCGGGGAGTGGGTGGAGATGGAGACCCGGCCCGGTACCTGCTGGGTCCTGCGCAACGGCACGGTGAACGTGGCGAACGACCTCACGCCTGAGTCGCGCCTGGACCTGTTCGCCATCCCGCGGGGCCGCTCGGAGATCGGCTGGAGCGCGGAGGACCCCACCGGCACCGCGCGGCTCGAAGTGGCGTGGCGGTCGGCGTACACCGCCCTGTGAACGGAGAACACCTGTGACCCTTGTCCAGCCCCCGATGATGGTGCACGGCGGCCAGCACCCCGCCCGCGCGATGCGGCTGATGATCCGCGACTTGGCGCGCGGCCGGCAGGGCGTCGCCGAAGCTGGCGACCTGAAGGTCCGGCCCCTGGAGGCCCCGGGCCCCGGCGTCCGTGTCGGTGACGGCTCGGCGCTCATCCACGGCGCACGGCCCTGGCAGGGCGCCTACACCCAGACCAACATCGGCGACGCCGTGGTCGACGTCCCGCCGACCGGCCCGTTCGCCCGCACGGACCTGCTCGTCCTGCGCGTGGAGGACCCGGAGTTCGAGGGCGAGCGGGACCCGCGCACGCAGGACATCGGCTACTTCCACCTCATCCAGGACATCGGCAACGAGGCGACCCCTGCGCCGCGTGGCATGACCGCCATCCCGCTCGCGCGGATCAACCTGCCCCGTAACACCGCGGCCGTCACCGCGGAGATGATCACGGACCTGCGAAGGCTCGCAAACCCGCGCACCGAGCGGACCCTGCGCACCGTGCACCCCCAGGGAACGGAGAAGGTACCGGGCAAGCACGGCCACTGGGCAGCCTGGCCCAAGGACGCGGCCTGGGACGTGGACGTGCCCGGCTGGGCGACGAAGGCCACCATCGTGATCACCCTGTCCGGCCTGCGCGCGGAGGCGGGAAGCATCTACGCCGAGCTGCGCACGCGCCTGGGCGAGCGCAGCTCCAAGCCCACCGTCGTCGACGACGACGGCACGACCACGCGCCGCGCAACCGTCGTGCTCGCCGACACCCTCGCCGTGCCGCCCGCCTACCGTGGCACCCGTCAGCACCTGGCCGTGCAGATCAACCAGATCGACAAGTACGGCGACGGCGACCTGTCCGTGGCCAAGGGCACCACGGTCACCGCCGACATCGAGTTCACCGAAAGCCCGGTGTGATGCCCGACTACCGCTACATCGTCGCCCGAGCCGCGACCGGCGACGTTCTGCACTGGAACCTGCCGCTGACCGAGGTCGAGTTCGGGCCGGAGATATCCGGGCCCGGATCGCTCAGCGCCACGCTGTCCCCGACCTTCGCCCGTTCACTGGGCGACATGCTCGACGCTGGCGACGCCGTCATCTATGTCGAGCGGAACTCCAAGCTGCTGTGGGGCGGGCTCATCTGGCGTGCGGAGCCGGAAGGCCCGAAGCTGCCCGTCGAAGCGTCCGGGTTCACCAGCTACCTGCACCGCCGCCACGATCTGCACGGCAACCTCGCAGGGCGCGGCCCTTACGTCGAGGCCGACCCGTGCGAGGTGATCCGTGACGTGTGGGCCTACGCGCAGGAGCAGCCGGACGGCGACCTCGAGGTCGTCGTGGACGACACCAAATCCTCAGCGAAGACCGGCACGGCGAAGGACCCGTACGACATCCCGCGCTGGGATGCCCGCAACCTCGGCGAGATCGTGGACGAGATGGCGGAGATCGATGACGGCCTGGAGTGGTCGGAGACCGTGGCTTGGCGCGGGCGGCGCGCCGAGCGGCGCATCATCCTCGGCGCCCCGAAGCTGGGCCGGCGCCGCGAGGACTTGACGTTCACCACCGGCGCCAACGTGGTCGGCGAACCGCACGTGATCAAGGACGCCGACTCCTACGCCCAGTGGGTGATCGGCCTCGGTGCGGGCGAGGGCAAGAAGCGCAAGGTCGTGGTCGATGGCGGGCGCAACGGGCGGCTGCGCCTGGAGCACAAGCTGGAGACCAGCGAGAAGGACGAGACCCGGCTCAAGCAGCGCACCCGGCGCGAACGCCTGGCCCGGCAGGTCCTGCCGACGCTCACCGAGCTGGAGATCACCGACCACCCGGCGGCGCCGATCGAGTCGCTGCGCATCGGCGATCACGTCCGCATCCGGCTGCATGAGCCGCACACCGCCTACGACGGATGGAACCGCATCGTCGGCTGGACCGTACGGCCCGGCGAAGGCGAGAGCCCGGAGCGCGTGACGCTGAAGCTGGAGCGCAGCGTGAAGCCCGCCGACAGCGGCGATGAGGCGGAGGAGTAGATGCCGGACACGATCGCCGCGCTCGCACGCCGCCTGGCCAAACTCGACCGGCGGGTGACCGCGCTGGAGCGGGCCCGGCGCGCGCCGTATCCGCCGTGGCGCGACGTGCCGCTGACCGGCGACACCTCGGTGCCCGACCCGGCGCAGCCGCCGCAGATGCGCGCCAACCTGTGGGACACGCTGGAGTTCAGCGGCCGGATCGGACTTCCGGACGGCCGCGCGGTGGACGGGACGGTCATCGGCCTGCTGCCGGACGGCTACTGGCCAGCGGTACCCCGCACCGTCCCCGTGGCCTCCGACGCGGCCCGCCGCGCACTCCACCTCGACATCGACCCCAAGGGCCGTCTGATCCTGCGGGTGCAGGACGGCGGCAGCGTGAAGGCCACCTGGCTCAGCCTCGACAGCGCCTCCTGCCGCATCGACGGCGACGACGAGGAATAGCCGCGCCCACCAGCGGGATCACCGCGGCTCACTCATGCACGCCGTGGGTACCATGACGACCGGGTGACCCTCCACCCAACGCTTCGCAGCCAACTCCCGAGGGACCGGACCCAACCAAGGGCCCGGCCGATTGCCATACGGCGCAGGGGAGAAGGGCGAAGCGAGCGTGGCAACACCGTTGAGCGCGGACAGGTTTCTGTCCGTGCTGAAGCACGCGGGCCTCGGCGTCGTCGAGCACGGCAAATGGCGCACCCACAACCGCAACACTCACGGCAACTGGGGCCCGATGAACGGGGTGATGATCCATCACACCGGCTCCTACAGCTCCGAAGCCGACATGGTGGAGCTGTGCCGTGTCGGCTACCAGGCCCTTCCCGGCCCGCTGTGCCATGGCGTGATCGACCGGTCCGGCACGGTGCACCTGGTTGGGTACGGGCGAACGAACCACGCCGGCCAGGGCGACACCGACGTGCTGCTCGCCGTCATCGAGGAGAAGAACGAGCTGCCGCGCGCCAACGAGGAAGACACCGACGGCAACCGGCACTTCTACGGCTTTGAGTGCATCAACACCGGTAGCCAGCCGTGGCCCTCGGCGCAGCTGGACGCGATGGCGCGCGCCGCCGCCGCGATCTGCCGTGCCCACGGATGGAACGAGCACAGCGTCATCGGGCACAAGGAGTGGAAGCCGTCCAAGTCCGACCCGGGCGGCATCGACATGGACGACTTCCGCGCTCGCGTCGCCAAGCATCTCAAGGGCGACAGTAAGCCGCCCAACAAGCCGAAGCCCAAGCCAGACCCCACGCCCAGGCCGAAGCCGAAGCCGGTACCGAAGTACGCCGCGTACCCGGGCAAGGACTTCTTCCGTGACGGGCGCTCCTCGCCCGTGATCGCGGCCATGGCGAAGCGGCTGATCGGCGAGGGCTGCGACTCCTACGACACCCCACCCGGCCCGGTGTGGAACGACGCGCACCGCCGCTCCTACGCCGCTTACCAGATCAAGTGCGGCCACCACGGAGCCGCCGCGGACGGCATCCCTGGCCCGGAGACCTGGGCCAAGCTGCGCGTCCCGCACCAGGCCGGCGCTGCCGAGCCGACCCCGAGCAAGCCCGACCAGGAGAAGCACGACCCCATGCCGCAGGCCCTCGCTGACGTCGCCGAGCGCACGATCGCCACCTACCTCCAGTCCCTGCTGGGCCTGATGGCCGCCTCCAGCACGACCGACATGGTGTCGCTGTCCGCGTGGCAGGCCGCGGCCGTCTCCGCGATACCCGCGGCCCTGTCGGCGCTGAAGTCCACCGTCGGGACCGTGCTCGGGCGGCCGGGAACCGCCTCGTGGCTGCCGCTGAAGCGCGACCCGGCCACGCCCACCCGCTGACCTGCGACACGAGAGAAGGAGAGGCACCGTGCCGGAGGGAGAGGTCGCACTGGCCCTCGCCGAGCTGCGCAGCGCGCTCGAAGTGGGGCTGGCCCGCATCGATGGGCAACTCGCGCTGCTGGTGCAGCGGTCTGACCAGACCGACAAAGCGGTGGAGGACCTTGAGGCGAGGGTGACATCCCTGGAGAAGGGACGGTGGCCGTTGCCGACGATCGCCGTCCTCGCCAGCATCACCGCGGTGGCGCTGACGCTGTACGGCGTGGCCAGGGGCTGAAGCCGAAGTCCCCGTTGCGGTTCGGGTGTTGTCCGACCAGGCAGCTAGCGTTGAGGCACCACACGTGTCTTCCTGCGGCCTGGGGGTCTTCATGGATACCGAGCACCTGATCGTGACCGACTTGGAGGTGGACACCGCGCTGGCGGACCTGACGGTCCCGCCGGCCGTCCGCGCCGTCTGGCAACTGCTGTCGGAATCCGATGTACGGCTGGACGAAGCCATCGCGCTGGACGTGCAGGACGTGGAGCTCGCCGACCGCCTCGTCGTACTCGACGACACCAAGGAGGGCGGTACGTTCGAAGCGGGGATCACTGCCGCTACCGCCGAGCTGCTGGCTGAGCTGATCGGCTCGCGGCCGGGCGGGCCGGTATTCACCGTGGGCTCGCGTCGTGTGCGCAAGGACGAGGTGGCGGCGCAGTTCCGGCAGATCACGGGCAAGAGCGTGCACGCTCTGCGTTTCACCGGGCAGGCGCGCCGACACCGCAGCACGGGCCGACCCCAGCTTGTCGCGCGTACCCAGCCCGGCGAGGAAAGCGCAGCGCCCGCGTAAGGGCCGTATGGCGGGCTTCCGTCCAGATGCGCGAACGACCCCCGCGCAGCGGGGGTCGTTCAGGTCTCTTGGAAGACCGCCGTCAACGATAGCACCGCCGAGCGCGCCGAGCGGTGCGCGGCTACCCTGCCGGTGGCACGCGAGAGGCGACACAGCGAGGGACGGGGCGATGCACGGGCTGAAGAAGCCGTATCTGGTCGGGCACCAGGAGTTCGCTGCCCTGTATGGGGTGGAGGCGCAGATGGTCGGGCAGTGGCTGGCTCCCAGCCGCGGTGTCCTGGATCCGGCGACCGCCATTGTCGTCTCGGGCGTGCGGTACTGGCCACTGGGCTTCGCATGCCGCTTCGGCCAGACCACTGCCAGGCCCAAGACCCTGCACATCCGGGTCAAGGAACGGCTCATCGCCGAGCAGGGCGAGGGCTGGGAAGCTGATCTCGGCGACGAGTTGCCCCCCATCGTGGGCCAGCAGGAGATCATCGAGATGTTCCACCTGCCGGCGCAGGGCAACCTCGCCACCACGATCGCGTCGGGCCGTTTCCCGGAGGAGGACTGGCTGCTGTCCGGGTCGCGTCTGTGGCTGCTCGACACCGTGCTCGACGCGGTGCCGGCGCTTCGCGAAAGCGCCCGCAGCCTGCCCTGGGACGTGGACGAAGAGGTCATCGCAGCCCTGCGCGCGGGCACCTACGACGGGCCCGGCTCGAAGGTGCTGACCCGCGGCCGTCACGCCCGAAAAAGCCCCTGACCTGCACAAATACTGTACGCAGACCCAGCTTGCGACTAAGATATATGCATACCCCTTCAGGGGTGGCCCTTACTCGCGCAAGGAGGCAGCAGTGCAGATCACCCACACACCGGGCAGCGATGCCGTCGCCGTCATGCAGTCGGAGGAGGCCGAGACGGCGCTGATGTAGTACACGGCCGGAAATCCGGACTCCAATCTGGCGGCCCGAACGGCGCAGGACTTCGCCACCACCAGCGGACTGGCTGGGCGGCGCAGCGAAGGGGCCGCCGGGGCTGCAGCGTCGGCCTGACGCCGCAGTCGTGAACTCGCGCCCCTTCATAGCGGGGTTGATCATCCGGCTCCCAACCCTCAAGATAGACGACACTGTTGAAATCGTTCTTCAGGGGGTGGGGTATGGCGGTCATCCAGGACAAGATTCCGGGCCTGGTGATCCACACCGTGCGGCAGCCCGACGGTCAGGCGACGATCCAGGGCCAGTTCGAGGCGTTCCATCGGCTCAACCCGTGGGTCCTTACGGCTTTGGAGCGTCTGACCGCCGACTACCTCGAGCGCGGTGCCGCCCGTGTCGGCATCGGGATGCTCTTTGAGGTCCTGCGCTGGCGCTACGCCACCGCGACCGAAGGCGACGAGTTCCGCCTCAACAACAACTTCCGCTCCCGGTATGTCCGGCTGCTCATCGAGCGCCACCCGGAGTGGGCCCCTGCGTTCGAGGTCCGCGCACTGCGGGCCGACTGAACCGAATCTCTTGGAGACATCAACGTGAACCAACCCGACGAGCAACAGCCCGGCGACACCGCAGCACCCGTCGCCGTCTCCGGCACGGAGGCCACGCCCGCGCGGACCATCGCCCAGAGCGCGATCGTGCTGCGCGCCGACCAGGAGGAGTTCGACCAGCGGCAGGTAGCTGCCCTGGCCCTGATCAGCCCCGGCCTTCAGCTCGCTCCACGTGCGCAGCTGGCCGTGTTCTTCCACTACTGCGTGCGCAGCGGTCTCGACCCGTTCGCCCGGCAGATCTACATGATCGGCCGCAAAAACCGGGGCGAGGACCGTGAGGAGAATCCGGTCAACTGGACCATCCAGACCGGCATCGACGGGTTCCGTACGATCGCGCACCGGGCAGCGGAGCGCACCGGCGAGCGCATCTCGTATGAGGACACCGTCTACTACGACGCCGAGGGCAAGGCGCATGAGGTCTGGCTCGCGCCCGGCCCTCCGGCCGCCGTGAAGGTCACGGTGCTCAGGGGCACCAGCCGCTTTCCGTTCATCGCGCGCTGGGGCGAGTTCGCCCCGACCTACTGGGACGCGAAGCAGAACCAGTACGTCATCGCGAAGATGTGGCGGACCATGCCCGCCCACATGCTGCGCAAGTGCGCCGAGGCCGGTGCGCTGAGGATGGCGGCCCCGCAGGACCTGTCCGGCGTGTACGTGGACGAGGAGATGGCGCAGGCGGACGCCGAAGTGGTGGCCGGCGTCGCCGAGGACGCCACCCAGCGGCTGCGGGCCGCCGCGGGCCTGGAGGACGGCGAGCAGGGCCGCGAGGACGCCGGCGAGTCGGCCGACCAGGAACCTGAGACCCCCGACGGCCAAAGGCCGCGGGAAGAGGAGCGGCCCCCGGCGAGGAAGCGGACCCGGTCCCGACAGCGGCCGGAGCCTGAATCTCAGCCCGAGCAGACCCCTGCGTCCGAGGACAACCCGCAGCCCGAGCGCAAGCGCGCCGCTGCCCGCAAGCAGGCCGCCTCGGCCAAGAACCGCCCGGCTTCCTGACCTCACTCCCCGATCCGACCGGGTGCCGCCCGCCTCGCGGCGGGCGGCACCCCGCTCTTGGAGACCGAATTGACCATCACATCCGAGCGTCCCGTCAGCCTGTGGCCCGCAGCCCACAAGGTCGACGCACGTCGACCCCGTTCCCTGCAAACCAAGATCGGAGCATCCGACACCGTCTGCGCCCGCCGCGCCGGATACCTCCTGCACGGCCGAACGCCCACCGACGGCGGGGAGAAGCGCAAGGCGATCCTGGGCACCTGGCTGCACGCCGGCATCCTGGCCGCCGCCCGCGAGGAGTACGGATGGGTGATCGAGCGCAGCGTCGAGGACCAGACGATCAAGGGCCACATCGACGCCGTCCAGCTCGACAGCCACACCGCCGCCCGCCTGCCGAAGCGGCTGCGGCCCCTCCTCCCGGCCGAGGAGACGACCGTGGAGGACGTGAAGACCAAGTCCACCTACCAGTGGGACAACGTCCTGCGGTACGGCGCCAGCGACGCGGAGATCCGCCAGGTCCTGCTGTACGCCGACCTGCTGCGCAGCGAAGGGTTCGCCGACGTTGAGGGTCAGCGGCAGCTCGCCCGCCTCGGCCCCGTTCCGGTCGGCCGCATCCGCTTCCGGTTCATCAACCGCGACAGCGGCGACGACCACGTGCAGGAGATGGCCTTCAGCGCCGATCGGGCCCGCGGGGCACGGTGGTGGGTGCAGCAGGTGAGGGCGGCCGAGACGCCGGAGGAACTGCCGCGCACGTTCCAGGGGCCGGGCCTGTCCGTCGTCTGCGACCACTGCCCGTTCAAGACGGCCTGCTGGGGCTCCGTCGCGGCCGGGCGCCGACCGCAGAGCATCCTGATCCACGACGACGCCGAGCGGGCAGCGGCCCTTGCCGAGTACGCCGAGGTGTCGGAGCAGATCAAGCCGCTCAAGGAGCGGCAGAAGTTCCTGCGGGCCAAGCTGGACGGCTCGGAGCCCGGCGTCTACGGCGACAACGTGCTGACCTGGAGCGGCGGTAACCCGACGAAGGTCGAGGACGTGGACGCCATGGTCGCGCTCTACCAGCGGGCGGGTCTGGAGGTGCCGATGGCTCCCGACGCGGCGGCGATGAAGGCGCAGCTCAAGGCTGCGGGCATCCCCGTGCCGGTACGGCTTGACCCCGACCGGCGCACGTCGGTGAGCATCAACGTCACCGCGCGCAAGAAGCCCTGAACCCGCGAACCGGTAAGGGCAGAGCCACCGTTGGCCCTGCCCCTACCTCAGTGCGGCCCGAATCGGACGTGACACGGAGAGGTGCCGGTGAGCATCCACTTGATGTTGGTGGCGGCCTATCTGCCCAAGGAGGTGATCAACCAGACGCAGAAGTTCGTGCTGATGAAGATTGCGGACTCTGCCGACGATCAGACGCGGCTGGCGCGGCCGGGCCTGGAGCGGCTGATGGCCTGGGCCGGCGTGGGCGAGAAGCAGGTCATCGCGGTCGTCACCGAGCTGGTCGGGCTCGGCCTGGTCGAGCGGGTGGAAGTTGGGCGCGTCGGCCGCCGGGCTGAGTACCGGGTGTTTCCCGACGGTGTTCCTCCCATCCCCAGCACCGAGGAGCTGATCGAGCGGCGCCGCACTGCGCGGCGTGCCCCGAAGAACCCTCGGCTGGCGCGTGAGATCGAGCGCCGCAGGCGGCCCTCTGCGGCGGCACGTACCCAAGACGACGTGACGGCGCGGGAGGAGGCACGCGCCGCGGTGCAGGCCGCTGCCGAGGAAGGAGGGTTCCCGCAGGGGAACCCTGACAACGGAGAGGGGAGGGTTCCCCCACGGGAACCCAGTGGGTTCCCCCACGGGAACCAAGAGGGTTCCCCCAGGGGAACCCCTTCTTTTCCTTCTCCTTCCTATCTCCTTCCTAACCCCCCTACCCCCACGGCTGACGCCGCGGGGGAGCCAGGCGCGGCCGGGGAGGACCAGCAGCCAGGCGGCTGCCCGAAGCACCCGGAGCCGGTCGGCAACTGCCGGGGATGCGGCACCAACCCTCGGGCCGGTCGTGAGCAGGCGCGGCGTGAGGCTGCGGCCAGCGAGCATGCCTCGCAGCAGCAGTGGCTGCGGGAGTTCTTCGCCGAGCGGGCGCGGCGGGTTGCCCGGTCGGATCCGCAGGCTGAGGAGATGGCGCGCAAACGCGTGCGAGAGCTGGCCCGCCTGGGACGTGAACTCGGCCGCAACTCGCGGTCCAGATAGGCGGCTTGCTAGATCACCATTCTTGACGCCCCAGCGTGTACGAATAAGATATAAGTAGAAAGTTCGGAACTCGCCGAACCCACCGACCCCTTGGAGACCATCTTGAGTGACACGCTCACCCCGGCCCCCGACGTCTACGTCGTGGTCGCCGAAGTGATCCACGGCTCACCGGCCGCACCGCGCCTCGGCGGCCACCTGTACTGCTCGGCCGAGTGTGCCGAACGCGGCGTGCGCGAGCTCGTCAGCGACCTGAGCCAGGAGGAGGGTGGCAGCGGCTTCGTGCTGCCCCACGAGGGGCGCGCGATCGGCTGCGTCGTCACCCGTGGCCGCCGGATGTGGTCGGTGCAGATCCTCGCCCGCAGTGAACTGCCCACCGTCTGATATCCGCTTCACCAGAAATAGACGACATTGTTCAAAGAGTGCCTTGTTGGGCGCTCTCCCCGCACCACTCTCTTGGAGACCAGCACATGTCCACCACGATCGCGGCTCTGCCCGACCACAACCGCACCGCCGACCCGCTGTGGCAGCGGCTGTTCCACGGCTACGGCCACGTCATCACCCCGCTGCGCTACGCGGGCTGGGTCACCGACATCGAGACCGCCGGAGGAGGCGAGTTCTTCGTACGCGCCGACCTGCGGGACGGCACGGAGCTGATCATCGCCTCCGAGCACAGCCTGCCCTCCGACCCCGCCGAGGTGAACGGCTGGAGCGTCGTCCGCCGGGATGTGCAGGATCCGAGCAAGCACACCGTCCTGTACGACTCCACCCCCAACGGACCCCAGCGCCACCACGGCAACAGCCTGATCCCGCTGCTGGCCCGCATCGACAGCCTCGACGTTCCCCGCCGCGCACCCCAGCTGATCGTCTCGGCCACGCACACCGCACCGTACGGCGCGAGCCACAACCAGACCGCCGGGATCGAGGGCGCGGCCACCGCCATCGCCCGCTTCTCGGAGTGGTCCCAGCGGCTCACCGACCATGAGGGCTACCGCCGCGTCTGGCAGCGGCCACAGGCGGACGGCTACCCGCTGGCGCTGTTCGAGTGCGCCGGACACATCACGACCGTCCGCGTCACCCGCAGCGATGACTGACCGGCCGCGCCGCGCACCGCGCCCCACCGGGGGCGCGGACCGGTGATCTGGCTGCTGATCGTGTGCGCCCTCGGCCTGCTGGGGTTCACCGCCCTCGGCATCGAGGACAGCCGCCACCACCGCGCGTTACGCGCCTCCGACGAGTCCTGACCACGGCCGCCCGGCCCACAAGCCGGGCCGGGCGGCCCCGCCTCTTGGAGACCTAAGACCGTGCCCCGATCCATCCACCTGCTCTGCGGAGCGGGCGGAGATGCCACCGGCCTGTTGGAAGCCGGTTTCGACCCCATCCTCGGCATCAACCACTGGCAGACCGCCGTCGACACGTTCGAGCTCAACCACCCGAAGGCGACTGCGCGTTGCGCCAACATCCAGAACTACCCCATGCGCTGGCTCCCCAAGGCCCTCGTGCTGTGGGCCAGCGTCATCTGCACCGAGGTCAGCCCCGCCGGCGGGAAGAAACGGCCCGACCCGGTGCAGGACGCGCTGTTCGAAGAAGAGGAGCAGTGGCGCGAACTGCCGCCCGAGGCATTCGAGATGACCCGGGTGACCGCCTGGTGCGTGCTGCGCGCCGCCGAGGCGAAGCGGTTCCCGTGCGTCGTCGTGGAGAACGTCGTCGAGTTCATCACCGACTGGCTGCTGTTCCCCGAGTGGATCCGCGCCATGAAGAAACTCGGCTACCGCGTCCAGATCGTCTCCGTGTCCTCCGCGCACATCGGCTCCGAGACCAACCCGTATGCGCCGCAGTGGCGCGACAGGATTTATGTGGTTTTCACCCTGACGGGTATCCGGCGCCCGGATCTCGCGCCGCGCCCGCTGGCGTACTGCTTTGAGTGTCGGCGGGACGTCAAGGCGCGCCAGAGCTGGCGCGACCCGCGGGTGAAGGTCGGCAAGTACCAGCAGCAGTACGACTACCGCTGCCCGAACAGCCGCTGTGGCCACGCGCTGGTGGAGCCGTACGTCCGGCCCGCCTCCGACGTGATCATGTGGGACGACATCGGCCAGCGCATCGGGGACCGCTCCAAGCCGCTGGTGCCGAACACCATGCGGCGGATCGAGGCCGGGCTGGCGAAGTTCCCCTACGAGCCGTCCGTCGTCACCCTCACGCACGGCAAGGACGGCACCGACCGCGCGTTCGCCCCACACACCCGGCCGCTGCCCACCCGCACGGCCAAGCTCGGTGAAGCCCTGCTGGTGCCGGTCGGCGGCTCGTGGAACGACACGGCCTCGCCCATCGAGGAGCCGATGCGCACCCGCACCACCCGCGAGAGCGAAGCCCTCGTCACGGTGGACCCGTTCATCGTGGAGTTCCGCAACAACTGCGACGCCGCGCCGATCGACGCCCCGCTGAGCACCATCGCCACGGCCCGCCACCACGGCCTGGTCGTGCCCGACGGCAACGCCCGCACCCGGGCCCGCAACACGCTGGTCATCCCGTACCGCAAGGCCGCACCGAAGACCGCGGCCGAGCCCCTGCACACCCTGTCCACCCGTGACTCGGCAGCCGTCGTGCGCAGCGCCCCCGCCATCGAGGACTGCTACTTCCGCATGTTGCAGCCCCGCGAGCAGCTATCGGCCCAGCGGTTCCCCGAGACGTACGAGGTCGTCGGCTCCAAGGCCGCCCAGACCCAGCAGGCCGGCAACGCCGTGTCGGTCAACGTCGCGCGCTGGATCGGTGAGCGCCTCAAGCCCGTCCTTGCCTGACCCCACCCCCGAAGAAAGAAGGGACACCCCTGTCATGACACCGGCTACACGCGACCAGTTGGCCATCCTCGCCGAGCAGCGCGAGGAGTTGGAGGCTGAGCGCCTGCGGATCGAGAAGGCGTACTGCCTCGCGGTGCTCGACCACATCGCCGCGAAGATCCGCGCCGCCTGCCCGGAGGCGGCCTACGTCGCCTTCGACTACGAAAGTAAGCAGCGGTCGTTGGACCTTCACGGCGTGCTCGGCGTACAGCCCAGCCCTCTGGGAGCCTGCCCCTGGTTGTGGGAGTACGGCGACGAGGAACACCCGCTCAGCACCATCCCGACCGACATCGAGCTCGACGTCCAGACTGCCCTGGCCCCCTACTCCTCTCCGGCGTGGGCGTCGGTCCACCGCAACACGGCCGCCGACACCGGCTGGCTGCTGGAGATGCCTCCGTCCGATCGGGCGGCACGCGTCGCCGAGCTGGTACGCGAGCACCACCCGGAGGCGACCGCGCTCGTCGTGGACGGCCGCGCCGCCGGTCGGATCATCGAGATCTTCGAAGGGGCCGCCGACGACGGCACGCCTGTGCGCACGCCGCGCCCGCGGTGGCCGTCCGCCTGCGACACCACCCTCACCCGGCTCCTCGGCCAGGTGCTCGCCCTCCCGGCCCTGGCCGACCGGCACCTCATGCCCCTGCCCGGCGACTACGTCCACCCGTACGGCGTCAGCACCAGCGACCAGGTGCGCCTGATGCCGCTGCCGCCGACCGCGTAGCCGCCGTCCATCGGAGAGCACCTGATGAGCGGCACCTGGTGGGTCAACGAGGCGCCGTGTGCCGGGGATCGGCGCTTTACCCCCGACGACGCGAACGAGGACTCCTTCAGGGCGCCGCAGATCCGCATGCTCCTGGCTGTGTGCCAGGACTGCCCCTTCCGGGCGCGGTGTATCGACCTGGTGCTGCCGAGACAGTCACTGTTCGACGGCATCTGCGGCGGACGGCTGTGGATCGACGGCACGGTCCGCGCCACCTGCGAGGGCGCCCACCACGACGAGCTCGAGGAAGGCGCCGCCCCCATCACCCACGGCACCGAGGCCGGTGCCCGTGCCCACAACCGGCGCGGCGAGACGGCCTGCTCACTGTGCCGGGAAGCCGGACGGCTCGCCCAGCAGGCCCGCCGGGCCCGCAAGCGCGCCTCAGGCTCCTGAATCACGCACCTACTCACCCGAAGGAAAACGATGATCAGCATGAGGGCGGACGCCCTGTCCGCCATCCTCGACAAGGTCGCTCCGCACCGCCCCACCGGGGACGGCATGGAACACCTCGACGTGATCGTTCTCGACTGCACGCGGCGCTGGCTGCACGCCGCCGCCGGAGGCGACCGCACCCTGGCAGTTGCCCGCACGCCCGTCACCGGCAGCCACTGGACGGCCCCGATCGCCTTCCAGGACGCC
Organism: Streptomyces sp. CB03238; assembly: GCF_002099185.1. Taxonomy (NCBI): domain Bacteria; kingdom Bacillati; phylum Actinomycetota; class Actinomycetes; order Kitasatosporales; family Streptomycetaceae; genus Streptomyces; species Streptomyces sp. CB03238. Next base: position 28,558 of record NZ_NBCN01000034.1, on the reverse strand, counting down.
ACCGCACTGCGCGAGTGGCTGGAATCCTCCGACCACATCACCGTTGAGCACCTCCTCGAACGCGGCGGGCCCCTGCTGCGCTTCACCGAGGGCGCAGCCCAGTTGACGGTGCCCGTCGCCACCAGCATGGCCGAGCTGCCCTGGCGAAACCTGCTGCGCTTGGAGGCTCCGCCCTCGTACCACACCACTGAGCCGGTGCGCCTTGGCACCGCCGACCTCGCGCTGTGGGAGAACGCCGGCGAGGAGGTCGACGTGCGGCCCGGCGCCGGGCTGGCGGCACTGGTCGTCACCGCGGGCCGAGACTTCATCGGTGTGCAGATGCCGCGCCCCGGCACCCCCGGCGGTGACCCCCTGCTCGGGTGGGCGGCCTCCATCCGCTCCCGGTGCTTCCTCTACGAGGGCCTGCCCTTCGAGGTCGGAGCCCGCTACCTGGACCACTGGGGTGCGGTGTGGTGGGTGGCCGCACGGCCCGCACCCGGCGAGGAGCCCCTGGTGGTCTCCGTCGACCGACCCGGCACCGTCCTGCCGCTGGAGGTCGTGCTCAAGGCGGGTGGACCCCTGCTGCGCCTCCCGGCGTAACCACACCCAGAAGATAGGAGACATCCTTGAAAGCAGACGGCAGGGCGGGTGTGCCGCCCCATCGCCTGAGCGCCCCGGCCCCCGACGACCCGGGCGTCGGCCTCAGCCCTCTCCCGGCCGCGTGGCGCGCTCCGGAACCGACCGCCCCGCCCTGATCCCCCTTGCCCCACAACTGAGTTGAAAGGAATCCGTGTGAACAAGGCCCAGCTCATCGAAGCCGTCGCTCCTCGAACGGGCGGCAAACGGCAGGCCAAAGCTGCCGTGGAAGCCGTCCTGGACGCCATGGTGCGCGCCGTCGTCGCCGGAGACGCTGTTTCGATCACCGGCTTCGGGACCCTCGTGCCGCAGGCCCGCCCGGCCCGCGTCGGTCGCAACCCTCAGACGGGCTGCGAGGTGAAGGTCGCCGCCACGCGCATCGTGAAGTTCCGGCCCGGCACGCGCTTTCAGGACCTCGTCGCGCGCCGCACGCCTCTGCCCCCTTCCGGCAACTCCATCCAGAAGGCGCCCAAGACGCCCCGCCCGTAACCCGTACGCCAGGAGTGCCGCCCCGGCCTGGCGCCGGGGCGGCTCCCGTCCGAAGGAACACACGATGCACCACCCCCCTGTGGGAACCGAGATAGAAGCCACCGCGAAATGGCTGGAGGAACACGCAGCCCCCGGCGCCGCAACCGTCCTGCGCCGCGTAGCCCGCCAGCGCGACCAGGCACGCGAACAACTGGCCGTCGAGCGCACACGGAACAACCGCTACCCCCTGGCCTGGCACTCCGCCCGCGAGCGCGCCCGCGATGCCAACGCCAACACCGAGTACCTGGCACGTCTGGCCGACGGCGTTCAGCAGCTGCTCGGCGAGGACGTGCGCCGCCTGACGGCACTCAACGAGGACCACACCCGCATCAACGCGATGCTGCGCACAGACATGGCGCGCCTTCAAGTTCTGGCCGAGCGTGCCGGCTGGGTACCCGACACCCAGGCGCGGCGCATGTGGCGCTGGCGAGAAGGCTGGTGGGAACTGGCCTACCGCAAGAAGAACACGAAGGACGGCTACCGCGATCACGGCTGGTACTTGTGGGGCCCGGCGGAGAGCTACTTCGGCGAGTGGGTCGCGCACCTGAAGACGCCCGCGATGACCGAGGCCGACCGGCTCATCACCAAGCACCTTGCCGCCGTGGCGGAGGTCAAGCCGTGACCCAGCTCGAACTGATCACGGCCCGCGACGCCCACGGGCCTGACCCGGCGCCGGACCTTGCCGCCGCGGACTTGATCATCGACTCCAGCAGCGGCGGCAAGGACAGCCAGGCGGCATTGGACGAGACGGTGCGCCAGGCGGACGCGGCCGGCGTGCGCGATCGCATCGTCGTCCTCCACATCGATCTCGGCCGCACGCCCCGGGGGCACACCGTGGAGTGGCCCGGCACGCTCGAACTGGCCCGGCAACAGGCCGAGCACTACGGCCTGCCCTTCGAGGTGCGCCGCTCGGCGAAGTGGCCATCGCTACTGCACCGCATCCGCGCCCGGGGCCAATTCCCCAACTTTTTCAATCGGTTCTGCACGGCCGAGATGAAGCGAAACGTGTCGCGGAAGTTCATCACCGAGCAGGTCAAGGCACTGGGCATCACCGGCCGACCGGCCCGCGTCGTTCTCGTCCTTGGCCTGCGTGCCGAGGAATCGCGGGCGCGTGCGGGCAAGCCGGCCGTGGAGATCGACCAGCGCGCCAGCAGCGGACGGCGCACCATCACCCTGTGGCATCCGGTGCTGCGCTGGAGCACCGCCGAGGTCTGGCAGCGCATCCAGGAATCCGGTGTCCCCTACCACTGGGCCTATCGCGAGGGCATGTCCCGTCTTTCGTGCAGTCTGTGCCCACTGGCCGCAGCGGCCGACCTCACCTGCGCCGCGCGGCTGCGGCCCGGCCTTGCCCAGGAGTACGCGGACCTGGAGGCGGAGATGGGCGCTCCGTTCCGGCGTGAGCTGCCGATGGCCGAGATCATCCAGCGCGCCGGGAGCGCGGCATGACAGCGGAGCTCCAAAGCGCCCCGGTCACCCTGCCCAGCGTCCAGGAGAAGGGGGCGTGGCAGCCGCGGGTCATCGGCCTGGATTTGTCTTTGACCTCGACGGGCATCGCGGGCACCGACTGGGCGCGGGCGGCTCGTCCCGGCAGGCGGCGCAGCCATGAGCGGATGGAGTGGCTGTGCGGGCACATCGCCGTCGGCGTGGACGGAGCAGATCTGGTGGTCGTCGAAGGCGCGGCCTACGCCCAGGGTGGGCAGGCCGGGCACCACGAACTGGCCGGGCTGTGGTGGCTGGTGACCCAGTACCTGTGGCGGCGGCGCATCCCGTACGCCGTGGCCAACCCCCATCACCGCACGATCTACGCCACCGGGCGGGCGAACCCGGCCCAGGACCATCCGCGCAAGGAGCGGTCGCGGGTGGCCAAGGGGATGGTCCGCAGCGTCGCCGTCGAGCGGTACGGCGTGGAGTGCGAGGGGCCAGGCCGCTACGACCAGGCGGACGCCACCATCCTCGCCGCGATGGGCCTGGACTGGCTCGGCTATCCGACGGTGCCGGTGCCAGACACCCACCGGCGGGCGCTGGAGGCGGTGCGGTGGCCGGAACTGATCCCCGCCGCCGCGAATTCAGGGAATTGAATTTCCGGAATTAACTTGAATTCAAAAGATGTGAACCTTGAATTCGCGGCGTATGCGAATAAGATATAACTAACAAGTTCGGAAATGCCGGACGGAATGGAGGAGGAAATGCACGGCTGCCCCTGTGAATGCAACCGCGGCGGTTTCTGCGGCGGCTGCGGCCACGCCGGATGCGGCGGACGCCGCTAACCACCCAGCTCACCCGCGCCCCCGGCCCCAACGCCGGGGGTGCACCCCTACGCGCAAGCGCATCTCTTGGAGACCACAACCATGACCCACACCCGCGGAGTCCAACTCCTCTCAGAACAGATCGGCGTGGATGTCGAGCACGTTGCACGCGCATTCCGCATCGCCTCCACCACCCACGCAGCGATCCGCGCCAGCCGCTACAGCCACCTCACCGACGACCAATTCCGGCGCCTGATCGGCCAGGACAGGTACGTCATCGCCGTCGTCGCCAACCTCGCCATGCGTTCCGCCGGCCGCATCGAGGACGCGCTGCTCCTCATGGACGTCTACAAAGCCAGCGAGAACGCCACCGAACACCGCCTCCACATCCGCCCCGGCGTCGGCACGCTGCCCGAGTACCACGACCACCCCCACGTCCAGCAGGCCATCCGCATCCTGCAAGCCGCCAACCTGCCGCCCATCGTCACCGACGGCACCCGAGAACTGCGCCCCGGCTTCCAGGTCATGCCCGGCTGTGACGACGAGCTGCCCGGCTGGGTGTTCATCAACCCCGACCCCGCCTGCCAGGAGCGCACCGGCTTCGCGGGCGGCGACCTCGGCTACCTCGCCGTCATGCGCTGGGCCGGATGGGGCGTCATCACCGAACGCCTCCCCGGCGGCCTGTACGCCGCCTGCCACCCCGACCACCGGGACAACCCCTTCCCCACCGCACCCACCTCCTGACCACGCCCGTGCCCGGCCGCCCAGCGCGGCCGGGCACGGCCCACCAGAAAGGCATCAGCCCGTGAAGCTCCCCGTTGACGACGCCACCCTGGCCTCCTGGTCCGCCCTGCTCGGCCTCACCGACGAGCAGACCGCCGCGACCCTCGCCGACATCGAGCAGACCCTCCGCGTCGGCTACGACAACCGGCCCGACGAACTGCGCGACGCCACCTTCGAACAGCTCGTCGGCGACATGGACGCCGACGAGGCGGCCCTGATGTTCCTCATCAGCGGCCTGCGCCAGGCCGGACACCCCGAAGCCGCCTACGCCGTCGAGATCCGCGGCATCTTCGCCACCCTCCGGGACCTCCAGCAGACCAGCTGATCCCGCCCCCCACCCCATCCACACGCCGCCCCGGCTGCGCACCGCGCACCGGGGCGGCCCCATGCGCGCCCGCAGAAAGGAATCCGCAGCCGTGTCCGACGACTTCTTGCCCCGAGCCGCGACCTCGGCCACCGAGCGGCCCGCCCCGTCCTGGGCGAAGAAGCCGCCGCCCAAGACCAAGGCCACCACCGGCCCCCGCGTCAAGATCACCGCCCGCCGCTACGCCGCCCCGCGCGACCCGCACGAGCACGCCCGCAAGATCGCGGAGAACGTCCTCGACGCCTGGTACCAGTCCTTCGGCGGCAGCAGCATCGACGTCCCCCTCGGCACCGTCGCCGGGCTCTCCCTGCTGCGCAACGTCCCCGGCCTGGCGGACTGGGTGCTCAACCTCCAGCCCGAACAACTCCCGCAGCTCCTCAAGGAGATCTACCTCGGCCACTGGATCAAGCGCCCCGACCTGATCAACCGCGCCATCCGCCTCCACGACTGGGCCTGGAACCCCAACCCCGACACCCAGCAGCTCCGCGCCGTCCACGCCGTCACCCGCGCCGCCATCAACACCGGCCTGATGGACCTCACCGGCCACGACGACCCCGGGCAACGCTCCGAAGCCGACGTCCTCAGCCCCCTGCTCACCGGCCTCCGCCACAAGAGCGACAAGAAGTGGCGCGGCGAGTACCACACGCCGGCGTGCGTCACCGACCTGCTCGCCAACATGACCGTGGACAAGGACTTCGCCAAGCCAGGCATGTCCTTCCGCGAACCCGCCGTCGGCTCCGGCACGATGTTCCGCTCCGTCGCCCAACGCCTGCGCGACCTCGGCCTCAACCCGCACGACTTCCACTGGTACGGCAACGACATCGACTCGCTGTCCGCCGGGTGCGCCGCCGTCAACGCGATCATCTGGGACCTCGGCCCGCGCTGCTTCATCGGCTGCGCCGACTCCCTCGCACCGGAAGACGACTACGCCAAGACCCGCGCCGAAGCCAAAGAAGCCTTCGAGCAGCGCGACCGGTACATGGAGACCGCCAGCACGATCGTCGCCTGGCGCCGCGCCTTCGACCTGGTCGACCAGCTCATGCCCAGCAAAGAGAACGCCGCGTGACCCAACCAGATCCCTTCGACCGACCCGGCACCACACCGGCACCGCGCCGCCGACGCCCGGCCTTCGCCGGACCCCGCGACGAGATCGACCTGCCTCCCCTCGACCAGATTGCCCCCACCCTCGACCCGCCGTGGAGCAAGGAGGACACCGACACCCCCGACCGCACCGCCGCCTACCAGCACCCCGACGGTCACCGCATCGGCCTGCGCGTCCAATCCCGCGGCCTCGCCATTCAGACCTGGATCACCGCAGGCCCGGACCTGCCGCCGATCCCCGACGGCACGCCTGAAGAACAGGCCGAGGCACAAGCCGCCAACGACGCCCGGCTCCAGCCCGGCCGCACCTGGCACGCCGTCCTGACCACCCGCACCAGCAAAGCCCTGGCCGCAGACCTCGCCGCGCTCGTCCGCGAACGGCTGCTCCCCGCCCTGACGAACAAGCCACGCGGCATGCCCGCCCCAGCGCCGCCCGCCCGTATCGGGCAGCCCGACACCGCACCGCAGAAGGAAGGAACCCAGAAGTGAGCACCCCCGACAACACCGTGCAGGTCACCAGCCTGCCCAACCTCGCCCAGATCCTGCCGTACCTCCTCGGCCACTACCCGGACGACAGCATCGCCCTCCACGCCCCCGGCCCGAACTTCCACGACGGGCCGACCATGACGTGCCCCCTCCCCGACGACACCGCCGAGTGGCAGGCCACCGCCGAACACGCTGCCCGCCAGTTCGTGGCCTACGCCCACGACCGCGGCCATGACCTCGCTGAGGGCGTCATCATCTACCTCTGCCGCGAACCGCGCCCCGGCCAGAGCCCCGAGGACACCGCCGCGCTCCTCGCCCCCGTCGGCACCTGGCTCACGAACGAGTTCATGGAGCACCGCGCCAACGTCCTCCAGACGATCGGCCTCGTCGCGGACCGGTGGTGGGCCTACGAGTGCGACATCGACGGGTGCTGCGAGGGCCAGCCACTCCCATCGCCCGACGACCCCACCAGCGTCGCCGCACAGATGGCCCGCCTCGGCCGCGCTCCCGGCCCTCGCACCCGCGACATCATCAAGGAGTTCCGGGCGGCCACGGCGGACCCCGCGTTCCTCACGGACCTGCACACCGCCGCCGACCACTTCAACTCGCTGTGCGCGACCACCGCCGGACGCGACACCACGCTCGCGTTGACGCTGGAGCAGATCGACGCCGCCATGAGCCGGTTCCGTGACGGGGCGACCGCCCTCACCCGCGCCCTGACCACGCAGCTCATCGTCGGCCTACAGGACGACGCCGCCGTGGAGGCCGGCATAGCGCACGCCGAGGACGACGACCTTCCCCACGCCCGACGCCTCTGGGCCTACCTCGCACGGCACTGCGCCGAACCGTTCACGCAAGAGGCCGTGCCCATCCTGACGCTCTTCGCGTTCGTCGCCTGGCGGCAAGGCGACCTCATCGCCGCCCGGCTCGCCCTGCGCGACGCCATCACCACCGACCCCGAGTACGAGCTGGCCACCGGCATACACCTCGCCACCATCGACGGCGAAGACCCCCGAGACTGGCTCGCCTCCGCCCGCGAGGCCCACGCCCACCGCCTGACGCACCTCCAGCACGCCGTCAAGGTCGCCAGCGAGTACCGCCCTACCACCGACACCACCGCGGTGCGCTTCCGCGAAGCACTCGACGCAGCCACCAGCCACCACTACGACCAGGTCCTCAGCGAAGAGGAACGGCTCCTCGATCGCTACGGCACCATCGACATCATCAACGGAGCCTTGGCCGACTTCCGCAACGGCCGTCCCCAGCTCATGGACGAGATCGCCGCCCGCATCATCCTCGGCCTACAAGACCCGCACGCCAGGGACGCCGCGCTGTCCACCGGCGAGGAAAGCGACCTTCCCTACGAGCGGCAACTGTGGGGCTACCTCGCCCGGCGCTGCGTCCCGCCGCACACCGGTAAGGCGCCGCCGCTCCTCACCCTCCTCGGCTGGGTCGCCTGGCGACAGGGCGACACCGTCACCGCCAGCCACGCCTTCGCCGAAGCCCTCGACATCTACCCCGGCTACACGATGGCCAAGCTGCTGCTCGACGGCATCCGCAACGAGTGCGACCCGGCCCGGCTCCTGGCGATGTACCGCGACGCGGCAGCGGAGTTCGCCGCAAGCCGACCGGACCTCAACACCCCCTGACCGACACGGTGGCCCCGGCAACCGCCGGGGCCACCACGCCCCGGAGACCACCCATGACCACACCCACCGAACCCCTCGGCGCCGTCGCACGCCACATCGCCTACCTCCCCAAGTTCTGGGACAAGGACCACGACAGCCGCACCGTTTGGCGCATCGACTGGGGACACCCCGGCTTCACCCACCGCACCCCACCCCAGCCCACCACCGACCATCAGCCCACCGTCCTCGTACGCCGCTGGGACCGCCCCGCCCCCGAGCACCCCGACGAGACCTGGCCGTACCTTCACCGCGGCGCCTGCCTCGGCTGCACCTGGGAAGGCCCCGACCGGCGCCGCACCGACGAAGCCGTCGAGGACGCCCACGACCACACCCATCCCGGCTGGCGAGACCTGCCACCGCTCCCCGAACGTCGAGGCCGGCACTGGCTCACCCACGCCACCCACCTCTACCCCCAGGGCTGGTTCGACCAGGGCGGACCCGTCCGCACCCTCCGCACAGGAATCGAGAAGCGACACCTGCCCGGCAAGGCGCCGGGAGGCGGCTACGACCTCGCCGTAAAGCCTCCGAAAACCGAGCACCGAACAGCGATCAACGAGACGCTGCCCCTGGAACACGAGGTGAGCGAGGCAGCATGAGCGGCCCCGCATCCGTCACCTGGCTCCGCCCCGAGTACAAAGGCCGCGAGAACGAGCTGATCAACCTCGCCGCCGCAGCAGCCCTCGTCGGCGTCACCCGCTCCGCCGTCAGCAACTGGGCAAAACGCCACGCCAACTTCCCCAAGATCGCCCTGCTGACGGGCATCGGCGACCGCCGCACGAAATACGTCCCGCGCTCCGAATTCCTCGACTTCGCCCGAGCCCAGCTCAACAAGAAGCGCGGCGGCCCAAGCCGCCCAGCGGCACCGCGCCGCCCAGCGGCAACGCTCCGAGCCGAGGAGATCAGGCACGCCCAGCGCCAAATCGATCGCCTCACCGAACTCGAGGCGCGGCAGGCCGCAACTCTCGCCAGCACCCGCCGCGCCCTGAAGAACCACAGGGCACAACTCCGACACGCCCAACAGCGCCTGGCCGCAGAAGTCGACGCCGTGCGGCAGCTGGAGGAGCTGGGAGGCGACCCAGGCCAAGCGGTTCCGGTTCCGAACGGAACAAGGACGAGCTAGCCTGTAGTCACGCGGCTGACCTGCGAAAACGGCCACCGGCTCAACTCCCGGGCTAAGGGAGCGAGCCTGCCGCCCCTCCCAAAGCATCTGCGGTGCTCAACAGAACCGGGCTGGGCGACGCACCTGCGTGGATGTCTCTGCCAACTCTCGAAAGACCGTCTCCGTGCCCTCGGCTGGGAACCTGATGGGAACAGCAAGACAACGAAGGCCCAAGAAGGATCGTGAAAGATCGCTCCCCCGCCTTCCCTCATCAGTCCGCTGACCTGCGAAAACGGCGAAGCATCAAGCAAGATCAGGCAAGACGAGTGAGCTTATGATCATGCTCCTAAAGCGGGTGTCGCAGGTTCGAATCCTGCCGGGGGCACCAGCGAAAAGACCCCGGACCGATCAAGGTCCGGGGTCTTTGACATCCAGGTCCGACATCAACGGCGGCGGTCACTCACGGCCGGGCCGCCTCTTGAGCAGCCGGTCCATGTAACTGATCGCCTCGCGCCGCGTGTCCTGGATGACGTGCGTGTACACGTCCATGGTGAGCCGATCTGGCTGTGCCCAGGCATCCCCATCACGACGCGCTGTGGGGCACCGGCCGCGGTGAACAGGCCCGTTGCCGCGGATGCCGGCACGTTCGGTAAGTGCTGTGCCCACGAGCGAGGTAAGACTTTCTCTACTTCATCGAGGTAAGACTTTCTCTACTTCATCAAGGCCCGCGCACGGCGCGGGCGCGCGCCGCCCGACGGCGCGGCCTGCCTCTGTCTTCGCCCGGCTGGCCGCGCCATGCGCCGCGCCTCGTGCTGCGGGCGATGGGCGGAAACCCGCTGTGGCTGGGGCCGGTCGGCTCCACGGCTAAATGACACGCTGAGGGAAAAATGTAACCGGGCACCGTGAGCAGCGATCAGCCTTCCAATGCCGCCAGCAAGGCGCGGACGTCGTCGATCATGGCCGGGCGGGCCGTGGACAGGTCCAGCGAACCCTGCACCGTACGCCCGGTCACCTCTACCGTCACCGCCGCGTTGCGGTCGAGGACCACCAGCCCCTGGTAGTCATTGCCGAAGGCACTCACCGCGTACGCCTTCTCGCCGACACCGTCCACCGCGACACGCCGGCTCTCCGGCGGCGCCATCAGGTCACCCGGGTCTTGTGCTGCGCCCTCCTCACCTACGTGGATTTTCACGACCGCCGAGACGTCCTTGGCCGCATCCCCTGTTCCGGTCAGGGCGCTGTAGGTGCACGTGAGCTGTTCTGCACCGGAAGGGGGCTGCCCTTCCGGCCCACCGTCGAAGCGCAGGTCGCCGACCGTACGGGTCACTGCGGGCAGGCCCGGTTTCTGGCACACAGACCGGTCCATCCGGTACCCGTCATCCCCGGCATACAGGTACCAACCGCCTGCCCCCAGCCCCAAGACCGCCACGGCCCCGCCCAGCAGCCATACCGACGCGACCCGCCTGTTCCGTTCCAACCGCAACGCGGCTCCCCCCACTGGTCACACTCACATGAATCCGGCGAGCGTACGGCACGTCATCGGCCATCCTCAGGGTGGCTCTGTCGGGGCTCCGGCCGCGGGGTGGCAGGCAGTCGCCGACGCCACCAGGCCGGAAGACCTCTTCAACGGCCAGTGCACAACCGGCTGGCTCCTGGGTCAGCCACCGATGGCTCTGGTCGCTCGAGCGGGGTCAGAGGGTGCGCCAATGTGCGCGGACCACAAAGAGGACCACAAAGAGGAGACCGCCCGGACCTACTTCCCGGGCGGTCACCTGTGCGGGTTCCTGCGCCTCGCGGTGCCTTCGGCGGCGCGCGGTTGCCGGCGTGGTCCGGCCGTCAGGCGCTCGCTGCGGCGAGGTCGGATCTCACATGTCCTCGGGGGTCTTCTGTGAGGACCAGCCCCGCTGGGCGTAGGAGAGGACGCCGGTGAGGGTGATCCTCAGCAGGGCCCGGAGTTCGACGTGGAGCGGGGCCTTGTCGCCGGGGGTCTGTGACCACCGGTAGAGCAGGCCCAGGTAGGCGTCGCGCAGCATGTTGCCGGCCAGGACCGGGTCGATGTCGAGGGCGACCTCCCCGCGCGACTGGCCCACAGAGACGATCTTGGTGAACACGTGGCCGGCGTAGTCCGGCTCCTCCAGCAGGGGCTGCCCCGACTTCACCCAGGCGGTGAGCATCACACGCGTCAGGTCGTGCTCCGCCTCGTTGAACTCCGCCAGCGCCGCCATGCAGCGTTCCAGTTGGACCGTGGTGTCGTCGTCCTGGGTGGCGAGGGATTCCTCCATGAAGGCGCGGAGCTTCTCGCGGCGGTGCTCCGCCCAGGTGGTGACGAGGTCCTCCTTGCGCTGGAAGTGGTTGAAGAAGGTGCCCCGCGCCACGTCGGCCCGCTCGGTGATGTGGTCGATCGTGGTGCCCTCGTATCCTTGCTCGGCGAAGAGTTCGAGAGCCGATGTGTAGAGGCGGTCATGGACGCGCTGCCTGCTGCGCTCGCGCCTACTGGCAGGCGGTGCATGCTGGGTGTGGTCAACCGTCATCGGCTCTCTCTTCTCTTACGGCCCCGAAGAGGCACGTCCCATGGACCCCGTGGCAGTGTGCCCGTCGCGGCCTGGCGCGGAAGAGCGCATGGGCGGCCGGCGGATCTCGAAGGCCGCGCGGGCATCAAGACCCCGCCCGACCTTTCTGCACCATAGTGCATTCATGGATCGTGGTTCAATGATGCTTCCCTGCCTGGCCTGAGTCGGCCGTCGCAGCATCGCGCGTCGCAGCATGCCCCGTCACTCCGGAGCGAGCACGGCTGCGGCCATGATTCCGGCCGCGCTCTCGCCGCCCAGCAGACGCCTCAGCGCGACATCGGCCCCGAAGTCGTCCCTCAGGACGAGGCGCAGTTGGGCGGCCATGAGTGAATCCAGGCCCAGATCGCACAACGGGCGCCGGGGGTCCAGGCGTTCCACCGTGGTGCCGAGAACCGCCGCGACATGTGCCAGGAAGCGTTCCTCCCGACTCCTGGACGTCTCGGTCGCCGCTTGAGGCGCCACCGGCACCTGAGGCACCCGACCGCCCCGGGCCTCCCGGCCCTCCTCGGCCTCCCGAGCGTCCCGCTCACGAGCGGTCGGTCCCGTCACGGTCACGGCTGGACCCTCGTAGGGAAGGAGGGAGACGCCCTGGAACTCCGCGATCAGGGCGCCGTCCGGGGCGCAGATGCGCACGTCGCACCGGGCGTCTTCCTCGCCCGGCTCACGCCTCCACTGTGAGGTGCTCCAGTACTCCCCGGCCGACGCGTCGCCGTTCCCCTTTGCGAGGACGACTCGATCGAAGGAGACCGGCAGATACGACCGGTCGGCCTCGCACGGGTCTCCTCCGTGCGGCCAGGCGCCCACCATCGTCAGCAGCCCGGCCTCCAGCCCGGCCGCACGCGTGGCCGTCACACCGGCACACGTCGCCTGCAGGCGGGCCACCGACTCTCCGTCGCGCCGCCACAGTTGCCGCACCCCGCGCAGGGCCGGGGCGACGGTGAACCCCCGCGCCTCCGTCCTGCGGTAGAACTCGGCGGCCGGTACGAACTCGGCACACCGGGTCAGGGGCCCGTCCAACGAGGCGGTCTCCGTGCCCGCTTCGGGTGCGCCGAGCCGTGCAAGGCCCTCCGCGCACCGCACGCTCTGCGGCCGGCCGTCGACGAACGCGTGCACGGCGAAACGGAAGGCGTCTTCACGGGCCGAGGGTTCCAGCTCGATCCGCAGGGTCGTCCCCGCCGCTTGGGCGAGCCGCAGCGGCGGGCCGCTCAGGCGTACCGCCTCCAGGGTGACCGGCCCGTCCCCGGCGAGGTCACGCAGTGTCTCGGCGACGGCCGTCAGGTGGACGACCGGTGGCACAGCTGTCACCCCGTGCACGGACACGCCCTCGCCGAAGTCCTCGATCCCGAGCCGGGTCAGGCGTATCTGCCGCTGGTGCGGCCGCGATGCCCCCGACCGCACCGTCGGGATCTCCGGCGCGGCTACCAGCTCCTCGGTGTCCCACGCGTACAGCGGGAGCGGTACGCGGCCGTGCCGGCACCTGGGACCGTACGGACGGCTCCAGTCGACTCGGGCTCCCAGGGCGAAGGCCCGGCCGAGGCTGCGGAGCGCGGCCGGAGCCTCGCTCTGGTGCCGTACCAGGGTCGGCACCACGGCCGCCGGCACCCCGAGCGCCTCCTGGCACTGCCTGACCGCCTGCTCGAGCAAGGGGTGCGGAGCCACCTCGATGAAGATGACGTCCCCGGCCTTGGCGACCTGCCGGACGGTCTCGGCGAACCGCACCGGGCGGCGGAGGTTGTCGATCCAGTACGCGGCATCCAGCTCGGCGCCCTGGACCGGTGCGCAGCGGACAGTGGAGAACATCGCGGTGCGGGCCGACTCCGGGCACACTCCCCGCAGGCGTTCCAGCAACTCAGGGCGTATCTCGTCCATGACCGGGGAGTGGGAGGCGACGTTCACCTTCACCGGTCGGCTGAAAACACCGCGCCGCTGAAGCTCCTCACCGATCGCGGTGAGGGCTCGGGCGTCTCCGGCCAGCACGGTCGCGGTGGGGGAGTTCTCCACCGCCACGCAGACCTCCTCGCCGTACGCCGCCGCGAGCGTGCGTGCCTCCTCGGGGGCGAGCTCGGCGGCGAGCATCGCGCCCCGGCCGGCCAGCCGCTGCATCAGCGTGCTGCGTCGGCAGATGACGCGAGCCGCGTCGCGCACGGACAGCGCGCCCGACACGGTCGCCGCCGCGATCTCGCCCATGCTGTGGCCGATGCACATGTCCGGCTCGACACCCAGGGACTGCCAGTGCGCGGCGAGGGCGACCTGTACGGCCCACAGCGCCGGCTGCACCACCTCCACGGCATCCGGCATCTCCCCGGCGTCACGTACCAGTTCCACGACCGACCAGCCCAGCTCCTCCGACACGGCCCGGTCGCACGCGCCGAGTGCCTCGCGGAAGGCCGCGGACGTCTCCAGCAGCTCGCGCCCCATGCCCCGCCACTGCGACCCCTGGCCGGGGAAGACGAAGGCCACCCGCCGCGCGCCGAAGCCGGCCTCGTCCAGGCCTCCGTCCGGAGTCGGCTCGCCCGAGGCGAGGGCGCGCAGGGTACGGGCCAGGTCGTCGTGGCCGGTTGCCACGGCCCACAGCCGGAAGGGGTGCGCGTCGCGCCCGGTCGCGGCGGAGCGGCAGATGTCCCGCAGGGTGTGGTCGCGTCCGCGCCCGCCGGGCTCCAGGTAGGCGGCGTACCGCGTGGCGAGCCGGCGCAGCGAGAGCGGGGTGCGGGCGCTGAGCACGAGCAGGTGCGGACCAGTGTCCCCGGCGCCGCCCGAGGCGGGCACCGGCTCGGGGTGCGGGGCGTACTCGGCTATCACCGCATGGGCGTTGGTGCCGGACAGGCCGAAGGAGCTGACCCCGATGACCGCCCGTTCCCCAGCGGGCTCGAGCGGTGTGTTGGCGCGCACCACTTCCACCGGGTGGCCGTCCTCGGCGAGGAGGGGGTGCGGGGAGGTGACGTGGAGGGATGCCGGGACAGTACGGTGCCGGGCCACCAGCACCGCCTTGATGAATCCGGCGATTCCGGCGGCGGCCTCGGTGTGACCGATGTTGCTCTTCACCGAGCCCACGGGGAGGGGGCGGTCCGCCGGGCGGCCGTCCCGCAACGCCTCGGCCAGCGCACGAAGTTCCACTCCGTCGCCGACCGTGGTTCCGGTGCCGTGGGCCTCGACGTAGTCGACCTCCGAAGGGCGGACCCCGGCGCTGCGCCAGGCCGCGCGCAGCATCTCCACCTGTCCCGTGACCGCGGGTTGCAGCAGCAGCCCGCTGCCACGCCCGTCGTTGGTGACCGCACTGCCGAGCAGCAGCGCGTGGACCGGGTCCCCGTCGGCGAGGGCCTCCGACAGCCGCTTGAGCACGACCACGCCCACACCTTCGCTGCGTACGAAGCCGTCGGCCGCGCTGTCACCGAACTTGCAGCGGCCGTCCGGCGAGAGCATCGCGGCCTGGGAGTAGGCGACGGCGTCCCGCGGGGACAGGATCACGTTGACGCCCGCGGCGATGGCCAGGTCGCACTCCCCGGCCAGCAGGCTCTGGCGGGCCGTGTGGACGGCGACCAGCGATGAGGAGCAGGCGGTGTCGAGTGTGACGCTGGGGCCCCGCAGGTCGAGGGCGTAGGAGACGCGTCCCGAGGTGACGGCACGCAGCCCGCTGCCAGCCAGCATGCGTACGTCGGCCGAGCCGGCCGGTCCGAGGGCGTCGGCGTACTCCGCCGTGGCCTGGCCCGCGAAGACGCCGGTGGCGCTGCCGGCGAGGGAGGACGGCGGGATGCCGGCGTCCTCCAGTGCCTCCCACACGACATGGAGCAAGAGGCGCTGCTGCGGGTCCATGGTGAGGGCTTCGCGCGGCGCGATACCGAAGAATCCCGAGTCGAACGCCCAGAGGTCGTCGAGGAACCCGCCATGACGGGACGTCAGCCTTCCCGGGGTGCCGGGCTTGCCGGCGTACAGCGGGTCGACGTCGAACCTCTCCCGGGGGACCGGCGTGACGGCGTCGGTGTTGCCCTCCAGAAGTCTCCAGTACTCCTCCACCCCCGAAGCGCCCGGGAACCTGCACCCCATGCCCACGACAGCCAATGCGTCAACGGTCTCCACTGCAGCCCCTCCCTATTCGTTGAGCGGTTCAAAAATACATCCCAGAACAAGTTTGTTCTTCAGGTCAACATCATTACGTCAGCGTGAACTCCTTGCTTCGACGAGAAGCTGCTCCGAGCAGAGCCTTATTACCTTCGTTGGGCCTGCGGTACGGCCCGTAGTCCCAAGAACGCGTCAAGATTCAACTATCCTCCAGTCCTTGCTTGAACTCCAGTTCATCTTTGTGCTTGAGTTGCCCGCCGTGAGGGGCCGGCTTCGGCTCCCCCGCCCGGCCCCTCACCACCGACCACCCATGAGCAGCACGAGGAGTGCGCATGCTGGAAAGCAGGAAGCTGGGCAGCCAGGGCCTGGAGGTCTCCGAACTCGGCCTGGGATGCATGGGGATGAGTCAGTGGTACGGCGCCACCGACGACCAGGAGTCCATCGCCACCGTGCACCGCGCACTGGAGCTGGGCTACACGCTGTTCGACACGGCCGAGGCCTACGGTCCGTACGACAACGAGGAGCTCCTCGGCCGCGCCCTCAAGGGACGGCGCGAACGAGCCGTGATAGCCACCAAGTTCGGCTTCCCCATGAAGCTCAAGGACGGCACCACGGCCGAGGCGGACAGCCGCCCCGAGCACATCGTCGAGGTCGTCGAGGCGTCCCTGAAGCGGCTGGACACCGACTACATCGACGTGCTTTACCAGCACCGCGTCGACCCGAAGGTGCCGATCGAGGACGTCGTCGGGGCCATGGCGGACCTCGTCGAGCAGGGCAAGGTGCGCTACATCGGCCTGTGCGAGGCCGGCGAGAGGACCATTCGCCGCGCCCACGCCGTCCACCCGCTCTCCGTCGTGCAGAGCGAGTTCTCCGTCTGGGAGCGCAACCTGGAGGACGGCGTCCTGCCGCTCCTGCGGGAACTCGGCATCGGCCTCGTCGGCTTCTGCCCGCTCGGCAGGGGTTTTCTGACCGGCGGCGTCAAGCGCGCCGAGGAGTACCCCGAGGACGACTTCCGCCATCACGACCCGCGCCTGCAGGGCGCCAACTACGACCAGAACATGGCGATCGCCGCCACCGTCCGCCGGCTCGCCGAGCTCCGGGGCCTGACTCCCGCCCAGCTCGCTATCGCCTGGGCGCTGCACCAAGGAGAGGACATCGTCCCGATCCCCGGCACCAAGCGGCGCACCTACCTGGAGGAGAACACCCGGGCCGCCACCGTGACGCTGGACGCGGACACCCTGGCCGAGATCGAGGCCGCCGTCCGCGCCGACCTGGTCGCGGGGCCCCGCTACAACGAGCGGATGATGGCCTACATCGACCGCTGAGCCGCGCCCGGTCCCCCTCCGCAGAACGCCACACGACGTTCGTCGCCGTTACCGGATCCCCGCTTTCCGGACCTTCGCCGTCCGGACCTCACAGGAGCACTCATGGAGACACCGCGCTGGCAGCAGCACTGGCACGCACGACGCGAGCCCTTCATGGAGGAGTGCCGGCAGGCCAGAGACGCCCTGCTGGCCGACTTGAAGGACCCCCTCACCGCACAACGGCGCGTGCTCGCCGACGTCATCGAGACGAGCGCCGGATCCGTCCACTGGCGGGAGCGCGGCTACGACTCCGTCGCCGCCGACCACGGTCGCTTCCGCGAAGTCCTGCCCGTGATGCGCTACGAGGACTTCGTCCCCGAGATCGAGCGCGAGACGCGCACCAAGGGCGGCATCCTGACCTGCAGCCCGGTGATGAGATGGCTGAAGACCAGCGGGACGACCGGTGTCCCCAAACGGGTGCCGTACACCCTGCACTGGCTGCTCACGTACCGCATACCGGCCATGAAGGCCATGTGGGGCACCTACCTGGAGCACCACCCCGAGCTGCTCGCCCACCCGTACGCCACGCTCGACACGCAGACCGTGCGCGAGGACGTCTACGACTTCGTACACGGCATCGAGCACCAGGCCATCAGCAACCGCCACCCGCAGATCAACAGCCGCGACTGGAACCCGCCGTGGTACGAGTCACCGTGGTTCGGCCCGCAGGTGCCGTCGAACCACGAGGGCCGCATGTACCACCGCATACGCCACCTCGTCGGCAAGGACCTGCACCACATCTCCTCCATCAACCCCAGCACCCTGATCTCGCTGCGCGACCTCCTCGCGCAGTACGGCGAGAGCCTGGTGCGCGACCTGCGCGAGGGCACCCTCGACGGCCGCCCGTACACCGCCCCGGACGAGGCCGCCGCCTCCCACCTGGAAGACGTCCTGCGGAAGCCGGACTTCACTCTCTCGGACGTGTGGCCCTCGCTCACGCTCTACACGTGCTGGCTCTCCGCCTCCGCCGGGCTGTATGGCGCCAAGCTCGACGCCGTCTTCCCGGGCGTGGCGAAGCTGCCGTTCATGAGCTGCGGCACGGAAGGCGTCACCACGATCCCGGTGGACGACTCGCTGCACAGCCAGCCGCTCGCCGTCAGCCAGGCGTTCTTCGAGTTCGTACCCGCCGAGGTGCCTCTCGGCGAACTGGTCGCCACCGGTGCCCGGATCGACACCCTGCTCGTCGACGAGGTCGAGCAGGGGCGCGACTACCACCTCGTCATGAGCCAGGGCAACGGCCTCTACCGGCTGTGGACCGGCGACATCTACCACGTCGACCGGATCGTGGACGGCACCCCGTGGGTGCACTTCGTGCACCGCGACGGCATCTTCCACTCCTTCACCGGCGAGAAGATCACCGAGGCCCAGGTCACCCAGGCCATCACACGCGGCCTCGACGCGTCCGGCCACGCCACCGGCCTCTACATGTGCGGGCCGCGCTGGGGCGAACTGCCCGGCTACGTCGTCGTCGCGGAGGTACCGCGGCCGTCACCCGAGCTCGACCGGACCCTGTCGGCCGCCGTCGACCGCGCCCTGCATGAGATCAACATCGAGTACGCGTCCAAGCGGGACAGCGGACGACTCGCCCCGCTGGAGGTCCGCACCGTGCCGCAGGACGCCATCACGGCGTACATCGAGAGCCGCCGCCAGGCCGGCAACGCCACCCAGTACAAGTACAAGCCGTTCCAGCGGGACATCGACTTCGTCGACGCGATCGTCGGCAGCTGAAGGGGGACCACCGAAGTGATCGAGACCAAGAGGCCACCGCAGAACATCCGCCGGGAGATCATCGGACTGCCGGTCGACGGTGCCGAGCTGGCGCTGCACCTGTGGCGGCCGCGGGGGAGGGCCAAGGGCGCGGTCTTCTACTTCCACGGGCTCCAGTCCCACGCCGGGTGGCTGTGGGAGGTGGGTCCGCAGTTCGCCGACAACGACATCGCCTTCTACGTGCTCGACCGCCGCGGCAGCGGCATCAGCGGCGGCACCCGCCACGAGCTGCCCGACGCCGCGACGGTGCTCGCCGACTACCGGGTCGCGCTGGAGCACGTACGGGGCGCGATCGGCGACGACGTGCCGCTGTCGCTCTTCGGGCACTGCCTGGGCGGGTCGTTCATGGCAGCGCTCATGCACCACCCCGAGTTCACCGTCCGGTACGACGCCGCCGTGTTCTGCTCGACGTGGCTGGGGAAGCTGCACGCCACGCTCGATCAGGACCAGCGCCGGGCCCTCGCGGCCGAGACGAGCCGGGAACTGTGGGACGCGGGCCTCAGGTCCGAGGACTTCACCGACGAGGCGCGGCACCGCCACTTCATCGACCACGACGATCTGGCCCTGCGGCAGCTGACCCGCCGGTCAAGGGCCACGCTGCTGGAACTCGAGAAGCTCTACATGGAGCCGCGGCGGGCCCTTCCGCCCGTGCCGGCGGCGTTCGTCTCCGGCCTCACGGACCCCATCGTGGACCTCGACGACGCGCAGCGGACGTTCCTCCGGATGACCGAGAGCCACGGGGCGCTGGTCCGGTTCGCCACGGACAAGCACTACCTCTTCTACACCGACGTGCGCGGGCGCCTCGTGGACTGGGCGTCCACCTTCACCCTCCTCCAGGGGCTGGACCGCAATGCCTGAACCGTTCGAGGCCGTGCTGTACCGCGTCGAACTGCCCATGGCCGTCGGCTTCGACCACCCGGCGCGGCGCCGTTCGCGGTCCGACAGCCTTGTGCTCCGACTGGACGTCGACGGCGTGAGCGGCATCGGGGAGTGCGCTCCCCGGCCATACGTGACCGGTGAGACGACCGACTCGGTCACCGCGGCCCTGTACGGCGTCCCCCTGGACGACATCGTCGCCCGTCTGCGCCACGGCGACCCGGCCGAGCTGCTCGCCGGGCTGCGCCGCGACGGTGTCGCCGGCACCTTCGGGGTGACCGGCGGCAACAACCTGCTGTGCCTGCTGGAGACCACGCTGCTCGACCTGCTGGGCAAGCTGCTCCGGCTCGGCGGCCAGGAGCTGGTGCCCGCCGGGCCCCGGCCGGCCGCGCTGCCGTCATCCCTGCCGGTGTCGCAGGTGCTCGACCTCCGCCTGGACGTCGAGGAGTTCCTCGCCGAGCGGGGGCCCTTCCACTTCGTCAAGATCAAGGCCTCCTCCGACCCCGCCCGTGACGTCCGCGCGGTCGCCCGGATCCGTGCCCACGTCGGTGACCGGGTGCCGATCATGGTCGACGCCAACATGAGCTGGTCCCCCGAGGAGGCCGCCGGCCACGTCCGGGCGCTGCTCGACGCCGGGCTCACCCTCGTGGAGGAGCCGCTGGCCCGGGGAGCCTGGGACGCGCTCGCCCGGCTGCGTACCGCCACGGGCGTGCGCATCATGCTGGACGAGTCGGTCCGTACGCTCGACGACGCCCGCCGGGCCGTGGAGCACGGCGCCTGCGACGCGTTCAACGTGCGCGTGGCCAAGAACGGCGGTCCGGTGGGCGCCGCGAGGATCGCCGGACTCGCCCGGCGCGAGGGGCTCGCCTTCCAGGTCGGCGTCCAGGTCGCCGAAGTGGGACCACTGATCAACGCGGGCCGCGCCCTCGCCTTCCGCAACGCGGACGCGCTCACCGTCGAGGCGGGTCAGTCCGACCGATTCTTCCCCGACATGATCGTCTCCCCGCGCCCCGCCGTGTGCCGGGCCACCAACACCCTCACCCCCGCTCCGGGCCACGGCTTCGGAGTGGAACTCAACGCACTCGCCGACCGCTGGGCCACCGGGCGCCGGACCGGTGGTGACCCGTCCTGGACCCGCGTCGCCCGCCCCGCGTCCCGTACCGAGGAACTCGTATGACAACCTCCTACTTCTCCGACCTGGTCGTTCAGTTCCTGCACCAGCAGGGCATCGACACCGTGGTCTTCAATCCCGGCGCCTCCTTCCGCGGGGTGCACGACTCCCTGGTGCACGAGGGGAACGCCGACATCGCGCCCGGCATCGTGATGGCCTGCCACGAGGAGATCGCGGTGGCCGTCGCGCACGGCTACCACAAGGCCTCCGGGCGGCACATGGGCGTCCTGGTCCACGCCAACGTCGGTCTGCTGCACGCTTCGATGGCCGTCTTCAACGCCTGGTGCGACCGCGTTCCGCTCCTCGTCATCGGCGGCAACGGCCCGGTCGACGCCGGGAAGCGCCGCCCCTGGATCGACTGGATCCACACCTCCCAGAACATCGAGTCCGTGGTCAAGGACTACGTGAAGTGGTGCGACCAGCCGGTCGGGCAGCGGGCCACCGTGGAGTCCCTCTACCGCGCCTTCAAGCTCATGAACACGCCGATGCACGCTCCGGTTTTCGTCGCGCTGGACTTCGACGTGCAGGAGCAGCCGCTGGAGGACGGCGTTCGGCTGCTGCCGGCCGACGCCACCGAGCCCGCCCGGCTTCCCGGGCTGGACCAGGAGGCGCTCGGTGATCTCACCGAGCGGCTGCTCGCCGCCCGTACGCCCGTGCTCGTGGTGGACTTCTCGGGCCGCGACCCCGGCACCGTCGCCCCTCTGGTCGCGCTCGCCGAGTCGCTCGGCCTGGCCGTGGTCGACCGGGGCAACCGCCTCAACTTCCCCAACACTCACCAGCTCAACGTCAGTCACACCGGTGCCGGTGTGCTCGCCGAGGCCGACCTGGTGGTGGCCCTGGAGGTGCAGGACCTGGTGGGGGCTCTCGGGTCCTTCCTGCCGCTCACCGACGCGGGGGTGCCGGCCAACGGCGCCGACGTGGTCACCATCGGGTTCAACGAGCTGCTGACCAGCAAGTGGGCTGCGGACTACCAGCAGTTCGTGCCGGTCACCCGCTCCATCGCCGCCGACACCGCGGCCTCGATCGCGGCCCTGCGCTCGGTGGCGGAGGACCCGGAAGGACCGTTCGCCACGGCCGCCTTCACCGCACGCCGCGAGGAACGGACCAAGGCCCTCGCCGCCGCCCACAGCGAGGCGCGGGCCGAGTGGGCCCGGCAGGCCGAGGCCACCAAGGCGGGCCGGCACATCAACGTGGCCGGAGCGGTCGACGAGATCCACCGGGCCGTGCGCGACGAGGAGTGGATCCTCACCAACACCGGCAGTCTCACCATCGACGGCTGGGTCAAGAAGCTGTGGCCCATGGAGCGTCCCGGCAGCTACCTCGGTCTCAACGGCGGCGGCGGACTGGGCTACGGCCTCGGCGCCTCGATCGGTGCCGCGCTCGCCCACAAGGACGACGAGACCCTGTGCATCGACCTCCAGGCGGACGGCGACCTGCTGTACACGCCCAGTGCCCTGTGGACGCTCGCCGCCCATGACGTACCGCTGCTGGTGATGGTCATGAACAACCGCCTGTACCTCAACTCCACCCAGCATGCCGAACGCATCGCGGGCAACCGCGACCGGGACATCGACCGGGCGCACATCGCCACGAGCTTCTACGACAACCCCGTCGACTTCGTCACGATGGCCCGCTCGTACGGGATCCACGCCCTGCCCCGCGTCGAGAGCATCGACGGTGTCGCACCGGCCGTGCGCGAGGCGGTGGCCCACCTCAAGACCCACCGCAAGCCGGTGCTCGTCGAGATCCTCATGGAGTGACGGGGCGGCACAGCCTCACCGACGACCCCTCCCCCACTTCCCCAGGAGATCCGACCATGACGGTGCTCTTCGCATGCACCTACGACGACGAGCGGTACGTCGGCCGAGGCGTCCCCGGTGACGCCGAGGCACTCCGCCTGTACCCGCTGCACGGCGACGACCTCGCCGCCCTCCTGCTCCGCACATCCGCCGGCGACCCGGCCGCCGCCCTCGACGCGCTGCTCGACGGCAGGGCCGCCGTCGACGTCCCGCCGAGCGAGCGCCATCGCGTGACGATGCGGCCCCCGCTGATGCCCGAGCACGTGGGTGACGCGCTCGTCAGCGGCTTCATGATGACCCACAACGTCAAGATCGACGCCTCGACGCAGGACCAGCCCAACTGGTTCGTCAAGGGCCTCGGCGACGCGCTGAAGCTCCCGGGCGAGCCGCTGTCGGTGCCGGCCGACGCGGTCGCCGTGTGCGAGGAGGCCGAGGTGGTCCTCGTGTACGTCGGGGACGAGACGGGCGTCCCGCGCTACGTCGGCCACACCTTCGGCAACGACCTGACGGACATCGGGCGCTTCAAGTCGGACGCGGGCCACCTGTCGTACGCCAAGCTCTGCGACGCCGCCGTGGCCCCCTGGCTCCACCTGGCCGAACCGCCGCACTCGGTCCGGGGCGAGGTCACCATCGAGCGCGACGGTGCGCCGGTCTGGAAGGGGCCCTTCACGACGGGCACCGACGCGATCCACTACGACGTGGCCACCATGGTGTCCCGGCTCTTCGCGTTCGAGGCCCTGCACCGGCCGGGCCGCGTGCACTACGTGTACCTCGGGGCCGACCGCAGCAGCTTCCACGGCGGCCACCGGATGCGTGACGGCGACCGGGTCACCATCGATGTGACGAGCCACGGGGTACTCCTGTCCAACCGGCTCGCCTGGGCCCGCCCGTGTGCCGCCCTGCCGGGGGAGGGATGACGGCCATGGGCGCCACCCGGAGGCTGAGCGACGTCGAGGCGTCCTTCGCGTACACCCACGCCCTGATGCACGGCACCACCCAGGTCACCACGCATGTCGCCGTGCGGGGCCTGCTCCCTTCCGACCGGGTGGACCGGGCCGTCCGCCGGTGGGCGCGCGACCTGCCGGTCCTGTCGCTGCGCATCGAGGAGCGGCGCGACGGGCTGTGGTTCCGGCAGGGACCCGGGCCGGGCCCCTCGCAGATACGGCACGCGGTGATCACCACGCCGGACTCGGCGGACGCGGTGCTGAGGCGTGAGCTCAACGACGAACTTCAGACCGGGGGACCGCTGTGGCGCCTGCTCGTGGCCGGTGAGCCGGACACCGGGCTCACCCACCTGTTCTTCACCCGCAACCACGCCATCTCCGACGGTCACTCCACGGGCGCCGTCGTACGGGCCCTGCTCGACCGCCTCGACGGTGAGGAGGCCGCACCACCGGGCGGCTCCGGCACCTACGGGGACGTGGGCCGGACGGCCCCGAACGCGGACGAGCTGCCCTACCGTCCGCCCGCGTGGGACGGACCGGCGGAGCCGCTGTCGGCGGGGGAGCGGCCCGGATCCGTACCGTTCCACTCCCGCGCCCCGTGGAGCGAGCGCGCCGCCGACTTCGTGCCGATCACGCTCCCGCCCGGCCGCGGCCCGGCACTCAAGGCGTGGTGCCGCGCCCGTGAGGTGACGGTCAATCAGTTTCTGGCGGCCGCGCTGGCCGAGTCGTTCGCGCAAGCCACGGGCCGCACGGACGTCCCGTTGTGCACGGCCGTCTCGCTGCGCCGACGGTACGCCGGACCCGACCCGCTCCCGGACGTCGGCTGCTTCATCAACGTGGTCGACGTGCCGCTGCGGGTCGGCGACGGCGGCCCGGCCGCGCTCGCGCTCCATTACGGCGCCGCGCTGCGGCGGGCGGACGCCCTGTGGCGGCCGCCCCGGCGGGATCACGCCACGATCCGCCGCGCGGTCCAGGAGACCGCGGCCGCGACGGACGCCCGGGGTGTCTGCATCACGAACGTCGGGGTCGTCGACCCCGCGCTCGGCCCGCACGCGCACCGGGTGGCGGGGTTCCGGACCGTGGTCAACCGCACGGGCGCCAACTACGCGATGG
Organism: Streptomyces sp. CB03238; assembly: GCF_002099185.1. Taxonomy (NCBI): domain Bacteria; kingdom Bacillati; phylum Actinomycetota; class Actinomycetes; order Kitasatosporales; family Streptomycetaceae; genus Streptomyces; species Streptomyces sp. CB03238. The sequence continues at coordinate 3,988 of NZ_NBCN01000034.1, read as the reverse complement.
TGCTCCATGTGGCCACCTACGGCGGCGTGCTGGGCCTCGACCTCGCGTACGGCACGCCGAGCACGGACCCGGCCACGGTACGGGCGGTGGCGAAGGGACTCCACGACCGCGCGGTACGGCCGGGCGCGCCCGCCGCGCCGCCCGGGGGCCCGGACGGGGGCCCGCTCGCCGCGACGACCTAGTTCGAACCCAGCACGAGATCGAGCAGGCCTGGGAACCGCTCGTCGAACTCCGGCCGACGCAGGCGGTTGAGCCGCTTGGGGCCGGCGTCCCGCTGTTCCAGGAGCCCGGCCTCGCGCAGAACGGCGAAGTGCCGGCTGAGCGTCGCCTTGGTCACCGGCACGTCGAAACTCCCGCACGAGCGCTCCCAGTCGCCGGCTTCGGCCAATTCACGTACGAGCGAGCGCCGAACGGGGTCGGCGAGTGCGAGCAGGGCGTTCTCCAGGTGCACGTCCCGCGGATGCGTGTGCACCGGCGGCAGACGGTGGCTGGTGGCGGCCGTCGCCGGCTGGTTCGCGGGGCGCCCGCCTCCGGGCGCGCTCTGCGCGTGCGCTGCTGTCATGGCCGGTTCTCCGTCCCGTTCGCCCGTGCCCGGATTTCGCCGGGCCGGATTGCCGAGTGTTCGACGTGATGCGTACACTCCGACGTGTTCGCTCTACGACGAACAGTCTACGGGGCCCAGCGCGTAGCGCGTCGAGGCCCGCCCTCCCACACTCCCGCCTCCATGCCCTCCCGGCATCGACGAAAGGACGAGCGTGACTCGCCAACAACCCCCCACGACCGCCCGGCCGGGCCTGACCCTCTTCGCCGCCTGCCTGGGCTTCGTCGTCGTCATCCTCGACGTCAGCGTGGTCAACGTCGCGACCAAGGCCCTCGCCGGCGACTTCGGCGGCAGCCTCTCCGGCCTCGAGTGGGTCATCAACGGGTACACGCTCACCTTCGCCGCGTTCCTGCTCACGGCCGGCGCCATGGGGGACCGCTTCGACCCCAAGCACATCTTCATCTGGGGCTTCGCTCTCTTCGCCGTCACGTCCTTGGCCTGCGGAGCCGCTCCCTCGCTGGTCGCCCTGATCGCCGCCCGCGTCATCCAGGGCATCGGCGCCGCCATGATCGTGCCGTCCTCCCTGTCCCTGGTGAACACCAACTTCCCCGACCCCGCCCGGCGCACCCGCGCCGTCAGCCTGTGGGCCGCCGCGGGCGGCCTCGCCCTGGCTGTCGGCCCGGTCGTCGGCGGGGTGCTCGTGGACTGGCTCGGCTGGCGCTCCATCTTCTACGTCAACATCCCCATCGCCCTTGTCGGCATCGTGCTCACCAAGATGTACGCGCTGCCCGCTCCCGCCCGCGACCGGTCCGTACGCCGCTCGCTCGACCTGCCGGGCCAACTGCTCGCCGTCGTCGGCCTGGGCACCCTGACCGCCGCGATCGTCGAGGCGAACGCCCAGGGCTGGACCTCCCCACTCGTCCTCGTCTGCGCGGCGGTCTTCCTCGTCTCTCTGATCGCCTTCATCGCGGTGGAACGGCGCAGTTCCGACCCGATGCTGCCGCTGCACCTCTTCGGCCGGAAGGCCTTCAGCTCCACCTCGCTCATCGGCGTCCTGCTGAACTTCGCCTTCTACGGCCTCATTTTCGTCTTCAGCCTCTTCTTCCAGCAGGTCTGGTCGTACTCCCCGATCACCGCCGGCCTCGCCTTTCTCCCGATGACCGCCGCGATCATGGCCGCCAACCTCGCGTGCGGGCCGCTCGTCAAGCGGTACGGAGCGCGCACGGTGCTGCTCACCGGCAACACCCTGGCCGCCGTCGGCTACCTGACCACCGTCCCGGTCGTCGGATCCGCGTCGTACGCCGCGATGGCCGTCCAGTTCCTCGTCGCGGGCTTCGGCATCGGCCTCGTCGTGCCCTCCATGACCAACGCGATGCTCGGCGCGGTGGACCCGGCCAACGCCGGCATCGCCTCCGGCGTCCTCAATGCCTCCCGCCAGCTCGGCGGCCTGATAGGCGTCGCCGTGATGGGCCTGCTCGTCGGACAGGCGACCTCGGGCCACTTCCTGTCCGGGCTGCGCGCCGCCCTCATCGCCGCCGTCGTGGCCCTTGTCATCAGCGCCGTACTGAGCGCGACCGGCATCCGGGGCGCGGGCGCCCCCACCCCCTCCCCGGCCGGCAGGCCCGCCCGTACCGCCGACACGGCCGGGACGCGCTGACACCACGCCCCCCAACGAAAAGGAACGCCATGCCGCACCTTGTCCTCGAGTACTCGGGAAACGCCCGCGACCCCTTCGATCCCGCGGCCGTCTTCACCCGGCTCCACACGGAACTGGCGGCCGTCGCGGGATTCCGCGTCCAGGACTTCAAGAGCCGAGCCGTCCGCATGGACACGTACGCCATCGGCGCCGGCGACCACGAGCAGTCCTTCGTCAACCTCGACGTCCGCACCTTTGCCGGCAAGTCACCGGAGCTGAAGGCCGCGATCTGCCGCACCGCCCTCGCGGTTCTCGCCGACGCCTTCCCGCGGACTCTGCGCGAGACCGCCTGCGACATCTCCGTCCAGGTCACCGAACTCGACCGCACCGCCTACGCCCGCACCCGGTCCGACGACCGGCCCGGCGCCGTCACCGCGGCCTGACCACCACGTCCCCACCACTACGTACAGGAGCACACTCAGCCATGAGCGACCACACGGGCCGGCGCGCCCTGATCGTCGGCGGCACCTCCGGTGTCGGTCTCGCCACCGCCCGGGAATTCGTCGCCCGGGGCACCGACACCGTCATCGCCTCCCGATCCCCGCACAAACTCCAGGCAACCCTGGCCGAACTCGCCCCGCTGGGCGGCAGCGTCACCGCCCAGGCCCTCGACATCCGATCCGACACAGAGGTCGAGGAGTTCGCCGCCCTGGCCGGGACGTTCGACCACGTCGTCGTCTCGGCGGGGGAAACCCCCATGGGGCGGGTCGACACCCTGTCGCTCGCCGACGCCTACGCCGCCATGGACAGCAAGTTCTGGGGTGCGTACCGCATCGCCCGTGCCGTCCGTATCGACCCCGCCGGCTCCCTCACCCTGGTGGCCGGCTATCTGTCACAGCGCCCCGGCAAGGCCTCCGCCCTCCAGAGCGCCATAAACGCCGCCCTCGAAGCCCTCGTCCGGGGCCTCGCCCTGGAGTGCGCGCCCCTGCGCGTGAACGCCGTGTCGCCGGGCCTGCTGCGCACCCCGCTCTGGGACGGACTGCCCGAGGCCGACCGCGACAGCATGTACGAGGCAGCCGCCCGGCGCCTGCCGGTGGCCCGCGTAGGTGAGGCCTCCGACATCGCGTCGGCCGTTCTCTTCCTGGCCGGCAACGCGTACGCGACCGGTTCGACGGTCTACGTCGACGGCGGCGGCACCATCGCCTGACGCCTCCCGCCCCTCAGACCCTCCTCCGGCCCTGGCTAATGCCGCGCAGCGGCAGGCCATGGAGGCCGCTGGAGGGGAGATCTCTCCGGACGGCCCGAGGTCGTCGCAGACGACGTGATCCGCGTGCCGGTCACCGCCCCTGCCTTGGTGGCGACCCCGTATCGCGTTCCTCGCGTATCGCGAGGGCCCGTCGCCACCGGGGTGTACGACTCGCACACCCCGGTGGGACGAGAGGTCACCAGACGCGGCTGCAGCCGGCGGGGGCCCTCTCCGGGTAGTAGTTGCACACGTTGATCTGTACGCCGTCCACGTTGGACAGCGTGGTGTTGTACGTTCCGTTGACCTTGACCCGCTTGCCGGAGTTCCAGCTCCACTGGCCGTTCTGGTACTTCCAGTAGCTCAGGTAGAGGCCGCCCGCCCAGCCGTCGCCCGGGCACTCGTCCCGGACGGTGATGTCGAAGTAGGCGTTGTAGGTGTCACGTCCCTGGGCCGTACCTCCGCCGCGGCTCGGGTCAGCGCCTGCTTCTTGCTCATGCCGGCGCTGTACCTAAAGCGTGTTGCAGAAGGCTGTATTCGGGCAGGCCAGAGCGGGTTTGCGGCGGGT
>NZ_NBCN01000033.1:6897-64724 GCF_002099185.1 Streptomyces sp. CB03238 | reverse complement strand
ACACAGTGGACGCGAGCAACTGAGGACAAGCCCTCGGCCTATTAGTACCGGTCAACTCCACCCATTACTGGGCTTCCATATCCGGCCTATCAACCCAGTCGTCTACTGGGAGCCTTACCCTCTCAAGGAGGTGGGAATACTCATCTCGAAGCAGGCTTCCCGCTTAGATGCTTTCAGCGGTTATCCCTCCCGAACGTAGCCAACCAGCCATGCCCTTGGCAGAACAACTGGCACACCAGAGGTTCGTCCGTCCCGGTCCTCTCGTACTAGGGACAGCCCTTCTCAATATTCCTACGCGCACAGCGGATAGGGACCGAACTGTCTCACGACGTTCTAAACCCAGCTCGCGTACCGCTTTAATGGGCGAACAGCCCAACCCTTGGGACCGACTCCAGCCCCAGGATGCGACGAGCCGACATCGAGGTGCCAAACCATCCCGTCGATATGGACTCTTGGGGAAGATCAGCCTGTTATCCCCGGGGTACCTTTTATCCGTTGAGCGACGGCGCTTCCACAAGCCACCGCCGGATCACTAGTCCCGACTTTCGTCCCTGCTCGACCCGTCGGTCTCACAGTCAAGCTCCCTTGTGCACTTACACTCAACACCTGATTGCCAACCAGGCTGAGGGAACCTTTGGGCGCCTCCGTTACCCTTTAGGAGGCAACCGCCCCAGTTAAACTACCCATCAGACACTGTCCCTGATCCGGATCACGGACCCAGGTTAGACATCCAGCACGACCAGAGTGGTATTTCAACGACGACTCCACCTGAACTGGCGTCCAAGCTTCACAGTCTCCCACCTATCCTACACAAGCCGAACCGAACACCAATATCAAACTGTAGTAAAGGTCCCGGGGTCTTTCCGTCCTGCTGCGCGAAACGAGCATCTTTACTCGTAGTGCAATTTCACCGGGCCTATGGTTGAGACAGTCGAGAAGTCGTTACGCCATTCGTGCAGGTCGGAACTTACCCGACAAGGAATTTCGCTACCTTAGGATGGTTATAGTTACCACCGCCGTTTACTGGCGCTTAAGTTCTCAGCTTCGCCCTGTCGAAACAGAGCTAACCGGTCCCCTTAACGTTCCAGCACCGGGCAGGCGTCAGTCCGTATACATCGCCTTACGGCTTCGCACGGACCTGTGTTTTTAGTAAACAGTCGCTTCTCGCTGGTCTCTGCGGCCACCCCCAGCTCGAGGAGCAAGTCCTCTCACCAGTGATGGCCCCCCTTCTCCCGAAGTTACGGGGGCATTTTGCCGAGTTCCTTAACCATAGTTCACCCGAACGCCTCGGTATTCTCTACCTGACCACCTGAGTCGGTTTAGGGTACGGGCCGCCATGAAACTCGCTAGAGGCTTTTCTCGACAGCATAGGATCATCCACTTCACCACAATCGGCTCGGCATCAGGTCTCAGCCTTAATGTGTGACGGATTTGCCTATCACACGGCCTACACCCTTACCCCGGGACAACCACCGCCCGGGCTGGACTACCTTCCTGCGTCACCCCATCGCTTACCTACTACCACCTTGGGCCGGCGGCTCCACCACTCCCCATTGCCCGAAGGCTCCGGGGCGGCTTCACGGCCTTAGCATTAATGGGCTCAGTATTGGGCGTTTCAAAGCGGGTACCGGAATATCAACCGGTTGTCCATCGACTACGCCTGTCGGCCTCGCCTTAGGTCCCGACTTACCCTGGGCAGATCAGCTTGACCCAGGAACCCTTAGTCAATCGGCGCACACGTTTCTCACGTGTGTATCGCTACTCATGCCTGCATTCTCACTCGTGAACCGTCCACAACTCGCTTCCGCGGCTGCTTCACCCGGCACACGACGCTCCCCTACCCATCCCAGCGGGCGTTGGCCCTCATGCTGGAATGACACGACTTCGGCGGTACGCTTGAGCCCCGCTACATTGTCGGCGCGGAATCACTTGACCAGTGAGCTATTACGCACTCTTTCAAGGGTGGCTGCTTCTAAGCCAACCTCCTGGTTGTCTCTGCGACTCCACATCCTTTCCCACTTAGCGTACGCTTAGGGGCCTTAGTCGATGCTCTGGGCTGTTTCCCTCTCGACCATGGAGCTTATCCCCCACAGTCTCACTGCCGCGCTCTCACTTACCGGCATTCGGAGTTTGGCTAAGGTCAGTAACCCGGTAGGGCCCATCGCCTATCCAGTGCTCTACCTCCGGCAAGAAACACACGACGCTGCACCTAAATGCATTTCGGGGAGAACCAGCTATCACGGAGTTTGATTGGCCTTTCACCCCTAACCACAGGTCATCCCCCAGGTTTTCAACCCTGGTGGGTTCGGTCCTCCACGAAGTCTTACCTCCGCTTCAACCTGCCCATGGCTAGATCACTCCGCTTCGGGTCTTGAGCGCGCTACTAAATCGCCCTATTCGGACTCGCTTTCGCTACGGCTTCCCCACACGGGTTAACCTCGCAACACACCGCAAACTCGCAGGCTCATTCTTCAAAAGGCACGCAGTCACGAGATGCAAGCAAGCTTGCATCCGACGCTCCCACGGCTTGTAGGCACACGGTTTCAGGTACTATTTCACTCCGCTCCCGCGGTACTTTTCACCATTCCCTCACGGTACTATCCGCTATCGGTCACCAGGGAATATTTAGGCTTAGCGGGTGGTCCCGCCAGATTCACACGGGATTTCTCGGGCCCCGTGCTACTTGGGTGTCTCTTAAACGAGCCGCATGAATTTCAGCTACGGGGGTCTTACCCTCTACGCCGGACCTTTCGCATGTCCTTCGCCTATCCATACGGTTTCTGACTCGTCTCACGGCCGGCAGACCATGACAAAGAGATCCCACAACCCCGCATGCGCAACCCCTGCCGGGTATCACACGCATACGGTTTGGCCTCATCCGGTTTCGCTCGCCACTACTCCCGGAATCACGGTTGTTTTCTCTTCCTGAGGGTACTGAGATGTTTCACTTCCCCTCGTTCCCTCCACATGCCCTATGTGTTCAGGCATGGGTGACAGCCCATGACGACTGCCGGGTTTCCCCATTCGGAAACCCCCGGATCAAAGCCTGGTTGACGGCTCCCCGGGGACTATCGTGGCCTCCCACGTCCTTCATCGGTTCCTGGTACCAAGGCATCCACCGTGCGCCCTTAAAAACTTGGCCACAGATGCTCGCGTCCACTGTGCAGTTCTCAAGCAACGACCAGCCACCCATCACCCCACCACAACGTGGTGAGTGCACTGGGGCCGGCATCGCGAAGATAAAGACCGTAGCCCGTACCTTCAGACACCCAACAGCGTGCCCGACACCCTCGACTCTTCTCTGTGTTCCACGCCGAAGCAGTACTGACAGGAAGATCCCGAGTGTGCCGAATAATCAACGTTCCACCCATGAGCAACCAGCACCGGACATTCGCCGATGTACTGGCCTCTGATCCAGCCGAAGCCGGATAAGAAGTGCTCCTTAGAAAGGAGGTGATCCAGCCGCACCTTCCGGTACGGCTACCTTGTTACGACTTCGTCCCAATCGCCAGTCCCACCTTCGACAGCTCCCTCCCACAAGGGGTTGGGCCACCGGCTTCGGGTGTTACCGACTTTCGTGACGTGACGGGCGGTGTGTACAAGGCCCGGGAACGTATTCACCGCAGCAATGCTGATCTGCGATTACTAGCAACTCCGACTTCATGGGGTCGAGTTGCAGACCCCAATCCGAACTGAGACCGGCTTTTTGAGATTCGCTCCGCCTCACGGCTTCGCAGCTCTTTGTACCGGCCATTGTAGCACGTGTGCAGCCCAAGACATAAGGGGCATGATGACTTGACGTCGTCCCCACCTTCCTCCGAGTTGACCCCGGCAGTCTCCTGTGAGTCCCCATCACCCCGAAGGGCATGCTGGCAACACAGAACAAGGGTTGCGCTCGTTGCGGGACTTAACCCAACATCTCACGACACGAGCTGACGACAGCCATGCACCACCTGTATACCGACCACAAGGGGGCGACCATCTCTGGCCGTTTCCGGTATATGTCAAGCCTTGGTAAGGTTCTTCGCGTTGCGTCGAATTAAGCCACATGCTCCGCTGCTTGTGCGGGCCCCCGTCAATTCCTTTGAGTTTTAGCCTTGCGGCCGTACTCCCCAGGCGGGGAACTTAATGCGTTAGCTGCGGCACCGACGACGTGGAATGTCGCCAACACCTAGTTCCCAACGTTTACGGCGTGGACTACCAGGGTATCTAATCCTGTTCGCTCCCCACGCTTTCGCTCCTCAGCGTCAGTAATGGCCCAGAGATCCGCCTTCGCCACCGGTGTTCCTCCTGATATCTGCGCATTTCACCGCTACACCAGGAATTCCGATCTCCCCTACCACACTCTAGCCTGCCCGTATCGAATGCAGACCCGGGGTTAAGCCCCGGGCTTTCACATCCGACGCGACAAGCCGCCTACGAGCTCTTTACGCCCAATAATTCCGGACAACGCTTGCGCCCTACGTATTACCGCGGCTGCTGGCACGTAGTTAGCCGGCGCTTCTTCTGCAGGTACCGTCACTTTCGCTTCTTCCCTGCTGAAAGAGGTTTACAACCCGAAGGCCGTCATCCCTCACGCGGCGTCGCTGCATCAGGCTTTCGCCCATTGTGCAATATTCCCCACTGCTGCCTCCCGTAGGAGTCTGGGCCGTGTCTCAGTCCCAGTGTGGCCGGTCGCCCTCTCAGGCCGGCTACCCGTCGTCGCCTTGGTAGGCCATCACCCCACCAACAAGCTGATAGGCCGCGGGCTCATCCTTCACCGCCGGAGCTTTCAACCAGCTCCCATGCGGAAGCCGGTGTTATCCGGTATTAGACCCCGTTTCCAGGGCTTGTCCCAGAGTGAAGGGCAGATTGCCCACGTGTTACTCACCCGTTCGCCACTAATCCCCCACCGAAGCGGGTTCATCGTTCGACTTGCATGTGTTAAGCACGCCGCCAGCGTTCGTCCTGAGCCAGGATCAAACTCTCCGTGAATGTTTACCCGTAATCGGGTGTGACACTCGCGTTGAGCGGAACCGGAGGGGAGGAATGATCCCCTCGGTTCACAGCGTCCTCGCTGTGTTTTCTTCAAAGGAACCTCGACCATCCGAAGATGGACGGGGTATCAACTAATCTGGCGTTGATTTTTGGCACGCTGTTGAGTTCTCAAGGAACGGACGCTTCCTTCGTACTCACCCTCTCGGGCTTTCCTCCGGGCGCTTCCCTTCGGTATTTCGTGTTTCCAACCTTACCAGATCCTTTTTCCGTTCCGTTTCCGGTTCGGATTCAGTTCCCGGTGGCCGTTGGAGGGCCTTTGCCTTTCGGCTGGACCGACTTTATCAGAGATTCTGAGTCGGAATTTCCGGCCCCTCCTGGGCACCCTGTGAGGCACACAGATGTGCCGGGTTCCCGATCAGGCGGAGCCGTAAACGTACTGGAGCGGGGCGCCCCGATGCAAATCGAGGGGCCCCGCTCCGCAAGCGAGCTGGTGGGGCGTCAGACCTCGACGACCACCGGGAGGATCATCGGGCGCCGACGGTAGGTGTCGGAGACCCACTTGCCGATCGTGCGGCGGATCAGCTGCTGGAGCTGGTGCGGCTCCGCCACTCCGTCGGCGGCCGACCTGGCGATGGCGTCCTGGACCTTCGGGATGACCGCGTCGAACGCGTTGTCCTCGATGCCGGAGCCGCGGGCGTGGATGTGCGGGCCGCCGGTGATCTTGCCGGTCGTGGAGTCGACCACCACGAAGACCGAGATGATGCCCTCCTCGCCGAGGATGCGGCGGTCCTTCAGGTGCACCTCGGTGACGTCGCCGACCGAGAGGCCGTCGACGTACACGTACCCCGCCTGGACCTTGCCGACGATCTTGGCCTTGCCGTCGACGAGGTCGACCACGACGCCGTCCTCGGCGATGACGATGCGGTCCTTGGGGACACCCGTCAGGGCGCCGAGCTCGGCGTTGGCGCGGAGGTGGCGCCATTCGCCGTGAACCGGCATCAGGTTCTTCGGCCTGCAGATGTTGTAGAAGTACAGCAGCTCGCCGGCCGAGGCGTGGCCCGAGACGTGGACCTTGGCGTTGCCCTTGTGGACGACGTTGGCGCCCCAGCGGGTCAGGCCGTTGATCACGCGGTAGACCGCGTTCTCGTTGCCCGGGATCAGGGAGGACGCCAGGATCACGGTGTCGCCCTGGACGATGCGGATCTGGTGGTCACGGTTGGCCATGCGGGACAGGGCTGCCATCGGTTCGCCCTGGGAGCCCGTGCAGACGAGCACGATCTCGTGGTCCGGGAGGTCGTCGAGCGTCTTGACGTCGACGACCAGGCCGGCCGGGACGCGGAGGTAGCCCAGGTCGCGGGCGATACCCATGTTCCGGACCATCGAACGCCCGACGAAGGCGACTCGTCTGCCGTACTCGTGGGCCGCGTCGAGGATCTGCTGGATGCGGTGCACGTGGCTGGCGAAGCTGGCCACGATGATGCGCTTCTGGGCGCCCGCGAAGACCGAGCGCATGACATTGGAGATGTCGCGCTCGGGCGGGACGAAGCCCGGGACCTCGGCGTTCGTGGAGTCCGAGAGGAGGAGGTCGATGCCCTCCTCGCTGAGGCGCGCGAAGGCGTGCAGGTCGGTGAGACGGTTGTCCAGCGGGAGCTGGTCCATCTTGAAGTCACCGGTGTGGACGACCATGCCCGCGGGGGTGCGGATGGCGACGGCCAGGGCGTCCGGGATGGAGTGGTTGACCGCCACGAACTCGCAGTCGAAGGGGCCCAGACGCTCGCGGTCGCCCTCCGAGACCTCCAGGGTGTACGGACGGATCCGGTGCTCCTGGAGCTTGGCCTCGATGAGCGCGAGCGTCAGCTTGGAGCCGATGAGCGGGATGTCCGGCTTGAGCCGGAGCAGGAAGGGGACGCCACCGATGTGGTCCTCATGACCGTGCGTGAGCACGATGCCCTCGATGTCGTCGAGGCGGTCCTTGATGCTGGTGAAATCCGGAAGGATCAGGTCGATGCCGGGCTGCTCCTCCTCGGGGAAGAGCACGCCGCAGTCGACGATCAGCAGGCGGCCGTCGAACTCGAAGACGGTCATGTTCCGGCCGATCTCGCCGAGACCGCCGAGCGGGGTGACGCGCAGGCCGCCCTTGGGCAGCTTCGGGGGCGCGCCCAGTTCAGGATGCGGATGACTCAAAAGACTCTCCTCACCACACGCGCCACGTGGAGGCACGTGGCGCGCATGACATTCGTGCACTTGCTGTTGTCGGATGTGTTGTTCGTATTCAGTTATGAAGTCTGTGGCTACAGCTGTACCCCGCCGGCGGCGAGGTCGATCTTGAGCTGAGCGGTTTCCTCCGGGGAGAGCTCCACCAGCGGCAGGCGCAGCGGCCCGGCGGGGAGGCCCTGGAGGGCGAGGGCGGCCTTGGTAGTGATCACGCCCTGGGTACGGAACATACCGGTGAAGACCGGCAGCAGCTGCTGGTGGATCTCGGTGGCCTTCTGGACGTCACCGGTGAGGTGGGCGTCGAGGAGGGCGCGGAGCTCCGGGGTGACGACGTGGCTGACGACGGAGACGAAGCCGCAGGCGCCGACGGAGAGCAGCGGGAGGTTGAGCATGTCGTCGCCGGAGTACCAGGCGAGGCCGCTGCGGGCGATGGCCCAGCTGGCGCGGCCGAGGTCGCCCTTGGCGTCCTTGTTGGCGACGATGCGGGGGTGGTCGGCGAGGCGGACGATCGTCTCGGTGTCGATCGGGACGCCGCTGCGGCCGGGGATGTCGTACAGCATCACGGGGAGGCCGGTGGCATCCGCGATGGCGGTGAAGTGGCGGAAGAGGCCCTCTTGCGGGGGCTTGTTGTAGTACGGGGTGACGGCGAGCAGGCCGTGTGCGCCGGCGCGCTCCGCGGCGCGGGCCAGTTCGATGGAGTGGTGGGTGTCGTTGGTGCCGATGCCGGCGACGACGTGGGCACGGTCGCCGACCGCCTCGAGGACCGCTCGTACGAGCTGGTCTTTCTCCGCGTCGCTGGTGGTCGGGGACTCGCCGGTGGTGCCGCTGATGACCAGGCCGTCGTTGCCTGCGTCCACCAGGTGGGTGGCGAGCCGCTGAGCGCCGTCGAGGTCGAGTGCGCCGTCCGCCGTGAAGGGCGTGACCATAGCGGTGAGGACCCGCCCGAAGGGGGTCTGCGGAGTCGAGATCGGAGCCATGGGTAACACGCTACTCGCTGCTCTGCCCGCCGGGTCCCCTCGGGGGACGTGAGGGAGGTGGAGCCCGGCACTGCCTGCTCGGGGGTTCAAGCAGTGCCGGGTCCGTTTGATCAGCCTAGATGAACTTCTCGAAACGCCGCAATACGGACACTTCGGGCGGATGATCCGTACATCTGTGCCGTGCCGTGACCTGGGACGACTACGGAGCGACGCGGCCGTTGGCGTTGAAGGCGGCGTACGTCAGCGGCATCAGCCGCGCCCACTCCTGCTCCATCTTCTCCCCCACCATCTCGATCTCCCGCTGCGGGAAGGACGGGACCTTGGCCAGCTCGTGCTGCGTACGCAGGCCGAGGAAGTGCATCAGCGAGCGGGCGTTGCACGTGGCGTACATCGAGGAGAACAGGCCGACCGGGAGGACCGAGCGGGCGACCTCGCGGGCGACACCGGCGGCGAGCATCTCCTGGTACGCCTCGTACGCCTGGACGTAGGAGGCCTCCATCGTGCGCTCCACGAGGGCCTGCTGCTCCTCCGTGCCCTCGACGAAGACGTACTTGCCGGGGCGGCCCTGCTGGACGAGCTTGCGGGAGGCGTCCGGGACGTAGAAGACCGGCTGGAGCTCCCGGTAGCGGCCGGATTCCTCGTTGTACGACCAGCCCACGCGGTGCCGCATGAACTCGCGGAAGACGAAGATCGGGGCGCTGATGAAGAACGTCATCGAATTGTGCTCGAAGGGGCTGCCGTGCCGGTCCCGCATCAGGTAGTTGATCAGGCCCTTGGAGCGCTCCGGGTCCTTCGTGAGCTCCTCCAGGGACTGCTCGCCGGCCGTGGAGACGCGGGCCGCCCACAGGACGTCGGAGTCGGCGGCGCTGTGCTTGACCAGCTCGACGGTCACATCGCTGCGGAAGCTGGGCTTGAGGTCTTCGGCGGGGGTGTCGGTCACCGGCGGGGTCCTTCCAATTGCATCGCTCGGGCGGCGCCCACTCTACGGCCCGGCACTGACAGCACATGAATCCCTTGAATTCGGGCACCGAAAGGGGCACCAAACCGCTGCTTCGCGCGTCTGTCCCTGTAGCAGCGTCCATTACGAGTTCTCAAGGAGGGTTCTCACACATGTTCCGCCGGCGTGAGGCAGTCCCGTTCGCGTTCGTCGCCGAGGCCGACCGCTTCCGCAGTAACGTCACTCCCCCGGCTCGGCAGCGTCCCAGCCTTTCGGAGGTCGCCGGCCGTACGCTGATCGGGCTGACCGTCGTGGCCGGTCTGGCCGGGTCGCTGCTCTTCGGCCTTCCGGCGATGGAGTCCGGCCCCGCCACCACCGGTCACAGTCAGAAGTCCGAGGCATCCAACGGACGCTGACGCGGGGACTGCCCCGTACGGCCACCCTGGGGTGGCCGGGCGTCGACCTGCTGGGTAGCCTCACCCGGCACAGCCCATCGAGCGTGCGTATGAGTGAGGATCAGCCGTGCCCCTGCCCTTCCTGACGGCCGACCGTGGTTTCGACACCGACGAGGACGTCGCGCTGCCGTTCGACGATCACGATCAGTGGCGCCGTCCGTACCGCCCGGGGCCCTGGCGGGTCGCCGCGGCGGCGGTGGCGCTGCTGCTCGCCTCGTTCATGCTGCTGGCCACCATGATCATCGCCTTCGCGGGGGCGCCGTCGGCTGCGATCGTGTGCTTCGTGCTGGCGGCCCTGGTGGTCGTCTGCGCACTGCGCATGCTGCGCGTGGGGACCTGGGTGAGCCGGCACGGTCTGCGGCGCGTCGCGTTCTTCCGGACGACGACACTGCCCTGGGCGCAGACCACCGACGTACGCACCGTGCAGCAGCCCGTGCGGTGGCTCGGGCTGCCGCGCACCGTGCAGGGGCAGGCTCTCGTCGCCGTACGCAAGGGTGGTGAGCAGCTGGCGCTGCTCACCGACCACAACGCGGACTTCCTGGCGCGGGTCGAGGCGTTCGACCGGGCGGCCGACACGGTCGAGGCCTGGAGCGCGGAGTACGGCGCTAGTTCCTGACCGCGGTCAGCTCCCGACCGGCTGCCTGCCCTCGTGGAGGGCGATCGCGCGCTGCATCGCCTTGCGGGCGCGCGGGGTGTCGCGGGCGTCGTGGTAGGCGACCGCGAGCCGGAACCAGCAGCGCCAGTCGTCCGGTGAGTCCTCGGTCTCCTCGCGCCGCTTGGCGAAGACGGCGTCGGCGGAGTCCCGGTCGATGCGGCCGCCGGGCGTGCGCTTCAACTCGTCGACCGGCAGCCCGCCTTCGGCTTCCAGTTCGGCAGCCAGGCGGTTGGCCTTGGTGACGAACTGGGTGTTCTTCCACAGGAACCAGACGCCGATGACCGGCAGGACGAGCACCGCGCAGCCGAAGGTGACGGTGAGCGCGGTGCCCTGCTGGATCAGCATCACGCCCCGGCTGCCGACCAGGACGAAGTAGACGACCAGGACGGCAGCCGTGACGACATACGTGAGCTTCGCGCGCATGACGGCGGTCAGCCCAGGTCCAGGAAGTGTTCCAGGCCGAAGGTGAGGCCCGGGGTCGTCACCACGCGGCGCGCGCCGAGCAGGATGCCCGGCATGAAGCTGCTGTGGTGCAGCGAGTCGTGGCGGACCGTCAGGGTCTCGCCCTCGCCGCCGAGGAGCACCTCCTGGTGGGCCAGCAGGCCCCTGAGGCGTACGGCGTGGACCGGCACGCCCTCCACGTTCGCTCCCCGGGCGCCGTCCAGGGCCGTCGTCGTGGCGTCCGGCTGCGGAGCGCAGCCGGCCTCCGCGCGGGCGGCGGCGATCAGCTGGGCGGTGCGGGTGGCGGTGCCGGAGGGGGCGTCCACCTTGTTCGGGTGGTGCAGCTCGACGACCTCGACCGACTCGAAGTAGGGCGCCGCGATCTGCGCGAACTTCATGGTGAGGACCGCGCCGATGGAGAAGTTCGGCGCGATCAGGACACCGGTGTCGGGCGAGGCCTCCAGCCAGCCGTTCAGCTGGGTGAGCCGCTCCTCGGTCCAGCCGGTCGTGCCCACCACGGCGTGGATGCCATGGCGTACGCAGAAGTCGAGGTTGCCCATGACGGAGGCGGGGGTGGTCAGCTCCACCGCGACCTGGGTGCCGGTCTCGGCGAGCGTCTCCAGCTTGTCGCCCCGGCCGAGGGCCGCGACCAGTTCCATGTCGTCGGCGGCCTCGACGGCGCGTACGGCTTCGGCGCCGATGCGTCCCTTGGCGCCGATGACCGCGACCCGCAGCTTGCTGCTCATGCTCGTGCTTCTTCCTTCGGTTCCGTCAGGGGTGCGTTACGCCACCGCTTCGTGGAGGCGGTCCGCCTGCTTGTCCTTCAGGGGGCCGATCACCGACAGCGACGGGCGCTGTCCGAGGAGCTCGGCGGCCACCTCTCGTACATCATCGGGGGTGACGGCCGCCATGTGGGTGAGCATGTCGTCGACCGACATCTGGTCGCCCCAGCACAGCTCGCTCTTGCCGATGCGGTTCATCAGCGCGCCGGTGTCCTCCAGGCCGAGGACGGTGGAGCCCTTGAGCTGGCCGATGGCCCGCTCGATCTCGTCGTCGGTCAGGCCGTCCGTCGCGACCCGGTCCAGCTCGTCCCGGCAGATCTTCAGGACGTCGTGGACCTGGTTGGGGCGGCAGCCCGCGTACACGCCGAACAGGCCGCAGTCGGCGAAGCCCGACGTGTACGAGTAGACGCTGTAGGCCAGGCCGCGCTTCTCGCGGACCTCCTGGAAGAGGCGCGAGGACATGCCACCGCCCAGGGCCGTGTTCAGTACGCCCAGGGCCCAGCGGCGGTCGTCGGTGCGGGCGAAGCCCGGTACGCCGAGGACGACGTGGGCCTGCTCGGTGCGGCGGCTGAGCACCTCGACGCGGCCCGCCGTGCGGATGGTGCGCCGGCCGTCGCGCGGGGCGACCGGGACGGCGTCCGTGCGGGTGAGGGCGCCGGCCTTCTCGAAGGCGCGGCGGACCTGGCGTACGACCGTGGCGTGGTCGATGTTGCCGGCGGCGGCGACGACCAGGTGCGTGGGGTCGTAGTGCTTCTTGTAGAAGCGGCGGATGCGGTCGGCGGTGAGTGCCTCGACGGTGTCGACGGTGCCGAGGACCGGGCGGCCCAGCGGCGTGTCGCCGAACATCGTCTTGGCGAACAGGTCATGGACGACGTCGCCCGGGTCGTCCTCGGTCATCGCGATCTCTTCGAGGATGACTCCGCGCTCGGCGTCGACGTCCTCCTGGAGGATCAGCGAGCCGGTGAGCATGTCGCAGACGACGTCGATGGCGAGCGGCAGGTCGGTGTCCAGCACACGCGCGTAGTAGCAGGTGTACTCCTTCGCCGTGAAGGCGTTCATCTCGCCGCCCACCGCGTCGATGGCGGAGGAGATGTCGAGGGCGCTGCGCCTGTGCGTGCCCTTGAAGAGGAGGTGCTCCAGGTAGTGCGTGGCGCCGCCCAGGGTGGGCGTCTCGTCGCGGGAGCCGACGTGCGCCCAGATGCCGAAGGTGGCGGAGCGGACCGAGGGCAGGGTCTCGGTGACGATACGGAGGCCGCCGGGCAGGGTGGTGCGGCGGACCGTGCCGATGCCGTCCTTGCCCTTGAGAAGCGTTTGGGTACGGGCGACGGCCCGCGCCTCCGAGGAGGTGCGGGCCGTCGCCTTCGAACTACGGGACGTCACTGGTCGGTGTCGTCCTTCGTCTCGCCCTCGGCAGCGTCCTCGTCCGCCATCACGGGGACCAGGGAGAGCTTGCCGCGCTGGTCGATCTCCGCGATCTCGACCTGGACCTTGGCGCCGACCGCGAGCACGTCCTCGACGTTCTCCACGCGCTTGCCACCGGCGAGCTTGCGGATCTGCGAGATGTGCAGCAGGCCGTCCTTGCCCGGCATCAGGGACACGAACGCACCGAAGGTGGTGGTCTTGACGACCGTACCCAGGTAGCGCTCGCCGACCTCCGGCATGGTCGGGTTGGCGATGCCGTTGATCGTGGCGCGGGCGGCCTCGGCCTGCGAGCCGACCTGGGCACCGATGTAGATGGTGCCGTCGTCCTCGATCGTGATCTCTGCGCCGGTGTCCTCCTGGATCTGGTTGATCATCTTGCCCTTGGGGCCGATGACCTCGCCGATCTTGTCCACGGGGATCTTGACGGTGATGATCCGCGGGGCGTTCGGGGACATCTCGTCCGGCGTGTCGATCGCTTCCATCATCACGTCGAGGATGTGGAGGCGGGCGTCGCGGGCCTGCTTGAGGGCCGCGGCCAGGACGGAGGCCGGGATGCCGTCCAGCTTGGTGTCGAGCTGGAGGGCGGTGACGAACTCCTTCGTACCGGCGACCTTGAAGTCCATGTCGCCGAAGGCGTCCTCCGCACCGAGGATGTCGGTGAGCGCGACGTAGTGCGTCTTGCCGTCGACCTCCTCGGAGATCAGGCCCATGGCGATACCGGCGACGGGGGCCTTCAGGGGCACACCGGCGTTCAGCAGCGACATGGTGGAGGCGCAGACCGAGCCCATGGACGTCGAGCCGTTGGAGCCGAGGGCCTCGGACACCTGACGGATCGCGTACGGGAACTCCTCGCGCGTCGGCAGGACCGGCACGATCGCGCGCTCGGCGAGCGCGCCGTGGCCGATCTCGCGGCGCTTCGGGGAACCGACGCGGCCGGTCTCACCGACGGAGTACGGCGGGAAGTTGTAGTTGTGCATGTAGCGCTTGCGGGTCACCGGGGAGAGGGTGTCCAGCTGCTGCTCCATACGGAGCATGTTGAGGGTGGTGACGCCCAGGATCTGGGTCTCGCCACGCTCGAACAGCGCCGAGCCGTGCACGCGCGGGATGGCCTCGACCTCGGCCGCGAGCGTACGGATGTCGGTCAGGCCACGGCCGTCGATGCGGACCTTGTCCTTGATGACGCGCTCGCGGACCAGCTTCTTGGTCAGCGCGCGGTACGCGGCGGAGATCTCCTTCTCGCGGCCCTCGAACTGCGGGAGCAGCTTCTCGGCGGCGATCTCCTTGACGCGGTCCAGCTCGGTCTCGCGCTCCTGCTTGCCGGCGATGGTGAGCGCCTGGGAGAGCTCGGTCTTGACCGCGGCGGTCAGCGCCTCCAGGACGTCGTCCTGGTACTCGAGGAAGACCGGGAACTCGCCGACCGGCTTGGCGGCCTTGGCGGCGAGGTCCGACTGGGCCTTGCACAGCACCTTGATGAAGGGCTTCGCGGCCTCGAGACCGGCGGCGACGACCTCCTCGGTGGGGGCCTCGGCGCCGTCCTTGACGAGCTGGATGGTCTTCTCGGTGGCCTCGGCCTCGACCATCATGATCGCGACGTCGCCGTCCTCCAGGACGCGACCGGCGACGACCATGTCGAAGACGGCGTCCTCGAGCTCGGTGTGCGTCGGGAACGCGACCCACTGGCCCTTGATCAGGGCGACACGGGTGCCGCCGATCGGGCCGGAGAAGGGCAGGCCGGCCAGCTGCGTGGAGCAGGAGGCGGCGTTGATCGCGACCACGTCGTACAGGTGGTCGGGGTTGAGCGCCATGATCGTCTCGACGATCTGGATCTCGTTGCGCAGGCCCTTCTTGAAGGAGGGGCGCAGCGGCCGGTCGATCAGGCGGCAGGTGAGGACGGCGTCCTCGGAGGGGCGGCCCTCCCGGCGGAAGAAGGAGCCGGGGATCTTGCCGGCCGCGTACATCCGCTCCTCGACGTCCACCGTCAGGGGGAAGAAGTCGAGCTGGTCCTTGGGCTTCTTGGAGGCGGTCGTGGCCGACAGCACCATGGTGTCGTCGTCCAGGTACGCCACGGCGGAGCCGGCGGCCTGCTTGGCCAGGCGGCCCGTCTCGAAGCGGATGGTGCGGGTGCCGAAGGAGCCGTTGTCGATGACGGCCTCGGCGTAGTGGGTCTCGTTCTCCACTAGCGGTTTCTCCATTACTTGTCGTCTTTGGTCCCATGCGCCCGTGTGGCGGAGGGACGGGGCGGAGAAGCGCGCCTTGTGTGCGGGCCGGTCTTCGATCGAAGCACCCGGGGTGTGTCTCCCGGGGGCCACTACCGAGGACCGGCGGCGGCGAGGGCGCCTCTCCTGTGCGTACTTATGGAATTTTCGTTATGGCGTTGTGCGACCAGCCTACAAAGGGGTGGTGACAGTCCGCACGTACAGCAAAGGGAGCGGCCCCCTGATCGTGGGAACCGCTCCCTTCACGGCGTCTTACTTGGCGCCGCCGGCCGCACCGCGGCGGATGCCGAGGCGGTCGACCAGCGCGCGGAAGCGCTGGATGTCCTTCTTGGCCAGGTACTGCAGCAGACGGCGACGCTGGCCGACCAGGATCAGCAGACCACGACGGGAGTGGTGGTCGTGCTTGTGGGTCTTGAGGTGCTCGGTCAGGTCCGAGATGCGGCGGGAGAGCATGGCGACCTGGACCTCGGGGGAGCCGGTGTCGCCCTCCTTGGTGCCGAACTCGGCCATGATCTGCTTCTTCGTAGCGGCGTCGAGAGACACTCGGTACTCCTCTTGGTGTTCGATGCGCCCGCGAGTGCCCCTGGTCTTGGTCTCAGGGGAGCTTCCGTGACTCGGAGGCGAAGGTCCGATGAGCGCAGCTTCCAGATACTCCGGGAGCGCGTACACAAACGGCCGTTACACAGCGTACCAGCCCGCTGGTGCGGGCCTTGCGCTGGGCTGCGGGGCGGGCGTGCTAGCTCGTCAGTGAGCGGGCCGCCATGAAGACGTCCAGGACGGCGAGGCACAGCGGGACCAGGGAGAGCAGTACCGCGCCCTCGGCGAGGTCGAGCAGGCGCCCCCAGAAGGGTGACAGGCCCTTCTTCGGGATGACCAGGCCGATCGCGGTGATCAGGGCGGCTCCGGCGGCGACGGAGGCGGTGAGCCAGATCGTACGGATGTCCAGGGCGCCCCGGTCCCCGTACCGGATCAGCTCGTACACCAGGTCGGCCGGCGGGTTCAGGGACAGCCCCAGCACCAGCAGGGCGATGGCGGCGATCCCGGCCACGAGGACGCAGGCGACCTGCGAGGTGTAGCGGAAGAGGCGGGCGCGCAGCAGCATGGCGAGGCCGGAGGCGAGCGCGAGGAGCTCGCCCCAGACGTTGCCGGCGAAGCCCAGGACGGCGGCGGAGCCGACGACGACGGCCGCGCAGCCGCCGACCAGGCCCAGCAGCATCTCGTGACCGCGGCGGGCCTGGAGCGCGATCCGCTCGGCGTCGACGGGCTGGGCGTCCGGGGCCTCGTTCGGGTCGGTGAACGTGTCGTCGTCGTAGCCGCCCGTGGCGCTGCGCGGCGCGGCGTACCCGATGGGGAGGCGGGCGAAGCGGGCGGACAGGCCCGGCAGGAAGGCGACCAGGCCGATGGCGACCGGGGCGCAGACGGCGGCGGTCTCGGTGGCGGAGGCCTCGGTGAGGATGGCCGCGAAGGTGGCGAGGGTGCCGACGGTCGACAGGAAGGTGGCCGCCACGAAGGGGGCGTCTCCGCTCGGGGTGAGCGCGACCAGGGCGACGGAGGCGACCAGCACGGCGACGCAGCCGAGCAGGAACTGCAGCCGTCCCGGCCCGTGGCCGGCGGCCGGGCCGATGATGCCGGAGCCGGCGATCAGCAGCAGCGGCAGCGCGCCGAGGCCGAGGGCGACGGCGGTGGCGCGGTCGCCGTAGACCCGGGCGCGTACGCCGGCGAAGGCGGTGAGCAGCAGTCCGACGGCGCCCGCGATGATGCCGGGCAGGCCGTGCATGTCGTGGCGGACGGGGTCGGCGAACCAGAGCACGAAGCCCATCAGGACCAGCAGCAGGACACCACCGACGAGACCCGCCGCGCGCAGCAGGTCGTCGCTCCACAGATGACGGTCGCGGGTGACGGCGGAGGCGACGGCGTCGGAGACGTCGTCGAAGACGGCCGGCGGGAGGGATTCGGCGAATGGGCGCAGCGAGAGGACCTCGCCGTCGAGCACCTGCTGGGCGGCGAGAGTGCGGGCGCCGTCGAGGACGGTGCCGTCACGGCGGACGAGGTGGTAGCCGGTGGGGGTGCCGGGCGCCTGGGTCTGGCCGGTGAGCCGGAGGATCTCCGGGTAGACGTCGGCGACGGCGATGTCCTCGGGGAGAGCGACATCGATCCGGCTGTCCGGCGCCACGACGGTGACGCGGCAGAAGCCGGTCGCTGCGGTCGTACTCACGTGTCTGGACCCCCTGATTCGCGGTTGCGCACGGTGCGCGCGCCACCCTACCGGGCAGCCGTGTCAGTGGCTGCAAGTAGGATCGCCAGTCGCGGGAGGAGGCCGTCGCCACGGGGGCGCCGGTGCGGAACCTGCCTTCCGACTTCCGTCCGTACCCGAGGGATTGATGCTCCGGTGAGCCAGATCGTCGTCAAACGCCCGCCGCGGTCCCTTCCGCCGGAAGTGCCCACGGAAGAGCTGACTCTGGAGGCTCCGCCGGAACTGCCGCGGGGGCAGCAGGAGGGCATGCTGATGCAGGTCCTGCCGGTCCTCGGCATGGGCTCGTCGGTGGTCTTCTTCTTCATGACGCCGTCTCCGATGATGCGCATCATGGGCGTTCTGATGCTGGCGTCGACGGTCGCCATGGTCGTCGCGCAGATCGTCAGATACCGGCGTGGTACGCAGGGGCAAATTGCCGATGTGCGGCGCGACTACCTCAAATACCTCGCGCAGACGCGGCGTACGGTCCGCAAGACCGCCCGTGCCCAGCGCGACGCCCAGTTGTATCTGCACCCCTCCCCCGAGCAGCTGTGGTCGGTGGTGGCCGAGGGCTCGCGGGTGTGGGAACGGCGTGTGGGCGACAAGGACTTCGGGCAGGTACGGGTCGGGCTCGGCGCGCAGCAGCTGTCGACGCCGCTGGTGGCACCCGAGACGGCACCGGTCGACGAGCTGGAGCCGCTGTGCGCGGGTGCGATGCAGCAGTTCCTGGCCGTGCACGGCTCGTTGGACGGGCTGCCGATGGCCGTATCGATGCGGGCGTTCTACCACGTGACGGTGTCCGGTGAGCCGGAGGCGGCGCAGGGGGCGGCGCGGGCCCTGGTTTCGCAGTTGGTGACGCTGCACTCCCCCGAGGACCTGATGGTCGCGGTGGTCGCCGCGCCCGGTGCCGTACCGCGCTGGGACTGGACGAAGTGGCTGCCCCACACCCAGGTGCCGGGTCAGCTCGACGGGGCCGGTACGAAGCGGCTGTTCGGGGACGACCTGGGTGAGCTGGAGCAGTTGCTGCACAGCCGGCTCGACGGGCGGCCCCGGTTCGGCCGGGACAATCAGCCGGTGCTGGACCAGCCGCACATCGTGGTGGTGCTCGACGGCGGGATGGTGCCGCCGGACTCGCTGTTCGCGGCGGCCGAGGGCCTGCAGGGCGTGACCATCGTCGAGGTGGTCTCGGGTGACCTGGACGAGCCGCGCGGTGGGCTCTCCGTGGTTGTGCGGCCGGGACGGCTGCGGCTGGAGTCGGGGGCGGGCTTCGCGTACGAAGGGGTGCCGGACACCATCTCCCTGGCAGCCGCCGAGGCGCTGGCGCGGCAGCTGGCGCCGCTGCGCACGGGCGGGGGCGACGACGACGAACCGCTGCTGGCCAACCTGGACTTCACCGACCTGCTGAACCTGGGTGACGCGGCCGCGGTGGACGTGGCGCGGACCTGGCGCCCACGGTCGACCGCCGAGCGGCTGCGCGTGCCGATCGGTGTCGGTGAGGACGGCCAGCCGGTGATGCTGGACCTCAAGGAAGCCGCACAGGAGGGCATGGGCCCGCACGGGCTGTGCGTGGGCGCGACCGGTTCCGGCAAGTCGGAACTGCTGCGCACCCTGGTGCTCGGTCTGGCGGTGACGCACTCCTCCGAGACGCTGAACTTCGTGCTCGCGGACTTCAAGGGTGGCGCGACGTTCGCGGGCATGTCGCAGATGCCGCACGTGGCCGCTGTCATCACCAACCTGGCCGACGACCTGACGCTCGTCGACCGCATGGGTGACGCGATCCGCGGTGAACTGCAGCGCCGGCAGGAGCTGCTGCGCTCGGCCGGCAACTACGCCAACATCCACGACTACGAGAAGGCGCGGGCGGCGGGTGCCCCACTGGAGCCGCTGGCGTCACTCGTCCTGGTGATCGACGAGTTCTCCGAACTCCTCACCGCCAAGCCCGACTTCATCGACATGTTCATCCAGATCGGCCGTATCGGCCGGTCCCTGGGCGTACACCTGCTGCTCGCCTCGCAGCGCCTGGAGGAAGGCAAGCTGCGCGGCCTGGACACCTACCTCTCGTACCGGATCGGTCTGCGGACCTTCTCGGCGGCCGAGTCGCGTACGGCGATCGGTGTGCCGGACGCGTACCACCTGCCGTCGGTGCCCGGTTCGGGCTACCTCAAGTTCGGTACGGACGAGATGACGCGCTTCAAGGCGGCGTACGTCTCGGGTACGTACCGCACGGGCGGGCCGCAGTTGTCGGCCGGCCACCTGCCGATCGAGCGGCGCCCGGCCGTCTTCACCGCGCCCCCGGTGCCGGTGGTGTACGCGGCGCCGGATCCGGCGCACCTCGCCCCCTCGCAGAGCGAGGAGGACGACGCGCTCGCCGACACCGTCCTCGATGTCATCGTGCGCCGGCTGGAGGGCCAGGGCGTGCCCGCCCACCAGGTGTGGCTGCCGCCGCTGGACCAGGCGCCGTCGCTCGACCAACTGCTGCCGGGCCTCGCGCCGACGGCGGAGCGGGGCCTCACGGCGACGGAGTACACCCGTCCGGGCGGTCTGACCGTGCCGCTGGGCCTGATCGACAAGCCGTTCGAGCAGCGCCGTGAGGTGCTGTACCGGGACTTCTCGGGCGCGGCGGGCCACATGATGGTCGTGGGCGGACCGCAGTCCGGCAAGTCGACCCTGATGCGGACGCTGATCTCGTCGTTCGCGCTCACCCACACCCCGTACGAGGTGCAGTTCTACGCCCTGGACTTCGGCGGCGGCGGTATGTCCTCGCTGGCGGACCTGCCGCACGTCGGCGGCGTCGCGTCCCGCCTGGACCCGGAGCGGGTGCGGCGTACGGTCGCGGAGGTCATGGGTGTGCTGAACCGGCGGGAGGAGTTCTTCCGCTCCCAGGGCATCGATTCCATCGCCACCTACCGGCGCAAGCGCGCGGCGGGGGAACTGCCGGGCGAGGCGTGGGGCGACGTGTTCCTGGTGATCGACGGCTGGGGCGGCTTCAAGACCGAGTACGAGATGCTGGAGCCGGTCGTCGCCGACCTCGCGGCACGCGGTCTCGGTTACGGCATCCACGTCATCATCACCGCCGCCCGGTACATGGAGGTGCGGGCGGCGCTCAAGGACCAGATGCTCGGGCGTCTGGAGCTGCGGCTCGGTGACGTCATGGACTCGGAGTTCGACCGGAAGGTCGCGGCGAACGTCCCGGCGGGTGTGCCGGGGCGCGGCCAGGTACCGGAGAAGCTGCACTTCATGGGTGCGCTGCCGCGCATCGACGGCTCCAGCAGCGCGGGGGACCTGGCGGACGGCACGGCCGCGTTCGTGCAGGCGGTGAAGGGCAGCTGGAGCGGGCCCCCGGCGCCGGGCGTGCGGCTTCTGCCCCGCAAGATCCTGGCCGACCACCTGCCGAAGGGCTTCGAGTTCCCGCAGCGCGGCGTGGCGATCGGCATCGACGAGGCCAATCTGGAGCCGGTGTTCGTCAACTTCGAGACCGATCCGTTCTTCCTCATCTTCGGTGAGAGCGAGACCGGAAAGACGAACCTGCTGCGGCTGATCGCGAAGCAGATCGCGGAGCGGTATTCCGCGGACGAGGCGAAGCTCGTCGTCGGTGACTACCGGCGCGCCCTGCTCGGTGCCCTGCCGGAGGAGCACCTGCTCGAGTACGCGCCGATGGCCAGCTCGATGCAGATGCACATGGAGGCCCTGACAGGCCTGTTCGCGCGGCGTCAGCCGCCGGCCGATGTCACACCCCAGCAGCTGCGTGACCGCAGCTGGTGGTCGGGTCCGCAGATCTTCATCATCGTGGACGACTACGACCTGGTCGCCGCCGGCTCCGGAAACCCTCTGGCACCGCTCACGGACTTCCTGCCCTTCGCCCGCGACACGGGCGTCCGCTTCATCATCGCCCGCAACTCCGCCGGGGCGTCGCGGTCGATGTACGAGAGCTTCATGCAGCGCATCAAGGAGCTGGGCGCACAGGGCGTGGTCCTGTCCGGCGACCCCTCCGAGGGCGACCTGATCGGCAACGTCCGCCCGCGACCGCTGCCTCCGGGACGCGGCTTCTTCGCGGCGCGGAAGGGCGGGGCGTCGCTGGTGCAGCTGGGGAAGATGCCGGAGCTGTGATCCGCGTCGGCGGAAGCCGCTCCGGATGAACACGGTGCGACAGGTCCACCATGAAGGATGCCGACTCCGATTCCCGCTGAGGCGGGCACCAACGGGTAGGAAACATGGGATTCGACGAGGAGTACGGCCGCCTCCGTGCGGAAGCTGCCGAGCGCCAGACATCGAGTACGCGACTGAACGGCACGGGGGACAGCCCGCTGTTGCCAGGCCCCACGAAGGACTTCGCTTCGACGCCTGCGCAGAAGACGGCCGCCGCGAACGTCATCCACAACGAGCTGCTCAAGAACACACAGGCGGCGTCCGACAAGCCGGATGAGGCGACGAACAACGCCATCAAGGGCTTTGCCGGCTGGGACACCGCCGCAGGCCTGAAGAAGGTCAAAGAAACCTGGGAGAGCCAGGTCAGGACGCTGAAGGGACGGCTGTCCGCTGAGGAGGCCGCCCTGCGGGGCACGTCGAACAGGTTCCAGCTCAACGACGTCGACACGGGCCTGAGCTTCGCTCCGGCGTCCCGGTCGAAGCTCGGCGAGGTGCGCTAGATCATCGGTCGCGCTGTCATTTATCCGACAGGCATGCCGCGGCCACAGCCGACGACGGGCGCTGTGGGCGCCCCGGGAGGAGGAAACGTGCTCACCTTTCAGCAGGTGATGACGACCGACTTCGGCCTACTGACGACAGCGGCGGCACAGTGGGACGCCGCGGCCGCTGACTTCAAGACTGTCGAGGACCGCTACAAGGACAGCGTCCAGAACATCACCATGGGGCCCTGGAACGGTGTCAGCGCGGACGTCGCCCAGGTGAATTTCGCCGCGACCCGGTACGAGTACGCCGCCGCGCAAACCCAGGCCAAGGCCATCGCCTCGCTCCTGCGCGATGCCCATACACAGCTGGTCGACCTCAAGAAGAAGGTCGAGTCGGCACGTGCGGACGCCATCGCGGCCGACATGAGCGTTTCCGACCAAGGCGACGTCTCCTACGACACCAGCAAGCTCACCCCTGCGGAACGTAACGCCTACCAGCATGACCCCGACGCCAAAGCAGCCGTCCGCGAGCAGGAGCAGAAGTGGGCCCAGCGCATCAGGGACGCAGTACGCGCGGTGGACGACGCCGACCAGGGCGTGAAGCTGGCACTCGAAGCGGTCGTCGTCGACACCCTCGGAGGCAAGGACGACGCGACCCTGGGCGTGGGCTTCAATGGCCGGGCCCAGGGCGACATCGAGGTGTACGAGGCGCAGTATGCCGAAGAGGTCGCGACCAGGATCAACGGTGGTGACAAGCTGTCGGCCGCGGAGCTGGCCGAACTCCAGCGCACGTTCCGGGACAACGCCGGCAAACCCGAGTTCAGTCAGACGTTCCTCAACGGCCTTGGCGCCAAGGGCCTGATCGAGTTCTCGAACAGGATGAACGACCAGATCCACGTCAAGAACCCCAAGAACCGCACGGACTTCGTGGCCTTGGAGAAGGGGCTGGCCAACACGCTGGCATCAGCCACCCGGGACACCAAGTCGGACTTCTACAAGAAATGGCGCTCGGACATGCAGAAGGTCGGCATGGAGCGTTTCAACACGTCCTTCACCGACCTGCGCCTTGAAAAGGCCCGGGGCTACCAGTCGTTGGTCACGCTGATGAGCCAGGGCGAGGGCTACTCGAAGCAGTTCCTCCACGACCTCGGCGACGACATCATGAAGGCCGAGAAAAACGGCACGGACATCTGGGTCATGAAGGGCGACTACAGCGGCAAGGACACCGGCTGGTTCGCCAACGACCCGATGGACGGCCTGCTCGGCGTGATGAGCCATGACCCAGCCGCCTCGGCCGCGTTCCTCAAGGACGAGGGGCGCATGAAGCACCTCATGGACCGCGACTGGGAGGTGGTCCTGGAGGCGCACGAGCACGGCAACTCCACGCACTACTCGCCGTCGCTGGACGGGGATGACCGGGCTGGTTTCGCGGCCGCGCTCCAGGCGGGGGCGACGGGGATCGACCCGTCGGACGAGAACGGCAGGTTCGTCAAGCACTCGGACGACAATGTCGCGGTGTTCAAGAACTCGATCAAGCACCTCGCCGAAGCGGGAGACGAGTTTCCTGAATCACTGCGGGAGCCGATGGCTCATGTTTTGGTGAACCATGGTTCCACCGTCCATGACATTTCCAGCAGGATCGACATGCGGGATCTTCCGATCAAGCAGGACGAACTCTTTGAGGTAATCAAGCAGGTCTCGAAGGATCAGGCCTCCTACCAAGCCCTGAACTACGGGATCAACCAGGCACTCGTGTCGGATGTCCATGCTCCCGACCAGAAGCACCCGCAGGAGTCACTGATCCGCGCCGGCCGCACGATCGGCTTCTTGGAGCAGGCGCGCACCGACGCCGTCGGCCCGGCTGAGACCGCAGGCTGGGACGAGAAGTGGATGTTCGACAAGGCGATCAGCTACATCCCCGTGGCCAGCGACGATGTCCAAGCTGGCTTTGACTACGTGGTCGAGAAGTGGCAGAACGATGAGCAAAAGAAGCTGGACGAGGACCACGCCAATGAAAAACTGACGGCCTACACGAAGCGCAATGAACAGCTCATGGCATTGACCGATGAATGGATCAAGGTTCACGACAAGGACGGCAGCAAGGTAGAACATCAGCGAACCATCGAAGAAGCCTCTGGGTCCGGTGAGAGCCGGGCGAAGGCCGTAGGCAACTCGGAAAATAAGTAAATGGATTCCCTCTGCCGCCTCAGCAAGCCACTGACACTCACCATCGCAGGCATGACACTGCTGACCGTGGTGTCCTGCGACACGTCGTCCCCCGAGGTTCCCGCGTCCATGTGTGGGACACGCATCGAGCCGGGCCTCTCCCGCCCGCTCCTGGAACCGCTCGGCGAGTTCGATGAGTTCAACCGTCTCGACCCCGAACATCCGAAGACAGCGCCTTGCGTCGTATCCGTCGACGGCGATCCCGCGCTGCGCTTCCGATTGGCGTTCCACTCCGAGTCCCCGGACCTGATGAAGTGGGCGAACGAAAGCAGCATCGTCGGGCTGACGAACCCGAGTGTGATCGATCTGGGTTTCGAGGCTTCGGTGGTCGGCAATGAGGGGGCCATCGCCACGGAGGCCTGCCGGACAGCCGAGGGTGACCGGCTCACCCTGTCCGTCGTCGCTCCCCGGGTGCCCCCCGCCAAGGAGAATCTTCGTCCCGCCATCGAGAAGTTCATGAAGGCATACATGAACAACACCATCGCGATGCTCGGTTGTGGAGGCACAAAACGGTAATACCGGCTGCCGGACGCCGAGCCTGGACAGCATCTCGAGGTCGGAGCGCACGGTAGCGGGTGGTTCCGATTCTTTGTGGCACCCGGACCCCCGTAGGCAGATGACCGAGCAGGCAGCGCCGTTCCAGCACCTCGCGAAGGGAAGATGGCGCACCTGCCCGGTGGGGCGGTCGCGATGCGGTCTTCCCTCGTCTCTGAGGCCGCCGCACTTCGCTAGCCGGAGGCGGAGGCGTGAACCGAACCACAGCTTCATGACGTCCATGGAGCCGTACTCCAGATCATTCAACGGGGGAAGACATGGGATGTCGTCGATCTGCAGAGCCGTCTGGAGTCCGTCGTTCAGGACGCGCGGAACGCCGACATGCTGGTCGACGCGGACGGCAACGTGAAGTACGACGAGTCGAATTCACCGCCCGGGAGCGCATGTACCTGCGAGACCACCCCGAAGCGGTGACCGACCTGAACAACAAGGTCGCCGGAGGGGCCAAGCGCATCAAGGATGCCGTGCAGGCCTTTAACGACGCCGACCAGGGCGTCAGGCTGGCCCTGGAAGCGGTCGTCGTCGACAGCAACAAGGACACCAACGCCGGAGCGTACGGCGACATCGAGGCCTATGAGATCGCTGCGCTCTTGGGCAAGGACGGCAACCTCACCGAGTCCGAGCGTAAACAGCTCGACGCGGCCTGGCGGGACATCGACCCGAAGCAACGTGCCGCGATGTGAATGGATCACCGCGAGGAGCTGATCAAGTCCGGTGTGCTGAACCCTCGCTATAAGTGGAGCGCCCCGGACGAGGGAGCGGGACCGTTCGACGTGGAACCGCAAACCGTCGGCGACATGGCCAATCTTTCCCAAGCGTTGCTCATGTACACCGGAGGTGACGCGCTGGACAAGCAGAACGCCGCCCGGCACATGGCCTACTACCTTTCGGCAACGGGAACGGACTTGGACGTCGATGTCTCGGCCATGTTGCGAGAGGACCGCGGCTTCAACCAGGTCGTCGCCACGACGATGAAGGACTACGACAAGGAGTTGACACAGCAGGCCTTGGCAGCTTTCGAGAAGAACGGCGGCGCACCGGTGTCCATCCCCGTGGAGACGAAGCGGCACGATTACACATTTTCCGACGGTTCCGACTGGTTTTACGCCATCGGCAGTCAGGCTTATACGGCATCAGGTGTCATGACACGTCCCCGACGCCGACGGGAAACCCAAGGTCAGTATGGAATACCAAGTCGACATCTGGGACCGCTACAGCTGGGACCAGGGGAAGAGCACTCCGAGTGTGCCGTGGCTCACCGTCTCGGACGCGGACATGGCCCGCTTGCACACCGTAGGACTGGGTCAGGAGTACAACGTGCACGGCTCGAGCGATGTCATGACACGCGGAGTGGAGGACCCCGTCGTGACGCCGCCGTCGGCCACGGGCCGACAGGACGAGCGTACCGACCTTGAACGGGACCAGAAGAGGTGATGGGCGATGACGAAAAGAGCGCTATCCCGGCAAGGGCTGTCGCGCACAGCCCGTCCACTGGGCGGCGTGCTCCTGATCACGCTGCTGCCTCGGGGCCGCTGGGTGCACCTCCTCCGGAGCGGATCCGCAGCGACAGCACCCGTCGCCAAGCGCGGCGCGTAACGGCTGGGACCGCACGATTCCGCAAGCCGAAGTCGAGGCCGACGCACGGGTGACCGTACCCGCAGGCGCTCGTGACATCCGTTGGGGTTACAAGCACGGGTTCCAGGACGACGCGGCGGCGCTCACTTTTGTGATGCCTTCTGCCGAAGTGGGAAATTTTCTCCGGTCCATCGATGGAGAACACGAGGAGAAGCTCACCATGATGGGCATCGATCACAAGGAGTTCTACGCGAAGATCGACGCTCCCGGGCCCGAAGAATTCCAGGAGTCAATCTCCCGCAGTGTGCGCTTCACTCAACCGACCGCCGAAACAGCGGAGGACCTCAACATCTGGACCGCGAAGGTTGCCGAGGCCGAGACACGTGTATGGATTGAGGCATTCGACCTATGACCCGGGAGAAGGTGTTCGCCCGCCCTGCCGCAGAGCCGAACGAGGCGCGCGGCGAACCCGCTCGTCGAGAGCGGGCGGCCGGCGGGGCCAGCCGAGAGGTGGCGTCGGGTGATTGTGGACGTTCCCTGTGACACCCCGGGCTCCGGCGACAGATAATCGAGCCACAACGCCGTTCCAGCACCTCGCGAAGGGAAGCACGCCTGATGGGCACTCAGCAGGAGAAGGACGAGCTGTACGCGCTCGACATCAGTGGTGTGGAGTGGCAGGGCGCCCCCGGTACCAGCCCTGACGAGGAGCGGGTGGAGATCGCGCACCTCCCCGGTGGGGCCGTCGCGATGCGGTCGTCTCTGGACCCCGACACTGTGCTCCGGTACACGGAGGCGGAGTGGACCGCGTTCGTACTCGGGGCGAAGGACGGCGAGTTCGACCTTCAGTGACCCTCTGAACGCGCGAGAAGGGGCCTGCTCCTGTCCCGGAGCAGGCCCCTTCTTGGTGCGCACCACCGCACCACCGCACCACCGCACCACCGCAGTGGGTCGGCGGGGGTGGCGGGGCGTCAGTAGGCCTCGGTGAACAGCTGCGACGCCTTGACGTCGGTCGACCTGTAGTTCTCCTTGCCCGACTCGATCGCCTTCGCGACGATCTCCAGGCGGTTCTTCATGTCGTCGGCCAGTTCGCGGTACTTCCGCTGAAGTGCGGTGTACTGGGCGAAGGCCTCACCGTCCCAGGTACCGGTCACCACCTTGACGGCTGCGTCCATCTCCGCGAGGTCGTTGATGATGCCCTGGGAAACGACGCGAATGCGGTTGGCCATCTCCTGGACGCTTGCATACTGGACCTTGGTGCCGAGGTCTTCAGACATGCTGGTCTCCTTGCTTGTCGGTCGATCCGGAAAACAGTGACGATGCCGCTTACAAGAAGTTCAGCTGGGAGTTCGCGGCCTTGAAGGAGGCCTGAACCTCCACGTCGTTGGCGTTGCTCAGGTTCTTGGTCTCACCGACCGCGTTGAGCAGCACGCCCAGGAGCCGACGGATCCTGTCGTGGTCCTCGTTGAGCTGGATCTGGGCCCGCCGGAAGCCGTCCGCACCCACACCCGTCCAGCCGGCACGCGCCGTCTCGATGATGTTGGCCAGTTCGCGGGCCTGCTTGCTCACCTCGTTGCCGGTTTCCATGATCTTGTTCTTGGCCTTGATGACCGGATCGTCGACAAGTCCGAACCCACCACCTGTGGGAGTGGCCATGTGAAGCTCCTCAAATCGGTTCCGATGCCGAGCTGTTGGCCTTCGCCCGGCCTGATGGTGACGCCTACAGCTACGCTCTCCTGCTGCGTACGCCTACCGCCACGGCCGCGCCGATGGCGACGACCGCGACGGCACTCGCGGCGATGGCCCAGAGCGGGAACCCGCCCTCTTCTGGCCTGGCCGCTGCCACAGGTTCCTTGGACGCCTGGACAGGACCCTTGCCGCTTGCCCCCGTGCCCTCAGGAGAGGGGGAAGTCTCTGGTCCCGGCGACTTCTTCGCCTGGGCGGCGAGAAGCGGGTTCACATCGGGCGCGCCGGGGTCGCCCTTGCCCTCCAGCAGGACCTGCGCCGGGCGGATCGAGCCGTAACCGATGTACTTGCTCGGTACGGGGCCGACATGGCCGGCGGTCTGCATCATGACACGCAGGACCTGGTTGGCGGTCCAGTCGGGGTGGGCCGACCAGATGAGCGCGGCGGAGGCGGAGGCGATGGCGGTGGCTTGGCTGGTGCCGTAGCTGTCGCAGTAGCGGCTCTTGTCGCCAGAGCAGCGCGCCGGGACAGATTCGCCGGGGGCAGCAAGAGCGAGGTGGTCACCGTAGTTGGAGAACTTGGTTACCTTGCCCTTGGTATCCAAGGCGCCGACCGCGATGACACCGGGAATGGCTGCTGGGTACATACGGCTTTCCAGTCCGCTGTTGCCCGAACCCGCAAAGATCAGAGCACCCTTCTTGAGGGCGTAATCGACTGCCTTCTGCCACTCCATGCTCTCGGCTTGATCGTCAGGGCCGGCGATGGACATGTTGATGATCCGTGCCCCGTTGTCCACGGCGTAGCGGATGCCCTTGGACGCCGGCTTGACATAGCCAAACGATGCCTTCGGGCTCACCTTCACAGGCAAGATCTGCGCATCGGGGGCCACCCCCTTGGCCCCACCGTCAGCCCCGTTTCCCGCAATGGTGATGGCCATATTGGTGCCATGCCGCTCGGTGTCCTTGCCATCGATGCGACCCGGGCCTCCTTCCGGATCGTAAAAGTTGCGGCCAGGCAGGACCTTTCCGCGCAGTTCCGACACCGTTGAGTCAACCCCGGAATCCAGTACAGCAACCGTGATTCCCTTGCCGGTGGAGACCTTCCAGAGTTCCTCAGCCTTCATGGCATCCAGATACCACTGGCGCGCACGCATGTCGTCCGCATACGCCACCGGAGCAACGACGGCAGAAGCGGCGACGACCGCTGTCATGACTCCGAGCACGGCGAGAACGCGGGCGCGATAGGAACGGGCGTGGGGGGACATCGGTGGGACTCCTAGTCAATGACTGGCGGGACAATCTTGCGCTGGCCCATGGCCCAGGTCTCCTCGTCCTCCGACAGGTAGTCAGGACGTGGAGCGGACTGCCGACGCTCCTCCTGGCCTGATGCTGTCGTGACTGGAGGGCGCACCAAGCCTGTACCGCCCGGCGTGAAGGTGCCACGTCCAGTGACACTGGACGCAGCCGGTACGCCTACGGTTCCGCCGGGCTGGGACGCGAGCCGACGGCCGGTGCCAGTTCCTGTTGCGGCTCCGGGTGCGCCCGTCATGCCGCCGCCGTAGCCGGGCATGCCCGGGACACCACGGCCGTAGGCCCCACGTTCTTCACCGATAACCGTCCCCACGGGCAACCTGGGCCCACCCGTGGAGGGGCCGGTACGCCCCAACATGGGCTTGCCGCCAACGATGCCGTCCTGAGCACCCGGTCGGGCGATACCCAACGGTCCGGGAGTGCCCAGAGGGCCCCGCACTGAGCCCGGTCCACTCACTGGGCCAGGACCTGGGACAGAAGGCATGCGGGCGGTACGACCCTGCTGGGGGCCGACCACCGGAACAATGGGAGGAGGCGGCGGGGCTCCCGTCCCTGGCCCTGTCGTGGGCGGAACGTTGGGAGACTGCGGAGCAGGGCGGGTCACGGTCTCCGGAGGCAGCGTCGACACCGAATCAAGGTTCGTACCTACGGTCCCCTCCGGCGGCATGACCGGCGGTGGCCCAGGGCGCACGGCTGCCTGGTCCGGCGCTGAGGCCCTGCCGGCCGGGGCAGTGGAGGAGGAAGCCTGCACTGTCGAATATTCGGCCCCTGCCCCTCCGGACGCCGACCCGCCCGAGGAGGCTGCCGACACCGCCCCTGTTCCACCCCCTGTGGCGTAAGGGCGCTCTCCAGTGATCCCGTCACCAATTGGCTTGAACTCCGGCTGCCGCTGCGCCCTCATCCGCTCCTGCGTGTTGTCGTAGTACGACGACAGCCGCTCCAGCTGGTGTATGGCCTCCTGGAGCTTCGGGCCCTTCTCCTCCTCGATGCGGGCCTTCTCCTTCTCAGGGTCCGCGAAGCACTGTCCGGCCGGCTTCGGCACCGCCGCCTTGGCTTCGCGGAGGGCCTGGCCCGCTCGCAGCATCTCCTGACTGACGACCTCGGTGAAGTCACCGAGTACCAGCGTCTCCGAGACCATGTCGGCACCCCACTTGCGGAATGCCTCACCGCCCTCGCCCTCCCACTGGACGCGGCTGATGTAGTGCCGCAGGTCCCGGGCGATACCGAGGATCTTCGGCGCCGCAGCGGCCAAGGCGTCGCCGGCGCCCGACAGTTCTTCCGGCCTGGCGGACGCGATCATCGCGTAGAGGGCGTCCAGGGACTTCCCCTCGAACTCTCCTGCCATGTGTTCGCTCTCCCCCGTTAGCTGAATCCGCCGGAATCACCGGTGTTGGTGTGCGTGGGCGGCTTTGTCGTGGCCCCGCCCTTGCTGTCGGCCGCCCTGTGCTCCTCGACGCGCTTCTGGATCGCCTCGAAGCGCTCCTTCTCTTCGATGTCGACGTTCGCGTAACCCTTGTCGGCGAAGTGGACGGCGATGCCCATGCCCTCGATCGTCTCGCCGAAGACCCTGGTCAGTTCCTCGAGGCGGCTGCGAACCTTTTCGTATGCCCCGTGGAGGGTGGTGGCCGCTCCGAAGCCCTGGCCGTAGGCGTCTGCCGTGATCTTCTGTTCGCCGATCTTGCGGTGCTGCGCGGGCGATGCGTCCAGCTCCGTCAGCAGCTCCTGCATGCGTGTCCTGAAGCTTTGGAGGGTGACTCCTCCGACCTCAAGATCCTTCTTGCCGCCCCCGTCCGACCCGGCCACGTCAGCGCCCCCTCGTCACACTCGTGAATCCTTCGTTCACTCTAGTCAATTCGACTCTCTGCCCCAACACGAGTTCCGCGGTTGGGACTCATCAGTGACATGTCCCTCACCACACCCGCCGCCTCCGCCCCCGTGCGTCCCGGATGACCGTCGCCGTGCCCGCGACCACCGCGACGAGGATGCCCGCGATGCCCAGGGCGTACGTCGCGTACCGCTCGTCGCGTTCCTGGGGGGTCTCCGACATGGCCAGGTGGGCCGGTTCGGGGGCGGGGGGTTTCGGGGGGCCCGGGTCGGGGGTGGGGGCTTCCGGGGGGCCCGCGTCGCCGTCGAGGGCACGCAGGGGGTCGACGACGCCCCAACCGACGTGATTGTCGCGGCCGTTGATGGAACGTTCGGCGGTCTGCTCGATCTGGGCGACGATCTGGTGGTTCTTCCAGTCCGGGTACTTGGCGCGCAGCAGGGCAGCGACGCCGGCGACGTACGGGGCGGAGAAGCTGGTGCCGTTGTCGACGCACTGGCCGCCGCCCGGGACGGTGGAGACGACGTCCACGCCGGGGGCCGCGACGCCGACGAAGGTGCCGGACTGGGAGAAGACCGCGCGCTCGTTGTTGCGGTCGGAGGAGGCGACGGCGAGGACACCGGGGAAGGCCGCGGGGTAGGTGTTCTTGAGCTTGCCGTCGAGGCCGTCGTTGCCGGCCGAGGCGACCACCACGATGTCCTGGTCGAGGGCCCGCTGGACCGCCCGGCCGAGCGACGACTGGGGTCCCAGCGCCTGGGTGGTGTCCTGCGAGATGTTGATGACGTCGGCCTTCTTCGCGATCGCGTGGTCGATCGCCTCCGCCATCGTGTCGGACTTGCCGCTGTTCTTCTCGTCGTTCTGCCGTATCGGGATGATCGTCGCCTCAGGGGCCAGCCCCACGAAACCCGTGCCCTTGCGGGGACGTGCCGCGATGATGCCGGCGACCTTCGTACCGTGGCCCACCTCGTCGACGGTGCCGTCGGTCTTGCCGCGCTTGCTGTCCTTGTCGCCCTTCTCGGGCTTGAGGAAGTCGGCGCCCGCGGAGGCGTCGACGGCGTCCTTCAGCTGCGGGTTGACGTTGTCGACACCGGTGTCGACGACGGCGACGCGTACGTCCTTGCCCTTGGTGTCCTGCCACAGCTCGTCGAGCAGCACGCGCTGGAGCGGCCAGGGCGTGCCGGCGATCTGCTTCTTCATCGGGAAAGTGCACTCGCCGCTGCCGGCGTACGCGGTGGGCGGTAGCGCGATCACGCTCGTGAGAGCGGCCGCGGTCGCGGTCAGCAGGCATGTTCTGCGGTACGGCATCGGCATCCCCCGTCAGGAACCCTGCGGCTGGCGCGCGCTGTTGGTGTCGAGCCGGGGACCCTTGGACAGGAACTCCGACCAGGTGATGGGTACGAGTGCGGGGGTGACCTTCTCGTAGCCGAGCCGGATCTGCGCCTGGCTGGGCTCGGGGCGGCCGTCCTGCTGCTTCTGCTGACCGCCGGTGCCGATGTCGGAGCGCTCGCTGTCACTGTCGCCGTTCGCCTGGACGGCGTACCGGAGCCCGGTGTCGGTGACGAGGAACAGCGAGCCGTCGGGCTTGGTCTGCTTGCCCTGGACCTGGGTGTAGAGCAGACCGCTGCCGGGGGTGACGTAGGTGCTGCTGCCGCCCGCGGTGATGTCGGCGGGGTACTGGGTGCCCGCCCAGGTGGACAGGGTGGTGCGGCCCTTGTCGTCGACCTTGCGCAGCACGCTGCACACGGTGTCGCGGGCGCCCTCGCCGCCGGTGGAGTTGGCCTGCCGGGCCTTGCGCGCGGGCCAGCGGTACTGGGACCCGAAGGTCGACGAGTCGTACGTGAACGACTGGACGCCGACGGCGGCCGCCTCGCCGTTCATGTTGAGGTCCTTGGTCTGCGGGTGGTTGATCAGCAGCCAGGCCGTGAAGTCGGAGACCGGCTGCACCTTGCCGGGCAGGACGACGAAGTGCTGGGGACCGGAACCGGTCTTGGCCAGCAGGACCATGCCGACCCGGTTCTCGTTCGCCTCGAGTCCCTCTATGCCGGCGGGCTCGCCGACCGTGCCGGGGATCTCGGGGAAGTCGATGGGGCTGCCGTCGTGGAGGGTGGTCAGCCAGTCGTCCGTGACGGCCTGCGGCTCCTTGTTCAGGCCGACCAGGGCCGTGGTCAGGACGGCGGCATCCGTGGGCGTGCCGCGCACCAGGTACTTGGTGCCGGACGCGTCGACGAGATAGCGGGCGCCCTTCTGGCCCTTGACGTACAGGACCTGACCGTCCTTGAGCCGCTCCTTGCCGTCAGTGCGGGCGAAGTCACGTTCGGCGAGGACGAAGGTGGCCTTCTGCACACTGGCTCCCTTGCCGCCGCCGGGCTGTTCGCACACGGCCCAGCGCTTGGCCTTGGCGGCCTCGGTGTCGCTGGGCAGCCGGTCCGGTGCGTACGGGATGCCGAGGATGGGGCCGCGCGGCGGCTTGCCCGCGTCGAGGATGTCGTCACTGACCTGGACGACCCCGAACTTCTGCGGGTCCAGCAGCAGTCGCGCGGAGGCGAGGTTCAGCACCGGGTGCAGCAGGGTCTTGCCGTCCTTGCCCTTGCCGGTGGTGAGGACGACGTAGCGGGTGGTCGACTGCTTGCCGACGATCACCTTGGCACCGGCTTCGTCCCAGCCCTTGGGGGCCTTCGGGCGGAACATGCCCCAGGCGCCGAAACCGGCCAGCACGAGCGCCGCCACGATCAGGCCGGGCACGATGGCGCGCAGCGGGCGCGGCGCCCCCTCCTCCGTGACCGTGGGCGAAGGTTGGAGGAAAGCGGCCACCGTGCGCTTCTTCGCAAAGGTGTACGCGTTGAGCTCATCCCGCCGTGATGCCATGAGTCCCCATCTTCGAAAGGCACAGTCACTTGCGAGCGCCCGGGGGAGCATGGCACCCGGGGCCTCGTTGTCGGACCGGCCCCCTACTATGCCTGTTGTCCGAGGGTGCTTGTGGGGCGGGTAGGGTGATCCAGCCGCCAAAGCCCTGGCAGGCCAGGGTGATCGGGACGAAGTGGGGGGGAATCTCCAGCATGGCTTCCGCGACGCAGACGCGGCCCGCCGCGGCCGCGCCGGCCAGGGTGCCGGACCGGTCGGCGGCGGCACCCCGTCTCAAGGGCCGTCCCGGTCAGTTCGGGTCGTTCCGATTGCAACAGTTCGTGCTGATCGAGGTTGCCGCGGCCTTGCTGCTGGTGGCCTGGGTCGTCGGCCCGCTGCTGCTGGTCCCCGCCGGTGTGGTGGCCGCGCTGCTGGTGCTGCTCGCCGTCGTGCGCCGTCACCGCCGCTCGCTGCCCGAGTGGCTCTCGACGGCGCTCGCGCTGCGGGCACGCACCCGCAGGGCGGCCTCACTGACGGTCCCTCCGGGTACGGAGCCGGGGCTGGCGCCCGTCGTCGAGTGCGACCCCGCCCTGCGGACGTACACCTACAGCGACCGCGACCGGCGGCCGGTCGGCATGATCGGCGACGGTACGTTCCTGACGGCCGTTCTCCAGGTCGAGTCGGACGCCACCGCCCTGCGCCCGGACCGCTCCACGCGGCCGCTGCCGCTCGGCCTCGTACGGGACGTACTGGATGTCGACGGCATCCGGCTGGAGTCGGCGCAGATAGTGCAGCACACCCAGCCCGCGCCCGCCCCGCACCTGCCGCAGCAGTCGGTGGCCGCGCGCAACTACGCGCCGCTCCAGGCACAGACCGGTTCGCCGGCCCTGCGGATCACCTGGGTCGCGCTGAAGCTCGACCCGGAGCTGTGCCCGGAGGCCGTGGCCGCGCGCGGCGGTGGCCTGGAGGGCGCGCAGAAGTGCGTGGTGCGGGCGGCGGACCAGTTGGCGAGCCGCCTGGCCGGGGCCGGGTTCCGGGCGACCGTGCTGACCGAGCAGGAGCTGACCGCGGCGCTCGCCACCTCCACGTGCGCCAACCCACTCGCCATCGCACAGGCGGGCCGGGCCCAGACGCCGGGGCGGCGTACGCAGGAGACGTCGCGGACCTGGCGCTGCGACGACCGGCGGCACACCACCTACTGGGTGGCGCGCTGGCCCCAGTTCGGCCCGGGCGGCGCGTCCATGCCGCAGCTGGTGGCGCTGCTCACCTCCGTCCCCGCGCTGGCCAGCACGTTCAGCCTCACCGTGAGCGGCGGCGACCGGCAGGGGGCGACGGTGACCGGCCATGTGCGGATCACCGGGCGCAGCGACGAGGAGCTCGTGGCGGCGCGGCACGAGCTGGAGCGGGCCGCACGCGGGGTGAAGACCGGGCTCGTCCGGCTCGACCGGGAGCAGGTTCCCGGGATGCTCGCCTCTCTTCCGCTCGGGGGTGCCCGCTGATGTCTTCCCCATCCGTTGTACGTACGGGACGCGGCAGCCGGCCGCGCATCGGGTTCGGGCTGATCGGGCCGCGCCGTGAGCGCCATTCGGTTCCGCTGGAACAACTGGAATCGCTGGGCCTGCCGGTCGGTGACGACGGCGTGGTCATCGGTGTCGACGCCGAGGGCCGGCCGGCGGTCCTGGGCATCAACCGGCCGACGCCGTACGACGTCACGCTGATCGGTGGTCTGTGGACCGCGCAGGTCATGGCGCTGCGGGCGGCCGCGACCGGGGCGCGCGTAGCCGTGGAGACGGGCCGCGCGCCGGCGTGGACCGCGCTCGCGCAGGCCGCGGGCGGCGGGCAGCCCTGCATCACGCTGCACGACGTGGGGCGCGTACCGCCGCAGGGTGCCTCGGCCGGCAGTCCGGTCGTCGTCGTACGTGACTGCGGGATGCGGCCGCCGCGGGGGCGGGTGGTCTCCGGGCCGTGGCAGTCGGTGGTGACGCTGCTGCCCTATCTGAGCCCGGTCGCGCCCCGGTTGATGGAGAAGTCGGGGCTCGTGGGGGTGCAGCGTGTGTCGCCGGACGAGGCCGCGCAGATCGGCCGGATCATGAACCTGCCGAGGGGCGAGGCGGAGGCGCTGTCCACGCTCGCCGACGGGGTCACCCTCTGGTGCACAGGCCGCGATCGCCGGTTCGTCATGACGCAGGCCACGGATGCCGAGACCGGATTGTTGGGCAGCGCCCGCCGGATGGACTGAGGCGTATCCCCGCCCTGAATCCGGGCCCCTATGTACCCTTTTGAGGGGGAATTTCTTCACGCTGTGGCGCACGCACGTCACTTGGCGACAGCGGGTGGGGTACGTGACCGGCGATGGCGGGCCGACGGGCCTGACGTATGGACACTGTTGACGATTAGGGTGGGAAGAGCGCGGCACGAATCTGCCCGCAGGTGCGCGGCGTCCCCAGAGGGAGAGCCGGGCGGACGGACGACGACAGGAACGGTCGCCCCCACCCAACGACGGCACAAGGGTGCTCGACCACACCAGGAGGCAAAGTGAACGGCGATCGGGACGAGATCCGCGGGGGCGGCTGGAACGCGCCGCCCGTCGACGATCAGTCCGACGCGGATCCCGCCGAGATGACGGGTGAGTTCACCATCGACTACACCCCGCCTGCCTGGTACACGCAGAACGCGGGCGACACATCGTCGGGCGGCGGGGCGGCGGTCACGCCTCCCCCGCCGCCGAGCGGGGCCACGCCGGTGGCTGTGCCGGGGCTGCCGGCGCCGCAGAGCGACGGTTTCGAGCCGAACTGGGCGCCGGGGGCGCCTGCTGCGGCGCCCGTTCCTCCGGCGCCTCCGGCTGCGGATGAGCCTGCGCCTGCTCCGGCGCCCGCTCCCGTTCCGGCACCCGCTCCTTCGGCTGAACAGGGTTCCGGCGAGGCCCGGCAGCCGTTCGGGGGCGGCGATGTGGAGAGCGGGGCCACCATGCGCTTCTCTCCGGC
Organism: Streptomyces sp. CB03238; assembly: GCF_002099185.1. Classification (NCBI taxonomy): domain Bacteria; kingdom Bacillati; phylum Actinomycetota; class Actinomycetes; order Kitasatosporales; family Streptomycetaceae; genus Streptomyces; species Streptomyces sp. CB03238. The sequence goes on along the minus strand of NZ_NBCN01000033.1, from coordinate 27,791 downwards.
CGCGTTGAAGCGTGAGATGGCCGAGATCGCGGAGCGCGAGGCCGCCACGTCGGCGTCGGCTCCCGAGGGCTCCTCCGGGGACTCGGAGGAGGGCGGGGCCAAGGCCGCCGAGGAGGACGCTCCCGGGGACGATGCCGTCGAGAGCGGCGCGGACAGCGACGAGCGCGCCGAAGTCGCGGCGGACGGCGGCGGCACCGAGGGGGCGGAGGAGGCGGAGGCCGAGGCTGCCGAGGCGGTGGCTGACGCCGCGCCGCAGGACGCTGCCCCCCAGGACGTTGCCCCGCCCGCGCCCGAGCCGGTGCAGCCGTGGTCTCCCCCGCCGGGCCCGCAGGGCGCGGCGCTGCCGCCGCTGCCGCCCGCGTTCCAGCCGGCCGCCCCGACGGGTGCGCCGCAGTGGCCCGTACCGCCGGCCCCGACCCAGGAGCAGTCGGCTCCGCCCGCGCCTGCGCCAGCACCCGCCGCGCCGCTGCCGCCGCAGGCCGCGCCCCAGGGCGGGTACGGCTTCCCGCAGCCCGGGCAGCCCCAGACCGCCCCGCAGGCGGCACCTCAGGGCTACGGCTTCCCCCACCCGGGCCAGCCCCAGCCGCAGCCCGGCCCCCAGGCAGCACCACAGCCCGCACCCCAGCCCGCCCCCCAAGACGGATACGGCTTCCCACACCCCGGCCAGCAGGCGCAGCCGCCGCAGCCCGGGCCCGGTGGGGCGTTGCCGCCGCAGGCGCCTGCGCCGCAGGGTGGGTACGGGTTCCCCCAGCAGCCCCAGCAGCCCCAGCAGCCCCAGCAGCCCCAGCAGCCGCCCGTCGATCCGCGGACCGGGGGCGCTTGGCCCACGTCCGTCACGCACGACCAGCGCGAGCGGTCCGTGCCGGGGGCGCCACTCGGGTACACCGCGGCCGTCGAGCTGTCCTCCGACCGCCTGCTGCGCAACAACAAGCAGAAGGCCAAGTCCAGCCGTAACCCCTCCGCCGCCGCCCGTTTCAAGCTCGGGGGCAAGAAGGAGGAGGCCGAGCGGCAGCGCAAGCTCGACCTGATCCGTACGCCGGTCCTGTCCTGCTACCGGATCGCGGTCATCTCCCTCAAGGGCGGCGTCGGCAAGACCACGACGACCACCGCCCTCGGCGCCACCCTGGCGACCGAGCGGCAGGACAAGATCCTGGCGATCGACGCCAACCCGGACGCCGGTACGCTCGGCCGCCGCGTGCGCCGCGAGACCGGGGCCACCATCCGTGACCTCGTCCAGGCGATCCCGTACCTCAACTCGTACATGGACATCCGCCGCTTCACCTCGCAGGCGCCCTCCGGTCTGGAGATCATCGCCAACGACGTGGACCCGGCCGTCTCGACGACGTTCAACGACGAGGACTACCGGCGGGCGATCGACGTCCTGGGCAAGCAGTATCCGATCATCCTCACCGACTCCGGCACGGGTCTGCTCTACAGCGCGATGCGCGGCGTCCTCGACCTCGCCGACCAGCTGATCATCATCTCGACCCCGTCCGTCGACGGTGCGTCCAGTGCGTCGACCACGCTCGACTGGCTGTCCGCGCACGGGTACGCCGAGCTGGTGCAGCGCTCGCTCACGGTGATCTCGGGCGTCCGCGAGACCGGCAAGATGATCAAGGTCGACGACATCGTGCAGCACTTCGAGACGCGCTGCCGCGGGGTGATCGTGGTGCCGTTCGACGAGCACCTGGCGGCGGGTGCCGAAGTGGACCTCGACATGATGCGGCCGAAGACGCGTGAGGCGTACTTCAACCTCTCCGCGATGGTCGCCGAGGACTTCGTACGGGCGCAGCAGGCGCAGGGCTTGTGGACGGGTGCCGGCCAGGGCTCCATGCCGCCGCAGATGGCCCCGCCGGTGCCGGGTCAGCCCATGCCGGGTCACGGCCAGCCCATGCCAGGGCAGCCGTACCCGCCCCAGCAGCAGCCCGGCGTACCGCCGCAGGGCTGGCAGCCGTACCAGCAGCCGGGTCAGCCCGGTCAGCCCATGCCCCCGGCCCAGCAGCCCACCCCCGGGTGGCCCCCGCAGGCGCCGCCAGCCCCTCAGCAGTAGCGCGACAGAGGACTGGACCAATGAGGGCCCGCACCGTCAGCACGGTGCGGGCCCTCGCCGTATTCCCGCAGTACACAACGGGTTTGACGCATCGTTGACTCGGTCCTCCCCCGCTGATAGACCTTCGCTTCACCAGCCGGCGCCCCGAGATCGACGCGAGGTCAACCTCATGGTCACCAAGGCTCCACACCGCTCCCTCCGCCTGCTTCTCACCTCAGGCATCGCCTCAGGTATCGCCGTCACCTCCCTCACCGCCGGCCAGCCGGCACAGGCACAGGCGGACGAGGGCGGCGACAAGACCGTCCTCACCGTCGCCGTGTCGCAGAGCGTGGACTCCCTCAGCCCCTTCCTCGCCCAGCGGCTGGTCTCCACCAGCATCCACCGGCTCACCTACGAGTACCTGACCAACTACGACGCCAAGGACGCGCGCACCATCCCCGGCCTCGCCACCGCCTGGAAGCCGTCGCCGGACAAGCTGACGTGGACGTACACCATCCGCTCCGACTCCACGTGGTCGGACGGCAAGCAGGCCACCGCCGAGGACGCGGCCTGGACCTTCACCAAGATGATGACGGACGAGAACGCCGCCACCGCCAACGGCAGCTTCACCGCCAACTTCGAGAAGGTCACCGCGCCCGACCCCCGGACGCTGGTCATCAAGCTGAAGAAGCCGCAGGCCACCATGACGGCCCTCGACGTCCCGATCGTGCCCAAGCACATCTGGGAGAAGGTCGGGGACTTCTCGAAGTTCAACAACGACAAGCAGTTCCCGATCGTCGGCAACGGGCCGTTCGTCATCACCGACTACCAGGTCGACCAGTACGTGAAGCTCAAGCCGAACAAGACCTTCTGGCGCGGGGCGCCGAAGTTCGACGAGCTGGTGCTGCGCTACTACAAGGACGGTGACGCCGCCGTCGCCGCGCTGCGCAAGGGCGAGGTGTCCTTCGTACCGAACCTCACCCCCGCCCAGGCCGCGTCCCTGAAGTCGGCCGAGAACATCAAGGTGAACGACGCGCCCGGCCGCCGTTTCTTCGCCCTCGCCACCAACCCGGGGGCGCGATCGAAGGACGGCAAGAAGTTCGGCAGCGGCCACCCGGCGCTGCTCGACCCGGCGGTCCGCAAGGCGCTGTTCCACGCCGTCGACCGCAGGACGATCGTCGACAAGGTCTTCCAGGGCCACGCCGTGGAGGGCGAGGGCTACATCCCGCCACGCTTCGGCACGTACTTCTGGAAACCGGAAGGCGCCCAGCGGATCGACTACGACCCCATCAAGGCGGAACAGACCCTCCAGCAGGCCGGATACAAGAAGAACAGCAGCGGCAAGCGCGTCGGCAAGGACGGCAGGCCGCTGGACTTCCGCATCCTGTGCCACGCCACCGACCCCAACGACAAGGCGGTCGGCAAGTACCTCCAGGAGTGGTGGGGCAAGCTCGGCATCGGACTGAAGGTCGAGTGCCTCGACAACGTCTCCGACCCATGGCTCAAGGGCGACTACGACCTCGCCTTCGACGGCTGGTCGGTCAACCCCGACCCCGACTTCGTCCTGTCCATCCACACCTGCGCCGCGCTGCCCGCCACCACCAAGGACACCGGCGCGACGGACAACTTCATCTGCGACAAGAAGTACGACGAGCTGTACGCCAAGCAGTCCGTCGAGTACGACCCCGCCAAACGCGCCGATCTGGTCAAGCAGTTGCAATCGCGGCTGTACGACACGGGGTACATGAATGTCATGGCGTACCCCAACGCGGTCGAGGCGTACCGCACGGACCACATCGCGTCCATCACCACGATGCCCGCGGACGGCGGCAACATCTACGGCCAGGACGGCTACTGGAGCTGGTGGTCCGCGGAGCCGGCCGCCGCGGCGAGCGGGAGCAAGGACTCCGGTTCCTCGACAGGGCTGTGGCTGGTGCTCGGTCCCGCCGCCGTCGTCCTCCTCGCCGTGGGCGTCTGGGCCGCCGTACGCCGCCGCTCCACCGCCGACGACCGCGAGTAGCCGATGACGACGGTCAGCTCGCCCGCCGATGTGGTGCGGCGCCCGGGCACGACGACGAGCGCCTATCCGCGCTACCTGGCGGGCAAGCTGGGCGGCGCGGCCGTCTCCCTCTTCGCCGTGCTCGTGACCAGCTTCTTCCTCTTCCGCATCATCCCCGGCGACCCGGTCAAGGCCATGACGCACGGCATGCCGACGTCCGCCGAGCAAATGGCCACGCTACGCCGGCAGTTCGGCCTCGACCTGCCGCTGTGGCAGCAGTTCACCGACTACTGCGCCAAGGCACTGACCGGCGATCTCGGCATGTCGTACCAGTTCCGCGCACCGGTCGGCGAGCTGATCGCGACCAAGCTCCCCGCGACCCTCCTCCTCACCGGTGTCGCCGTCGTCGTCTACTCGGCGATCGGCCTGTGGCTCGGCACCCGCTCGGCCTGGCGCCACGGCGGCCTCGGCGACAGGATCCACACGGGCGTCGCGCTGACCCTCTGGTCGGTGCCGTCGTTCTGGCTCGGGCTGCTGCTCATCATCGTCTTCTCGGTGGGCATCGGCCCGGTCCCCGGCGTGTTCCCGACGGGCGGCATGGAGTCCGGGGACGAGACGGGCTTCGCGTACGTCCTCGATGTCGCCCACCACATGGTGCTGCCCGTCCTCACCCTGGTGGCGGTCGGGTACGCGCAGACGCTGCTGGTGATGCGTGCCTCGCTGCTCGACGAGATGGGCAGCGACTACCTGACGACCGCGCGGGCGAAGGGCCTGCGCGACGACGCCGTACGCCGCAGACACGCCGTACCGAACGCCCTCCTGCCGACCGTCACCATGATCTTCATCAACCTGGGGCATGTGGCCGCCGGGTCCATCCTCGTCGAGACGGTGTTCTCCTGGCCGGGGCTCGGCGGGCTCTTCTACCAAGCCCTCTCCGTACCCGATCTCCCGCTGGTCCAAGGGCTGTTCGTGGTCTTCGCCGGCGCGATGATCCTCATGAACCTCCTCGCGGACCTGCTGTACCCGCTGCTCGACCCCCGGGTGGGCCGATGACCTCCTTGACGTGGACCAGGCGACGCGAGTCCGTGGCACGCTTCTGGCGCCAGTACCGCAAACACCGGACCGGGCTGTACGGGCTCGGCGCCCTCGCCCTCATCGCCCTCGTCGCGCTCACGGCACCGCTGCTCGTCGGCGACGACGTACAGAGCGTGACCAACGCGCCCGGTACGGCACTGGAGTCACCCAGCGGCCGATTCCCCCTCGGCACCGACCAGTTCGGGCGCTCCCTGCTGGGCCTCCTCGTCTGGGGCGCGCGCGTCTCGCTCGCCGTCGGGCTGCTCGCCGCGGCGCTGTCCGTCGCCATCGGTACGCTCGTGGGGATCCTCGCAGGCCACTTCGGCGGCTGGTTCTCCACGGTCGTCATGCGCGTCACCGACTGGTTCCTGGTGATGCCGGCGCTGGTGCTGGCGATCGTGCTGGCCACGGTGATGTCGCGGAGCATGTGGACGGTGATCCTGGCCATCGGCGTCACCAGCTGGCCCACCACCGCCCGCCTCGTCCGCGCCCAGACCATCGCGGTGGAGTCCCGCCCGTACATCGAACGCGCCACGGCGCTCGGCGGCGGCCACGGCCACATCATGAGCCGCCACGTCCTGCCCAACGTCATGCCGCTGGTGCTGTCGCAGACCACCCTGTGCATCTCCACCGCGATCCTCACCGAAGCGACCCTCGCCTTCCTCGGCCTGGGCGACCCGACGGTCGTCTCCTGGGGCGGCATGCTCCAGGACGCGCGCGAGGCGGGCGCGGTCTCGTCCGGGCACTGGTGGTACCTGGCGCCGCCCGGGATCGCCATCGCGGCCGTCGCGCTCGCCTTCACCCTGTGCGGGCGGGCGATCGAGTCCGTGCTCAACCCGAGGCTGGGAGCGGGCCGTTGAGCGTCCTCACGATCAGGAACCTGCACGTCACCTACGAAGGCACCGCCGCGGTACGCGGTGTCGACCTGACCATGGGGGCGGGGCAGAAGCTGGGCATCGCGGGCGAGTCGGGGTGCGGCAAGACGACCCTCGCGCTCGCGCTGCTGCGGCTGCTGCCCGCCACCGCACGGCTGAGCGGCGAGGTCCTGCTGGACGGCGAGGACGTCCTGACCATGAAGTGGGGGCGGTTGCGGGCCGTACGGTGGGCGGGCGCGTCGATCGTGTTCCAGGGCGCCATGCACTCGCTGAACGCGGTGCACCGGATCGGCGACCAGATCGCCGAGCCCCTCCTCGTCCACCGGCAGGCGACCCCGGGCGCGGCCCGCAAGCGGGTGGGCGCGCTGCTGGAACAGGTGGGGCTGCCGGCCGCCCGGGCCGCCGCGTACCCCCATGAGCTGTCCGGCGGGCAGCGGCAGCGCGTGATGATCGCCATGGCACTGGCCTGCGAGCCCCGGCTGATCGTGGCGGACGAGCCGACCACCGCGCTCGATGTGATGATCCAGGCGCAGATCCTGCGGCTGCTGGAGCGTCTGGTCACCGAACAGGACATCAGCCTGGTCATGATCAGTCACGACCTCGCCGTACTGGCCGACACATGCGACCGGCTGGCCGTGATGTACGCGGGGCGCATCGTCGAGGAGGGCCCGGCACGGCAGGTGTACGACGCGGCCCGGCACCCCTACGGGCGCGCCCTGGCCGCCGCCTTCCCCCGCATCGGCGACCCGGCCTCCCGGCTCGCCCCGCGCGGCCTGCCCGGCGATCCGCCGGACCCGGCCGCGCTGCCGTCCGGCTGTACGTTCCACCCGCGCTGCCCGGTCGCGCTGGAGGTGTGCGCGTCCGAGGACCCGCCACTCGTCCAGGCGGCGCCCGGGCACCGTTCGGCGTGCGTCCTGACCCACGGGAGCCCCGCATGAACCCCCTGCTGTCGGCCTCCGACCTGCACATCACCTTCCCGGGCCGGCGCGGCGCCCCGCCCTCCCGCGCCGTGGACGGGGTCGACCTCGACATCGGCGCGGGCGAGATCGTCGCGCTCGTCGGCGAGTCGGGCTGCGGCAAGACGACCCTGGCGCGCTCGCTCCTGGGCCTGGTGCGCCCGGCATCCGGCTCGGTCACCTTCGACGGGTCACCGCTCTCGTACACCTCCCGCGACCTGAAGGCATACCGGCGGCGCGTCCAGCTCGTACTCCAGGACCCGAGCGGCTCCCTCAACCCCCGGCACACCGTGTACGACGCGGTCGCCGAGGGCCTCCGCATCCATGGGTACGCCGGTGACGAACACGCCGCCGTCGCCTCCGCCCTCTCCCGCGCCGGGCTGCGCCCCCCGGAACGCTTCTTCCTGCGCTACCCGCACGAACTGTCGGGCGGCCAGCGGCAGCGGGTCGTCATCGCCGGCGCCCTGGTCCTCGAACCCGAGCTCATCGTCGCGGACGAGCCCGTCGCGTCCCTGGACGCCTCGGTACGCGGCGAGATCCTCGCCCTCCTTCTGCGCCTGCGCGACGAGTTGGGCCTGTCCGCGCTGGTCGTCACGCACGACCTGGGCTTGGCCTGGAACATCGCCGACCGGGTGGCGGTGATGTACCTGGGGCGGATCGTCGAGACGGGCACGGTGGAGGAGGTCCTCTCGGCGCCGCGTCACCCGTACACCCAGGCGCTCCTCTCCGTCCTCCCGGAATCCCCCACCGCCCCGGTGGTCCTCGCGGGCGAACCCCCCGACCCCTCCCGGGTCCCGGCCGGGTGCCGCTTCCACGCGCGGTGCCAGGTTCTGGCGTCCGGGGAGGCGGACCGGGCGGGCCTGGCCTCCGCGTGCCGCACGCGTGACCTCCCGGTCCTGCACGGACGGGGCCGGGCGGCGGCGTGCCACGTACACGGCACGGCGCCCTGACGGGACCGCAGTCGGCGTCCGGCCGGGGTGGGGCCGTGCAGGGTCGTCCCCGCAGAGGTCGGCGGCGCCGTAACGGCTCCCTTGCCCGTGCCCAACGCCGCCGGCCTCGTGGGGGTGCCCCCTCTGGGGGAGAGACAAGCCCGGAGGGGGCACCCCCCCACGCACCCGGGGTGTCCGCCGGTCCGGCCGGGCACCGGAAACGGCACCGCCCCGGGGTGAACCGGGAAGGGGCACCGCCCCGTCCCGTTGTGCCCACCCGTCCCGCCCTGCGGGACGATTGCCCACAACGGGGGGCGGGGTACGGCGGGACGACTGCCGGCGGGCGTGGACGTGGTGTCGCCCGACGGGCGTGGAGCGTGGTGTGGCCCGGAGGGCGGGCCTACCGGCCGGAGGTGAGGTCGCGGCAGCGCTTCACGTCGTCCGCGATCGCTTCCAGCAGGTCCTCGATGGACGCGAACTTCTCCTGCCCCCGGACATACGCCAGGAAGTCGACCGCCACGTGCAGCCCGTACAGGTCGAGGCCGACGCGGTCGATCGCGTACGCCTCGACCGTCCGCTCCGTGCCGTCGAACTGCGGGTTCGTGCCGACCGAGATCGCCGCCGGCATGCGTTCGCCCGCCGCCGTGAGCCAGCCGGCGTAGACGCCGTCGGCCGGGATGGCGGTGTGCGGCAGGGTCTCGACGTTCGCGGTCGGGTAGCCCAGCTCGCGGCCGCGCTGTGCGCCGCGTACGACCACGCCCTCCACACGGTGGGGCCGGCCCAGGATCTCGGCGGCGCCCTCGACGTCACCGGCGGCGACCAGGCGCCGCGTCAGGGTGGACGAGAAGGGCTCGCCGCCACCCGCCTCTCCGCGCACGTACAGGTCGACGACCTCGACCTCGTAGTCGTACGTGGCGCCCATCTCGCGCAGGAAGTCCACGTTCCCGGCCGCCCGGTGCCCGAAACGGAAGTTCGGGCCCTCGATGACGGCGCGCGCGTGGAGCTTGTCGACGAGCACCTTCACGATGAAGTCGGCCGGCGACAGCTGCGAGAACTCGGCGGTGAACGGCAGCACGAGCACCGCGTCGACGCCGAGCTCGGCCATCAGTTCGGCGCGCCGGTGGTGCGGGGCGAGCAGCGGCGGGTGGCTGCCGGGGCGGACGACCTCCGACGGATGCGGGTCGAAGGTCACGACGACCGACGGGATGCCGAGCTCACGCGCCCGCTCCACCGCCCGCCCGATGATCAGCTGGTGTCCGCGGTGCACCCCGTCGTAGGAGCCGATGGTGACGACGCTGCGCCCCCAGTCCTGGGGGATGTCCTCCAAGCCACGCCAGCGCTGCACTGTGACCGCTCCTCGCCCGAACCCGTGTACGTCATTGACCGCTTACGCAGGTCTAAGACTGCCATGCCCACGGCTTCCGGCCCGCATCGGCATCGGATGGGCCGGACCGGCCGGGGTGCCGCCCAGGCTCTCGACGGTCCGGCGGGCGCTGGGTCCGACGACGAACGCCCAGTCTCCCGGGGCCTGCCGCAGCCATCCCACCACCAGGGCGGCGAATCCGGGCACCTCCCGGGCGAGCTCGACGAGCCGCCGGTCGAAGCAGGTGGCGCCCTCCAGCGTACGGACGAGGAGCAGCCCGGTGCGGTGGACCAGCTCCCGGGTGCGTGCCTCCGGGCGCCGCGCGGCGCCGAGCGCGGCGGCCCGCAGCAGCGCGTCGAGTACGGCGAGGTCGCGGCCGTCGTGGCTCTCGTACTGCTCGTATTCCAGGAGTACGTCGAGGAGCTCGTCGCGCAGCGGCCGTGACGCGCGCGTCCCGGGCGCCGCGAGGACCGGGGCGAGCGCGCCGCGGACCTCCACGGGGCTGCCCCGCAGCACTCCGCTGACCAGCGGGAAGAGGACGGCCCGGGCGGCCGGGCCCTGCTCCAGGCGCCGGTCCACGTATCCGGCCGCGTGGACGGCGCCGTCGGGGTGGCGGTCGACGTACGCCCGGACCAGGTCGGCGGCGCGGCGGGCGAGCGCGGGCGTGCGCACCTCTGCGAGCACCTCCAGTACGGCCCCGGGACCCGGGCCTCCGTCGAGGAGCCGGCGACGGAACGCGGCGAGGACCTGCTCGGGGTGGGTGTGCAGCGCGGCGGCGAGCGCGCTCGCGGGCAGCCCGGGGGTCCCGGCGCGGAAGGCGGCCAGGGCCTGGCGGAGGTACGGGGAGCGGCTGTGCGGGTCGCGTACGAGCAGGCCGAGCGCCGGTCCGTGCAGGGCCTGGTCCCCGGGGCGGGCGAGGAGCGCGCGGGCGGCGTACCGCAGCAGTTCGCGGTCCCCGTCGGCGGTGACGTGCGCGGCGAGCAGCTGCCCGTACGCGGCGGCGGCCACGCGGCGGCCGGGCCGGGTGTCGTCGTGGGCCCAGCGGTCGACGGCGCGGCACAGCGCGGCGGGCTCGTCCTCGGCGAGGGCGGCGAGCAGCTCGTCGGCGCGCGGGTGCGCGGTGGTCACGAGCGCCTCGCACAGGTCGTCGACGGCCAGGTCACGGTGGGCGTACAGCAGGGCCTGCGCCGCCCCGGCGACGGTGGGCCGCACCCGCGCGCCCGGCTCGGCGAGCAGCGGCCGCTCGTCGGTGAACCAGCGGCACAGCAGGGGCTGTACGCCTCGTGGGTCGGCGGCCAGGCGTAGGGCGACGGCGTCCAGGTAGCGCGGGGCGTCGCACCTCCCGGGCGGCCCGTCGGCGGGCACGAGCCGGCGCAGCAGGTCGAGGCGGTCGTCCTCGCCGAGGCGGAGCCGCTCCCAGAACCAGGGCCCGAACTCGCCGAGCGCACCGCCGCTGACGGAGCCGGCGGCGACGCGCTCGGCCAGCCGCCGCAACACGCCCAGGTACGGCCGCAGGTCCGGCACCCTCAGCAGCGTCTCGCCCAGCAACCGGGCGCCCCACCACTCGGCGTCCTGAAGCCGCCCCTCCCCGGATCCGTCCACACCCACGCCGCCCCGCTCCTCGTGCTCGTCCAAGGCGTCGATGGCGTCGATGGTGTCGATGGCGTCGATAAGGGCCTCGAGCCGCCGGGCCAGGGCGGACGGGCCCTGGGCGCGGTCCAGGAGGAGGAGCGCCTGGAGGACCGGGCCGATCCGGTGGCGCGGGACGGGGAGAACGGGAGGGGCGGGCTGGACCTCCAAGGCGTCCTCCACGGGGTCCTCGCCGTGGACCAGCGCGTCCAGCGCCGCGTCGAGGTCCAGGTGGGTGCCCTGGATCCAGTCGCCGAACTCCTCGTGGGCGAACCGGTAGCCGGCGCCCGCCGGGACCAGGAGGCCCTCCGTCAGGACGGCGGGGGCCCAGCCGGTCGCCCAGGGGAACAGCTCCTCGAAGGCCTCGCGGGACAGTTCCCCCTGTCCGGGCCCCAGGCAGCGCCGCGCCGCCTCGTGGACGCGGCCCGCCACCCGCGCGGCCAGCCGCCGTACCGCGCCGCCTCGCAGCGCTGGCCGGGACGCGGCGGCGATCCGGACGGCGACGCGCAGGCACATCAGGTCCAGGTGCGCGGCGAAGACCTCCGCCCGGCCGGGCCGCCCCGGTACGTCCCCGGGCAGGGCCTCCCGTACCTCGGCGAGGAGCCGCAGCGCCAGCGGGTGCCGGGCGTCGTCCGCCGCGAGGGCATCGCCGGGCAGCCCGTACCATTCCCGCGCCCGCTTCGCTTCGCGCCCGGCGAGGTCGCCGATCCGCAGCGCGTCCGGCAGCCGCCACGCGGGCCGCCCGGGCCGGTGCAGCGCCCCGGAGGGGTAGAGGGCGCCCGCCTGTTCCCAGTGCTCGGGCCGGCAGGCGACGACGAGCCGGGCGCGGTGCGCGCGCAGCCACGACACGGTCCCGGCGGTCCACGCGGCGGGCCGGTGCGCGAGGGCGGGCGGCATCTCCTCCGGCCCGTCGAGGAGTACGAGGAGGGGGCGCCCCCAGTCGAGGGCGAGCCGCGCCACCCGTTCGGGGGTGGCGGTGCCCATGTCGCTGTGGGCGCCCGAGCAGGCCACGATCCGGCCGGCCGCCCGCAGCGCCCGCCCGACGCCGTCGGCCAGGGACGTGTCGTCGGCGCGCAGGTCGGCGCCGCGCAGCCAGAGGGTGGGGGCGGGCGCGTCGCCCCGTGCGCGGCGGGCGGCGAGGGCGCGCAGTTCGGTGGTCCGGCCGGTGCCCGGTTCGCCGACGAGGGCGAACGCCACGGCGTCCGACGCCTCGAAGGCCGCCAACTCGTCGGCGACGGCGCGCCGTTCCACCGGGTCGGGCCAGGCGCTGGTCCCACCGGCGGGCCCGCCCGTCGTAGCGGCGAGCCGGAGGACACCCGCGAGGTTCAGGTCGGCGCCGTACGCGGGGACGGTGGCGGCGTTGCGCCGCAGCAGCGCGGCCAGCGGGCCGTCGGGCGCCGCCGCGGCGACCCGTGCGAGCGGGACGGCGAGCCCGGCCGCCCGGTGCCCGGCGTGCAGCGCCGTCCCGAGCACGCCCAGTACCGCGCCGGTGGCGGCGTCCAGGACGGGGCCACCGGCGGCCTCGCCGCCCCGCCGCAGCGCCTCGCTGCCCTCGGTCCCGATGGCGAGCTCCAGCACGTCACCGAGCAGGTGGAACCGGTCGGCGGCCGTGTAGGTCACCCGGGCGGTGCCGAGCACGCGCGCCTCGCGCCAGCCGTGCGCGGCGATCCGTACGTACGTCCCCGCCTCGACGCGCCCCCGGGCCGCCACCGGCAGTGGGCTCACGCCGAGCCCCTCGGTGCGCACGAGCGCCAGATCGGCCTCGGGCAGCGGAGTGATGGCATCGGTCCCGGCCACGTACGTGCGGCCGCCGGGCGCGCGCACCTCGACCCGGTCGAGCCCGTCCACGGCTTCGTGGCTGGTCACGACCGTGCCCTCGTCGTCGGCGACAAAGCCGGCCCCCCGGGTCCGGCCCGCCGGATCGCAGATCCGCACCAGCGTCGCCCGTTCCCCGCGTTCCATGGTTCGACGGTAGGGCGGCGTTGATCACCGGGAGAAGGACGCGGTTCGAAAGCGCCCCCGAGTGCCCCCGTCATTCACTCCGAGCGCCTGCCCAAGTGGGTGAATCCGCGGTTCCGGGCGGACAGACCCTTGGGGAGGGGGTCGTGGAGCGGGCCTTGTTGCCCGCTCCACGGTGCTCGGCCATCAGCCGAGACGCGGTCAACCAAAGACGGCCAGGCTCTTGGCCTTGCCCTTCTTCTCCTCCACCAGAGCCAGGAAGCGCCCCTCCGGCCCGAAGACCGCCACCGGGGCGGTGTCGTACGCGGGCATGTCCAGCCGTACGCCGTTCAGCAGCAGCTTCGCCCGCCGCTCGTCCACGTCCCAGCGGGGGAACGCGGCCGCCGCAGCCTCGGCGATCGGCATGACGGTCAGCTCCTCCTGGAGCTGGTCCAGCGTGCGGGCCGCGTCCAGCTTGTACGGGCCGACCCGGGTGCGCCGCAGGGCCGTGAGGTGGCCGCCGACGCCGAGCCCGGCGCCCAGGTCGCGGGCGAGGGCGCGGATGTACGTACCGGAGGAGCAGACCACCGACACGACCAGGTCGACGACCGGGGTCCCGTCCTCCGCGACGGCGTCGCGCATGTCGTACACCTGGAACGACGACACCGTCACCGGGCGGGCCGGGATGTCGAACTCCTCGCCGCCCCGCACGCGCGCGTACGACCGCTTGCCGTCGATCTTGATGGCGCTGACCTTGGACGGCACCTGCATGATGGCGCCGGACAGCTTGGCGACCTCCCCGTCGACGGCCTCGCGGGTGACCCGGGAGGCGTCGGTGGACGAGGTGATCTCGCCCTCCGCGTCGTCGGTGACGGTGTTCTGCCCGAGGCGGATGGTGCCCAGGTACTCCTTCTCGGTCAGCGCGAGGTGACCGAGGAGCTTGGTGGCCTTCTCGACGCCGAGGACCAGGACTCCGGTCGCCATCGGGTCGAGCGTCCCCGCGTGTCCGACGCGTCGGGTCCTGGCGATCCCGCGCATCTTGGCGACGACGTCGTGCGAAGTGAAGCCCGACGGCTTGTCGACGATGACAAGCCCGTCGGGCGTCTTGTTCTGCTGTGTCATTCCGGGGCTTCGCCCTCGTCCTCGTCCTCGGGCTTGCGGTACGGGTCGGCCTCGCCGGCGTACGTCTTGCCGGTCGACACCTCGCGCACCTCCTCGTCCTTGGCCCGCGCCTTGTGGAGGAGGTCCTCGATGGTGCGGGCGTTGTCCGGCAGGGCGTCCGGTACGAAGGTCAGGGTCGGCGTGAAGCGGACGCCGGTCTGCTTGCCCACCTCGGAGCGCAGGATGCCCTTGGCGGACTCCAGGGCCGCCGCGGACGCCGCCCGCTCCTCCTCGTCGCCGTAGACCGTGTAGAAGACCGTGGCCTCCCGCAGGTCACCGGTGACCCGGGCGTCCGTGATCGTCACGAAGCCCAGTCGCGGATCCTTGATACGCCGGTCCAGGGTCTCCGCGACCACGACCTGGATGCGATCGGCCAGCTTGCGGGCCCGCGCGTTGTCGGCCACCGGTCCTTCTCCTCTTTCGTCCTACGTTCGTCGTGCCGCGCCGCGACACGTTCAGTCTTCATCGGTGTGCATCCGCCGGCGTACCGACAGCAGCTCCACCTCGGGCCGGCCGGCGACCATGCGCTCGCACCGGTCCAGCACGTCCGTCAAGTGCCCGACGTCCCCGGACACCATCGCGAGGCCGATGTGGGCCCTGCGATGGAGGTTCTGGGAGCCGGTCTCCGCCACACTCACCGCGAATTTGCGTTGCAGTTCCGCGATGATCGGGCGGACGACGGAGCGCTTCTCCTTCAACGACCGTACGTCGCCGAGGAGCAGGTCGAAGGACAGAGTCCCCACATACATGTGTGCCCGGATGTCCCGCCGGTTCGGGTTCAGGGCCCCGCCAACCACTTGGCAGGGACACCAAGAACCGTACACGCAACGGCCGGGGCCGATCGACGGAAATACTTCCGCCGACCGGCCCCGGCTGCCGTGGCTGGATCAGCCGCGCGGCTTCTCGCGCATCTCGTACGTCGCGATGACGTCGTCGACCTTGATGTCGTTGAAGTTTCCGAGGTTGATACCACCCTCGAAGCCTTCGCGGATCTCGGTGACGTCGTCCTTGAAGCGACGCAGACCCTCGATGTTGAGGTTCTCCGCGATGACCTTGCCGTCGCGGATGAGGCGCGCCTTGGTGTTGCGTCGCACCTCGCCGGAGCGGATGAGGACACCGGCGATGTTGCCCAGCTTGGACGAGCGGAAGACCTCGCGGATCTCCGCCGTACCGAGCTCGACCTCTTCGTACTCCGGCTTGAGCATGCCCTTGAGGGCCGCCTCGATCTCCTCGATGGCCTGGTAGATCACCGAGTAGTACCGGACGTCGACGCCCTCGCGCTCCGCCATCTGCGCGGCACGGCCGGCCGCGCGGACGTTGAAGCCGATGACGATGGCGTCGGAGCCCATCGCCAGGTCGATGTCCGACTCCGTGACCGCACCGACACCGCGGTGCAGGACCCGGATGTCGACCTCTTCGCCGACGTCGAGCTGGAGCAGCGACGACTCGAGCGCCTCGACGGAACCGGAAGCGTCACCCTTGATGATGAGGTTGAGCTGCTGGATCTCGCCGGCCTTGAGCACCTTGTCCAGGTCCTCGAGGGAGACGCGGCGCACGCGCTTGGCGAACGCGGCGTTGCGCTCACGGGCGGCACGCTTCTCGGCGATCTGACGGGCCGTACGGTCCTCGTCGACCACCAGGAAGTTGTCGCCGGCGCCCGGGACGTTGGTGAGGCCGAGGACGAGGACCGGGGTCGAGGGACCCGCCTCTTCCACGTTCTCGCCCTTGTCGTCGAGCATGGCGCGGACACGGCCGTAGGCGTCGCCCGCGACCATCGTGTCGCCGACCCGCAGCGTGCCTCGCTGGACCAGGACGGTCGCGACGGCGCCGCGGCCCTTGTCCAGGTGGGCCTCGATGGCAATACCCTGCGCGTCCTGCTCCGGGTTGGCCCGGAGGTCGAGCGAGGCGTCGGCCGTCAGGATCACGGCCTCCAGCAGGGAGTCGATGTGCAGACCCTGCTTGGCGGAGATGTCGACGAACATGGTGTCGCCGCCGTACTCCTCGGCCACCAGGCCGTACTCGGTCAGCTGACCGCGCACCTTGACCGGGTCGGCGCCCTCGACGTCGATCTTGTTGACCGCGACCACGATCGGCACGTCGGCCGCCTTGGCGTGGTTCAGCGCCTCGATCGTCTGGGGCATCACACCGTCATTGGCCGCGACCACGAGGATCGCGATGTCGGTGGACTTCGCACCACGGGCACGCATGGCGGTGAACGCCTCGTGACCCGGGGTGTCGATGAAGGTGATCTTGCGGTCCTCGCCGTTGACCTCGGTGGCGACCTGGTACGCACCGATGTGCTGCGTAATACCGCCGGCCTCGCCCGCGACGACGTTCGTCTTGCGGATCGCGTCCAGCAGTCGGGTCTTACCGTGGTCGACGTGACCCATGACGGTCACGACCGGCGGACGCGGCGCGAGGTACTCCTCGCCGCCCTCGTCCTCGCCCCACTCGAGGTCGAAGGACTCGAGCAGCTCGCGGTCCTCCTCCTCGGGGCTGACGATCTGAACCGTGTAGTTCATCTCGTCGCCGAGCAGCTGCAGCGTCTCGTCGGAGACGGACTGCGTGGCGGTGACCATCTCGCCGAGGTTCATCATGACCGCGACGAGGGACGCCGGGTTGGCGTTGATCTTCTCCGCGAAGTCGGTGAGGGACGCACCGCGCGACAGGCGAACGGTCTCGCCGTTGCCGCGAGGCAGCATCACGCCGCCGACCGACGGGGCCTGCATGGCCTCGTACTCCTGGCGCCTCTGCCGCTTCGACTTACGGCCACGACGCGCCGGACCGCCGGGACGGCCGAACGCACCCTGCGTGCCACCACGGCCACCGGGACCGCCGGGACGGCCACCGAAGCCGGGACGACCGCCGAAGCCGCCGCCACCGCCACCGGGACCACCGGGACGACCGCCGCCGCCACCGCCGCCACCGGGACGGCCGGCGAAGCCGCCGCCACCGCCACCGGGACCGGCCGGACGGCCGGCGAAGCCGCCACCGGGACGACCTGCGCCGCCGCCGGGACGACCGGCGCCGCCACCGGGACCACGGCCACCGCCACCGGGGCCACCGCCGGGGCGGGGACCGGCAGCCGGACGCTGCGGCATCATGCCCGGGTTCGGGCGGTTACCGGCGGGGCCGCCACCCGGGCGCGGGGCCTGGGGACGGGGCATGCCGCCGGGAGTGGGACGCGGGCCACCGGGACCGGCCTGCGGACGGGGACCGCCCTGACCGGCGCCCTGCGGACGCGGACCGCCCGGGGCACCGGCGCCGCCGGGACGCGGGGCACCGCCCGGACGGGGCGCCTGCGGGCGCGCCATGCCGGTGGAGCCACCAGAGGTGAACGGGTTGTTGCCCGGACGCGGACCCGCGGGACGCGGGGCACCCGGACGGGGGGCCTGACGCTCGCCACCGGGGCGCGGGGCGCCGCCGGGACGGCCACCGCGCTCGCCGCCCTGACCGCGCTCGCCCTGCGGGCGGCCGGCGGGACGGGGACCGGGGGTGGCACCGGGCCGGGGACCGGCGGCCGGGGCCGACGGGGGCGCGGTGAACTCCGGGGCGGTCGGAGCCGGCGAGGCGGGCGCCGGCTTGGGCGCCGCCGCGGGCTTCGGACCCGGGGTGGGACGCGGGCCGGGGGCCGGCGTCGCGGGCTTCTCCGCCACCGCGGGCTTCTCGGCCGCCGCGGGCTTCGGCGCGGGGGCGCCGGGCTTCGGGGCGGCGGGACGTGCCGCCTGCGCCGGGGAGGGCGCGGCGGGGGAAGGCTTGGCAGGCGCGGCCTTGCGAGGCGCGCCCGGCTTGGCTGCGGACTTGCCGGCGTTGCCGCCGGGCCCCTGCAGCGCGTCAGTCAGTTTACGTACAACCGGCGCTTCGATGGTCGAAGACGCCGAACGGACGAATTCACCGAGTTCCTGGAGCTTGGCCATGACGACCTTGCTCTCTACACCGAACTCCTTGGCGAGTTCGTATACCCGGACCTTAGCCACTTCGCTCCTTTTAGGTCCGGGTTACCGCCGGACCGTCGCTACTTCATGGGCGTACTCATCGCGTACTCATCGAGTGCTCATCGCAATCTCGACCTACTTCCAACTCGCGAGGTACCTGACCGCACGGTGTTCCGTGCCGTACTTCTTCTTACGGTGCCGAACTTACGGGTGCCGACTGCTCGACGTACTGGCGGACGTCCGCGACTTCGAGCGGCCCCTGGACCCTGAAGGCCCTGGGGAACGCCCGGCGGCGGACCGCCAGGTCGAGACAGACCGAGGCGGGATGCACATAAGCACCCCGGCCGGGCAGCGTACCGCGTGGATCGGGGGCGCAGCCGCCCTTGATCAACACGATGCGCAGCAGATCGCGCTTGGCCGCTCGCTCCCGGCATCCCACACAGGTTCGCTCAGGGCAGGCGCGGGCATGCGTCCGGCCAGACACGGTTAAGTCTACCTCCCCGCACCGACCTCACCCCTTTGGGGCAAAAATCGAACGGTTGTTGTCGTGATCTCGCCATCGCACAACGTGACCATGGCGAGTTCTATTCCCCGGAGCGGATCCCGGAGCGGGTTCAGTCCTGCTCGGAGGGCTGCTCGGTGTCCGGGCGGATGTCGATGCGCCAGCCGGTCAGGCGGGCGGCCAGGCGGGCGTTCTGCCCCTCCTTGCCGATCGCCAGCGACAGCTGGTAGTCCGGCACGGTCACGCGGGCGGACCGGGCGGCGAGGTCGACGACCTCCACCTTGGAGACCCGGGCCGGGGACAGGGCGTTCGCCACCATCTCGGCCGGGTCGTCCGACCAGTCGACGATGTCGATCTTCTCACCGTGCAGCTCGGCCATGACATTGCGCACACGGCTGCCCATCGGGCCGATGCAGGCGCCCTTGGCGTTCAGGCCCGAACGGGTGGACCGGACCGCGATCTTGGTGCGGTGACCGGCCTCACGGGCGATCGCCGCGATCTCGACCGAACCGTCCGCGATCTCGGGGACCTCCAGCGCGAACAGTTTCTTCACCAGATTGGGATGTGTACGCGACAGGGTGACGGACGGACCGCGCACGCCCCGGGCGACGCGGACGACGTACGTCCGCAGCCGCAGCCCGTGCGTGTACTCCTCGCCCGGCACCTGCTCCTGCACCGGAAGGATCGCTTCCAGCTTGTCGTCCAGCTTGACCAGGACGTTCTTGGGGTCCTTGCCCTGCTGCACCATGCCGGCCACGATGTCGCCCTCACGGCGGGCGTACTCGCCGAACGTCACGTCGTTCTCGGCGTCCCGCAGCCGCTGCTGGATGACCTGACGGGCGGTGCTCGCCGCGATCCGGCCGAAGTCCGACGGCGTGTCGTCGAACTCCTTGGGCTCCTGCCCCTCCTCCAGATCGGCCGGGTCCTCCTTCGCCCACACCGTCACATGACCGGTCTGCCGGTCCAGCACGACACGGGCGTGACGGCGGGCTCCCTCGGTGCGGTGGTAGGCGATGAGGAGGGCCGACTCGATCGCCTCGACCAGCAGGTCGAAGGGAATCTCCTTCTCCTGCGCCAAGCCCCTCAGGAGCTTCACGTCGATGTCCACGGCTACGCCTCCTCTTCCTTCTTGTCCTTGCGGTTGAACTCGATCTCCACGCGCGCCTTCGCGATGTCCCCGAACGTCACGCGGCGGGCGGTGGGCTTGCGCCCCTTCACGCCCGGCACCTCGAGATCGAGGCCGTCGTCGTCCACGGAGAGGATGCGGGCCACCAGCTCCCCGGCTCCCTCTGCCCCTTGGGCGGTCAGCTGGAGCTTCACGAGGCGGCCGGTGGCGCGAACGTAGTGGCGGTGCTCGGTCAGCGGGCGGTCGGCGCCCGGCGAGCTGACTTCGAGGACGTACTCCTCGTCGCCCATCGCGTCCGTCTCGTCGAGCTTGTCGGAGATGGCGCGGCTCAGCTCGGCACAGGCGTCGAGTTCCACGCCCTCGTCCGAGTCGACGATGATCCTCAGCATCCGCCGCCGGCCCGCCCGGGACACCTCGATCTCCTCGAGGTCCAGGTCCCTGTCGCTGACCAGCGGTTCCAGCAGCCCGCGCAGCCTTTCGCTCTGGGTGGTGCTCATCCGGGTGACTCCTCGGCCGCGTGTGCTGTTGTGTGGATCGTCGCGTGTCAGATCAAAGGGTATCCGGTCGCGGGGGGTGTTGCCGTCCACCTCGCGCGAGCCGCGGGTACGCTCGCCTGCGGTGATCTTGGGCTTTGGGTGGAGGGAGTGACGCGTGGGGCGTACGGGGACGACACGGAGACGTGCGCTCATCGCGACGGGCGCGGTGGCCGCGGCCGGTGTGCTCGGGGCGTGCACGTCGGACGGCGGCCTCGGCGGTACGTCGTCGTCCGCGGCGGAGGTGGAACGCGCGGCCCGCGCGGAGACGGCACTGCGCCGCCGTTCGGCAGCGACGAGCGCGGCGCTGCTGGCGCGGTACGACGCCGTGCTCGCCGCGCACCCCTCGCTGACCGCCCGGCTGACCCCGCTGCGCGCGGCGGTCGCGGCCCACGTGACGGCCCTGGCCCCGCTGGGCACGTCGCCCACCCCGACGACCCCGGCGCCCCCGGACGGCCCGGCCCGCGCGGGCGCCCCGGGTGCGCCGATGATCCCGGGGGGTTCAGCCCACGCGGTAGCCCCTGCAGGTCCAGGGGCCCCGGCGGGGCCGGGTGCGCCCACCGCGCCGGATGGTCCAGGGGCCCCGGCGGGGCCGGGATCGCCGGGTGCGCCGATGGCGGCGGAGGTTCCCGCCCGCGCGGGGGCCCCTGCAGGTCCGGCGGCGCCGGGGGCGGCGGCCGGCCCCGGTACGCCGGGGGTGCCCGCCGGGCCGGGCGGTCCCGGTCGTGCGGCGGACCCGGGTGCCGGTGGGGCTGGGGTGGCCATGGCCCCCGGGCCCGTGCCCGCCGATGCCGGCGTCGCGGTCGCCGAGCTGGCCGCGGCGGTGCGGCGGGCGGCCGACGCGC
>NZ_NBCN01000033.1:0-6833 GCF_002099185.1 Streptomyces sp. CB03238 | reverse complement strand
CACCGCTCCGCCCGAGTACGCCCGGCTGCTGGCGTCCGTCGCGGCCGCGGGGGCCGCGCACGCGTACCTGCTGACCAGTGAAGGGATCCCGTCATGAGCGAGGCCGCCCTGGAGGCCGCGCAGGCGGCGCTCGCCGCCGAGCACGCGGCGGTGTACGGGTACGGGGTCGTCGGCGGCCGGGTCGGCGACGGACGGCGGGCGGAGGCGACCGCCGCGTACGCCGCCCACCGGGCCCGGCGGGACGCGCTGGCGCGGACGGTGCGCGACCTGGGCGGGAAGCCCGCCGCGTCCGCCGCCGCGTACGCGCTGCCGTTCCCGGTGCCGGACGCGGCCGCGGCCGTACGGCTGGCCGCCGAGCTGGAGGACCGGGTCGCGGGCGTCTACTCCGACCTCGTACGGGCCGCGGAGGGGCCGCTGCGGCGCGAGGCGGCGAGCGCGCTGCGGGAGGCC
Organism: Streptomyces sp. CB03238; assembly: GCF_002099185.1. Classification (NCBI taxonomy): domain Bacteria; kingdom Bacillati; phylum Actinomycetota; class Actinomycetes; order Kitasatosporales; family Streptomycetaceae; genus Streptomyces; species Streptomyces sp. CB03238. Next base: position 6,383 of record NZ_NBCN01000033.1, on the reverse strand, counting down.
GCGGTGCGGGCCGTGCGGTGGCGGGGCAGCGGCGTAGCCTTTCCTGGGCTCGCCGAGCGACTGTGAGCCCTGGCTTTCGAGAGGGAACAACGCACGCATGGGTTTTGAACCGCCGCAGCGACTGGTGCGGGCTCTCGGCGAGACGTACGGCGACGCGGCCGCGGGCGACTGGCTCGCCCGGCTTCCGGAGCTCGCCCGGCAGGCGGTGGACCTGCGGCACCTGGACGTCGAACGGGTGATCGCGCCGGGCGGCCGCAGCAGCCTCGTCGTCCTCGTACGGCTGCCGGACGGCACCCCGGCCGCGCTGAAGGTGGCGCCGCCGTTCGCCGCGCCGGACCGGGAGCGGGCGGCGCTCGCCCACTGGAACGGCTGGGGCGCGGTGCGGGCGCTGGACGACTCCGGGCCGGACCTGCTGCTGGAGCGGCTGCACGCGGAGGTGAGCCTGCGCTCCCTGCCGGAGGCCAAGGCGCTGCTGGAGGCCGCCGGCACGGTGCGGCGCCTGTGGGTGGCCCCGCCGGAGAGCCACGGCTTCGAGTCGGTCGCCGAGCGCACCGCGCGGCAGGCGGAGGCGATGCGGGCGGTGAAGGACGCGGAGACGGCCGAGCTGGTGTCCGCGGCGCTCGGCGCGCGGGACGAGCTGGTCGCGGACGCCCCCGAGGAGCTGCTCCTGCACGGCAACTTCCGCCAGGGCAAGGTGCTGGCCGGTGACCGGGCGCCCTGGCTGGCCGTCGGCCCGGACCCACTGGTGGGCGAACGCGCGTACGACCTGGCCCGGCTGGTCCGCGACCGGGTCGAGGACCTGGTCGCGGCCGCCTCCGGCCCGACGTCCGGGCGCCGCCGGGTGAACAAGCTGGCCGACTCCCTCGACGTGGACCGTGAGCGGCTGCGCGGCTGGACCCTGTTCCGGGCCGTGGAGTCGGGGACGCGGGCGCTGGCGGCGGGGCGGCGGCAGGACGGCGAGCTGCTGCTGGAATTCGCGAGCTGGCTCTAGAACTCCCCAGACGGCCCCACAGGTGCGATATTGGGCATAACGCACCCGTAACCCACTTGGCTCCTATGGCAGGGGGTTGTCATGGTCGAGGAACTGCTCACGGCGGCCGCGGCGACGGGCTCCGCAGGCGCGCTGTACCTGTCAGCCGCCGCCAGGGTCATCAAGCAGTACGAGAGGGGCGTCGTCCTGCGGTTCGGCCGGCTCCGGCACGGCATCCGGGCGCCGGGCTTCACGCTCGTGGTCCCGTTCATCGACCGGCTGCACAAGGTCAACATGCAGATCGTGACCATGCCGGTGCCCGCCCAGGAGGGCATCACGCGCGACAACGTCACGGTCCGGGTGGACGCGGTCGTGTACTTCAAGGTCGTGGACGCGGCCGCCGCGATCATCCGGGTCGAGGACTACCGGTTCGCGGTCTCGCAGATCGCGCAGACCTCGCTGCGTTCGATCATCGGCAAGAGCGACCTGGACGACCTGCTCTCCAACCGGGAGAAGCTCAACCAGGGGCTGGAGCTGATGATCGACAACCCGGCCGTCGAGTGGGGTGTGACCATCGACCGGGTCGAGATCAAGGACGTCTCGCTGCCGGAGACGATGAAGCGTTCCATGGCCCGCCAGGCCGAGGCCGACCGCGAGCGGCGGGCCCGGGTCATCAACGCGGACGCGGAGCTGCAGGCGTCGAAGAAGCTGGCGGAGGCGGCGGGAGTGATGTCGGAGACGCCCTCCGCCCTCCAGTTGCGGCTGCTGCAGACCATCGTGGCCGTCGCCGCCGAGAAGAACTCGACGCTGGTGCTGCCGTTCCCGGTGGAGCTGCTGCGCTTCCTTGAGCGGGCCGCGCAGAACCCGCCCCCGACGGGGCAGCAGCCGACCGCCCTGCACGTGCACGACCCGCACCTGCACGACCCGCTCGACACCTTCCGCGCGTCGCAGCCGGCCCCCGAGCCACCCCTGCACGAACCGGCGCCGGCCCCCCACGTACGTGACCACGTACGTGACGACGACGCCGGCACGGCGGGCTGCATCTGACACCCCGGGCGCCGACCGCCGAGCCCCGGCCCGGCGGTGCGCCCGGCTTTCGGTGCGCCTCGGCCGGAGCGGCGCGGCCAGACGGCGCGCCCGGCTTCCGGGCACTTCGGCCGGAGCGGCGCGGACGACTCCAAGGCTCCGGGCCTGGCCACCGCGGCGTGAGCACACGCGCGGCGGCGCGCCGGGAGGCACGCGGGCGGTGACCGGCCACGGTCCGGCGGCCGCGCCGGGGCCTCAGGCCCCCCGGCCGTAACCACGCGCGCGGCGCCGCCCGGAACGCACCCGGGGTCCCACACGCGGCGGCCGGCCACGGCCCGGCGCCCTGCCGGGCCGGGCGCCCCGGCCGTAACCACGCGCGGCGCCGCGCGTGGACGAGCGTGAGCAGGCCGAGGCCCCGGGGCGGGGCGTTACGCGCTGAGGCGGGCGATCGCCTCGTCGACCGTGAGCTCCTCGCGCTCGCCGGTGCGGCGGTCCTTCAGCTCCACGACGCCCTCGCCGGAGCGGCGGCCCGCGACGAGGATCTTCGGTACGCCGATGAGCTCCGCGTCCGTGAACTTCACGCCCGGCGACACCCCGGCCCGGTCGTCGACCAGCACCCGGAGGCCCGCGTCGCCGAGCTTGCCGGCGACGTCGAGCGCGAGCTCCGTCTGGAGCGCCTTGCCGGCCGCGACGACGTGGACGTCGGCCGGGGCGATCTCGCGGGGCCAGCACAGGCCCTGCTCGTCCGCGTGCTGCTCGGCCAGGGCCGCGACCGCGCGGGAGACGCCGATGCCGTACGAGCCCATGGTGACGCGGACGGGCTTGCCGTTCTGGCCGAGGACGTCGAGCTGGAAGGCGTCGGCGTACTTGCGGCCGAGCTGGAAGATGTGGCCGATCTCGATGGCGCGGTCCAGCTTGAGGCCGGTGCCGCACTCGGGGCACGGGTCGCCGTCCTCGACCACGACGACGTCCAGGTACTCGTCGACCTCGAAGTCGCGGCCCGCGACGACGTTCTTCGCGTGCGTGTCCGGCTTGTTGGCGCCGGTGATCCAGGCGGTGCCGGGGGCGATGCGCGGGTCGGCGATGTAGCGGACCTTGTCCAGGCCCTGGGGGCCGACGTAACCGCGGACGAGGTCGGGGCGGCCGGTGAAGTCCTCGGCGGTGACGACCTCGACGGTGGCCGGGGCCAGGTGGTCCTCCAGCTTGCCGAGGTCGACCTCACGGTCGCCGGGCACGCCCACCGCGACGATCTCGCCGTCGACCTTGACCAGGAGGTTCTTCAGGGTCGCGGAGGCGGGGACGTCCAGGTGCGCGGCGAGCGTCTCGATGGTCGGCGTGTCGGGGGTGTCCAGCTCCTCCAGCGGGCCGTGCGCGGCGGGGCCCTCCGGCTGCCGCGTGAACGTGACGGCCTCCGTGTTGGCCGCGTAGTCGCAGTTCGGGCAGTACACGAAGGTGTCCTCGCCCGCCGCGGCCGGGGCCAGGAACTCCTCCGACGCCGAGCCGCCCATGGCGCCCGAGACAGCCGAGACGATCTTGTGCCGGAGGCCGAGCCGGTCGAAGATCTTGATGTACGCCTCGCGGTGCAGCGCGTACGACTCGGCCAGGCCCTCGTCGGTGGTGTCGAAGGAGTACGAGTCCTTCATCTGGAACTCACGGCCGCGCAGGATGCCGGAACGGGGACGGGCCTCGTCGCGGTACTTCGTCTGGATCTGGTAGAGGATCACCGGCAGGTCCTTGTAGGACGTGCACTGGTCCTTGACCAGCTGGGTGAAGATCTCCTCGTGGGTCGGGCCGAGCAGGTAGTCGCCGCCCTTGCGGTCCTTGAGGCGGAACAGCTCGGCGCCGTACTCCTCCCAGCGGCCCGTCGCCTCGTACGGCTCCTTGGGCAGCAGCGCGGGCAGCAGGACCTCCTGCGCGCCGATCGCGTCCATCTCCTCGCGCACCACGCGCGAGACGTTCTCCAGGACCTTCATGCCCAGCGGCAGCCAGGACCAGATGCCCGCGGCGTTGCGGCGTACGTAACCGGCGCGGACGAGCAGCTTGTGGCTGAGCGTCTCGGCGTCCGCCGGGTCGTCGCGCAGTGTCTTGACCATCAACCGGGACATGCGCTGGACCTGGGCCATGGGGAACTCTCCTGCGGTGAAAAGTGTGATGGCTAGGAGGTTAGCTCCGGGGCGGGCGCCGAAGGAAATCAGTTCGGCCGCAGCAGGGGCAGCGGCGCGCCCATCACCGCGTACGGTTTCGCGGCACTGGGGAAGTGGACCCGGCGGGCCAGGTCCCGGTAGCCCAGGGCGCGGTAGAGGAACCGGGCCGGGTTCTCGACGTCGATGGCGGAGAGGATCGAGCGCGGCTGCTCGGCGGCGTCCGTGATGGTGGTGATCAGCTCACGCCCGATGCCCCGGCCCTGGAAGGCGGGGTGGACGTGGAGCTCGGTGATGACGAAGGAGTCGTCGAGCCAGGCGTCGTTGCCCTCGCGGACGAGGTAGGGCTGGACCACCGTGGACCACCAGTGCGTACGGTCGTTGGGCATCCCGTACACGAAGCCGACGAGCCGCCCGGTCGGTGTGGTCGCGCCGTAGGCGCACGCGCCCGGGCTGAGCAGGTGGCGCATGACGATGTGGCGACGTACGGCGACCTCGTCCTCGGTCAGCCCGAAGGCGAGGGCCTGCACGGCGAGGGCGTCGTCCACGCGCGCGGCGAGATCGACCGGTCGGACCACGACGTCATCCATGCGACCGAACCTTACAAGTGCCTCAGAAGAGCACGCTCATGAAGGCGCCGACCTCCTGGAATCCGACACGTCGGTACGCGGCCCTGGCGGGGAGGTTGTAGTCGTTGACGTACAGCGAGACGACCGGCGCGACGTCGGCGAGGGCGTAGCGCAGGACGGCGGCCATGCCGGTCTCGGACAGGCCCCGGCCCCGGTACTCGGGGGCGACCCAGACGCCCTGGATCTGGCAGGCCTGGGGGGTGGCGGCGCCGATCTCGGCCTTGAAGACGACCTTGCCGTCCTCGATGCGGGCGAAGGAGCGGCCCGTACCGACGAGCTCGGCGACGCGGGCCTGGTAGAGCAGGCCGCCGTCGCCCGCCATGGGCGAGATGCCGACCTCCTCGGTGAACATGGCCACGCACGCCGGCATGATCACGTCCATCTCGTCCTTGCGGATGCGGCGGACGTACGGATCGGGCTCCACGTCCGGGGACGGCCGGTCGGTGACCATCAGCGGCTGGTGCGCGCGGACGTCCCGGGCGGGGCCCCAGCCCGGTTCGAGGAGCCGCCACAGCTGGGCGGTGGGCTCGACCGGGCCGACGATCGACGAGCAGCGGCGGCCGGCCCGGCGGGCGCGGTCGGCGAAGGCGCGGACGGCCTCTGGCGTGGCGCAGATGGGGACGAGGTTGGCGCCGGAGTAGCAGAGCGAGCGCAGCCGCCCGTCCGCGTACCAGCCCCACATCTCGCCGCCGAGGCGCCAGGGGTCCAGCCCGGCGACCTGCACGCGGGAGGTGACGAACGCGTTGGCGACGGGCTCGCTCTCGAGGACGGCGAGCGCGGCGCCGAGGTCGCTGGGCTCGAGGACCCGGGTGGTGGTCTGCGTCAACACGAGGGGGCCTCACCATGCGTTCCATACGGGTCCTGGCACTGTACCTGCCGGTGCGGGTGAAGCGGCAGGACGCGGGTGCGCGGCCCCCGCGCGGGGACGTGCCCCCGGGGCCCCGTTGCGGCCCCGCACCCCCGGGGCGGCCACCCCGTCGGCAATCGCTCGGGGCGCCCACCCCCGTTGCAGGCCCTTCGCCCCCGGGCCACCACCCGTTGCGGGCCCTCGCCCCGGGACGCCAGCCCCGGTTGTGGTCCCTCAGTCCGGGTCGGCACCCCCGTTGTGGGGAGTCGTTGGGGGACGCCCACCTCCCGGCGCCCGACCCTGCCGGGCCCATGCCCCCCACCCTCGATTCGCACCCGGCGTCCGGCCGGGGCGGGGCCGTGCAGGGTCGCCCCCGCAGAGGTTGGCGGCTCCGAAAGGGCTCCCTGCAAGCGACGCAAGGCCGCCGGCCTCGAGGAGGTGAGCCCGGAGGGGCCCCGCCCCCCACCCACCGGGGGAAGCCGCCGCTCGGGCACCGCCCGGGGGGACCGATAAAGCGCACCGCCCGGTGGGGCACCGAGAAGGGGCGCCGCCCAGTTCCGTTATGCCCACCCGTTCCGCCATGCGGAACGACTGCCCACAACGTTGCGGACCGGAGGTGCGGGGCGCGGGCGGGAAACGACGCGCGCCCCGGTGCCGAAGAGGCAGCGGGGCGCGGGGGCGGGGCGGGTCAGCTCACGGAGACTTCCGGTTCGCCGGACATGACGCCGTCCTTCTCCATCTGCTCGGCGATCTTCATCGCCTCTTCGATG
>NZ_NBCN01000032.1:0-62204 GCF_002099185.1 Streptomyces sp. CB03238 | reverse complement strand
AACGCTTCCAGGTCTCACCCAGTACGGCCCAGCGGTGGGCCGGCCGCTACCGCACGCACGGCGAGGCGGGCGTGGCAGACCGCTCCAGCCGGCCCCACCGCAGCCCTGGCCGCACGCCGACCCGCACCGAGCGACGGATCATCAAGGTCCGCCTGCTGCGCCGGTGGGGACCGGCCCGCATCGCGCACTTCCTGCACCTGGTGCCCTCGACGGTGCACCGCGTCCTCACCCGCTACCGCCTGGCCCGCCTGTCCCATCTCGACCGGGCCACGGGCCGCATCGTGCGCCGCTACGAACGTGACCGACCCGGCGAACTCATCCACGTCGACATCAAGAAACTGGGCAACATCCCCGACGGCGGCGGGCACAAGGTCCACGGCAGAGCCCAGGGCGGCCGCAACAGCTCCGCGCACCGCGACCCCACCCGACCCCGCCCCTGCCACGGCCGCCCCAACCTCGGCTACAGCTACCTGCACACCGCCGTCGACGACCACTCCCGCCTCGCCTACAGCGAGATCCTCCCCGACGAGAAGAAGGAGACCGCCACCGGCTTCTGGCAGCGGGCCCACGCCTTCTTCAGCCGGGCCGGGATCACCGTCGAGCGGGTGCTGACCGACAACGGCTCCTGCTACCGCTCACGCGACTGGCGCGACGAGCTGACCCGGGCAGGCATCCAGCACAAGCGCACCCGGCCCTACCGGCCCCAGACCAACGGCAAGGTCGAACGCTTCAACCGCACGCTGCTGGAGGAATGGGCCTACGCCCGCCCCTACCGGTCCGAAGCCGAGCGCCGGGCAGCATTCCCGCAATGGCTACACACCTACAATCACCACCGCGGACACACCGCGCTGAAAGGCCAACCACCCGCCAGCCGCGTCCCCAACCTCACGGGTCAGTACATCTAGCCGTGCGTCTCGGCCAGCACCTGCTCCCGGCACCACGCGGGCGTGCCCCACGCGTCCCGCAGCGGGCGCGCCTTGCGCAGCCAGAGCGCCAGGTCCAGCTCCTCGGTGTAGCCGACCGCGCCGTGCAGCTGGAGTGCGGTGCGGGCGGCCGCGTACGCCGCCTCCCCGGCCGCCACCTTGGCGGCCGCGACGCCGGCGGGACGCAGCGAGACCGCCGCCCCGTACAGCAGCGGCCGGGCGAACTCCAGGCCGAGCAGCGTGTCCGCCAGCCGGTGCTTGACCGCCTGGAACGAGCCGATCGCCGCCCCGAACTGGGTGCGCTGCTTCACATACGCCACCGTCCGGTCCAGCAGCGCGTACCCGACGCCCAGCGCCTGCGCGGCCGTCGCCAGCGCCGCCCACCCCGCCGTGTACCGCGCCGCCTCCGCCACGTGCGGCCCCGCCGCGAGCACCTCCCCGCCCGGGGCGGGCCGCGCGAGCCGTCGCGCCGGATCGGCACTCATCCGCACCGGACCGTGCCCGGGCGCCACCCGCAGCTCGTCGCCGCCGACGACCAGGACCAGGCCGGCGGTGTCGGCGTCGAGCGCGTACGCGTCCACCCGGTCCGTGGGCGAGCCCGGGCCCGGCGTGTGCGACGCGGCGCTCATCGCCAGCGTGGTCGTCAGCTCGCCCGCCGCGAGGGGCGGAAGGAACCGCTTGGCGGCGCGGTCCCCGAGCCGGTCCAGCAGCGCCGCCACCGCCACCGTCTCCACCACCGGGCCGGGCACCGCGTGCCGCCCCAGCTCCACGAACGCCAGGGCCACCTCCAGCGGCAGGACGCCCAGCCCGCCCTCGTACGCCTCCGGCACGGCCAGGGCGAACACCCCGGCCTCCGCGAGCCGCGCCCACAGCGCACGCCCCGGGCCCGGGTCCCCGGCCGCCCAGGCCCGTACCGCCGACGGGGTGCCCGAGGCGGTCAGCATCGCGTCCAGCGACCGGGCGAAGTCCCGCTGCTCGTCCGTCAGGCACAGGCGCATCAGCGGCGGCCCTTCGGCAGGCCGAGCAGCCGCTCGGCGATGATGTCCCGCTGGATCTCGTTCGTCCCGGCGTAGATCGGCCCGGCCAGCGCGAAGGTGTACCCCTCCGACCAGGCCCCGTCGAACTCCGCTTCCGGGCCGAGCAGTTCGAGCGCCGTCTCGTGCAGAGCGATGTCGTACTCGGACCAGAAGACCTTGTTCAGGCTGGACTCCGCGCCCATTCCCGGGCCGCCGGACGCGGCGAGCTGCGTGAACAGCTGGTACGCCCGCGCCCCGATCACCGCGTCCGCCACCCGGTCGCGCACGGCCGGGTCCTGCCCGCGCTCCCGCCACAGCCGCACCAGCCGGTCGGCGGCCGCCAGGAAACGGCCGGGGGAGCGCAGCATCAGGCCGCGCTCGTTGCCGGTCGCCGACATCGCGATCCGCCAGCCGTCACCGGGCGTGCCGATCACGTCCTCGTCCGGTACGAACACCCCGTCCAGGAACAGCTCGGCGAACGCCGGCTTGCCGTCCAGCCGCGGAATCGGCCGCACGGTCACGCCCGGCTCCCGCAGCCCGAACATCAGGTACGTCAGGCCCTGGTGCGGCCGGGCCGCCGCCGGATCCGTACGGAAGATCCCGAACGCCCGGTCGGCGAACGCGGCCCGCGACGACCAGGTCTTCTGCCCGTACAGCAGCCAGCCGCCGTCCGTGCGCACCGCCCGGGAGCGCAAGGAGGCGAGGTCGGAGCCGGCCTCGGGCTCGGACCACGCCTGGGCCCACACCGTCCGGCCGCTCGCCATGGGCGGCAGGACCCGGGCCCGCTGTTCCTCGGTTCCGTGGTCGAAGAGGGTCGGGGCGAGGAGGCTGATGCCGTTCTGCGAGACGCGGCCGGGCGCGCCCGCCGCCCAGTACTCCTCCTCGAACGCCAGCCAGTGGAGGAGGTCGACGCTCCGCCCGCCGTACCGCTCGGGCCAGTTGACCACCGACCAGTCGCCCGCGTGCAGCTCCGCCTCCCAGGCGCGGTGGGCCGCGAAGCCCTCCGCCGTCTCCAGGGACGGCAGCGGTCCGGGCGGTACATGCGCGGCCAGCCAGGCGCGGGCCTCCGCGCGGAAAGCGGTGAGGGACTCCTCCATGGCGCTCCCTTCCCTAACAAGCGTTTGGCAGGTTAGCGTACGGCCATGAACAGCGTCGAGTACGTGGCCGGGCACGGCCTCCTGGCCGGACGTACCGCCGTCATCACCGCCGCCGCCGGAGCCGGGATCGGCGGCGCCACCGCACGCCGCTTCCTGGAGGAGGGCGCACGCGTGCTGATCAGCGACGCGCACACCCGCCGCCTCAAGGAGACCGAGCGGGCGCTGGCGGAGGAGTTCGGGGCCTCCGCCGTCGCCGCCCAGCCCTGCGACGTCACCGAAGAGGCCCAGGTCCAGGCCCTCTTCGCGGAAGCGGTACGGCTGCACGGCCACCTCGACGTGGTCGTCAACAACGCCGGCCTCGGCGGCACCGCGCACCTCGCCGACATGACCGACGAACAGTGGGCCCGCGTCCTGGACGTGACCCTGAACGGCACGTTCCGGTGCACCCGGGCCGCGCTGAGGCTCCTGCGCGACCAGCGGCCGGGCGGCGGCGTCGTCGTCAACAACGCCTCCGTCGTCGGCTGGCGCGCCCAGGCCGGGCAGGCCCACTACGCCGCCGCCAAAGCGGGCGTCATGGCCCTCACCCGCTGCGCGGCGCTCGAAGCCGCCCCGTACGGCGTCCGCGTCAACGCCGTCGCGCCCAGCCTGGCGATGCACCCGCACCTGGTGAAGGTGACCTCCGCCGAACTGCTGGAGGAACTGACCGCGCGCGAGGCGTTCGGGCGGTACGCCGAGCCGTGGGAGGTCGCCAACGTCATCGTCTTCCTGGCCAGCGGCTACGCCTCGTACATGACCGGCGAGACCGTGGCCGTCAGCAGCCAGCGCGCGTAGGCCGACAATGTCCCCGTGCCGAAGCCGAACCAGAAGAAGCCCCAGGTGACCACCCCCGCGCCCGAGCGTCGCGCCGAACTCCTCGCCACGGCGGCGGAGGTGTTCGCCGCGCACGGGTACAACGCCACCACCGTACGGAGGATCGCCGACGAGGCCGGCATGCTCGCCGGCAGCCTCTACTACCACTTCGACTCCAAGGAATCGATGGTCGACGAGATCCTGTCCGACTTCCTCGACGAACTGTGGGCCGGGTACGACACCGTCCTCGCCGCCGGGCTCGGGCCGCGCGAGACCATCGAGGCGCTGGTCACCGAATCGTTCCGCGAGATCGACCGCCACCGCGCCGCCGTCGCCATCTACCAGAAGGAATGGCGCCACCTCGCCACCCAGCCGCGCTTCCAGTACCTCTCCGACTCCCAGGTGAAGTTCGAAAAGGCGTGGCTCGGGACGCTGGAGCGCGGGGTCGCGGCCCGCGTCTTCCGCGCCGACCTGGACGTCCGGCTCACCTACCGGTTCGTGCGCGACACCGTGTGGGTGGCGGCGTCCTGGTACCGGCCGGGCGGCCTGCACAGCCCGGAGGAGATCGCCCGCCAGTACCTGTCGATGGTGCTGGACGGGATCGCCGTACGAACGTAGAGGAGTGTTGTGATGGGCGAGGCATTCATCGTCGAAGCGGTACGCACCCCCGTCGGCCGGCGCGGAGGCGGCCTCGGCGCCGCCCACCCCGCCGACCTCGGCGCCCACGTCCTGAAGGCGCTGGTCGACCGCTCGGGCATCGACCCGGCCGCCGTCGACGACGTCGTCTTCGGCTGCCTGGACACCGTCGGCCCGCAGGCCGGCGACATCGCCCGTACGGCATGGCTGGCGGCCGGCCTGCCGGAAGAGGTGCCGGGCGTCACCGTCGACCGGCAGTGCGGCTCCTCGCAGCAGGCCGTGCACTTCGCTGCCCAGGCGGTCATGTCCGGCACCCAGGACCTGGTCGTGGCGGGCGGCACACAGAACATGACGATGATCCCGATCGCGTACGCCTCCCGGCAGGCCGCCGTGCCGCTGGGGCTCACCGAGGGCCCCTTCGCCGGTTCGGAGGGCTGGCGCGCCCGGTACGGCGACGCCCCGGTCAACCAGTTCGCCGGCGCCGAGATGATCGCCCGGCAGTGGGGCATCACCCGGGCCGACCAGGAGCAGTACGCCCTCGCGTCGCACCGGCGGGCGGTCCGCGCCATCGACGAGGGGCGCTTCGCGCGCGAGACGGTGGCGTACGGGGCGGTGGAGGCGGACGAGGGCCCGCGCCGCGACACGACCCTGGAGAAGATGGCCGGACTGAAGCCCGTCCTGGAGAGCGGCACCGTCACCGCCGCCTGCTCCTCCCAGGTCTCCGACGGCGCGGCCGCCATGCTGCTGGCGAGCGAGCGGGCCGTCGCCGCGCACGGGCTGACCCCCCGGGCCCGCGTCCACCACCTGTCGGTGCGCGGAGAGGACCCCATCCGCATGCTGACCGCGCCCATCCCCGCGACCGCGCACGCCCTGAAGAAGACGGGCATGACCATCGAGGACATCGACCTGGTCGAGATCAACGAGGCGTTCGCCCCCGTCGTCCTCGCCTGGCTGGCGGAAACCGGCGCCGACCCCGATCGTGTGAACGTCAACGGCGGCGCGATCGCGCTCGGCCACCCCCTCGGCGCCACGGGTGTCCGCCTGATGACCACGCTCCTGCACGAACTGGAGCGCACGGGCGGCCGGTTCGGCCTCCAGACGATGTGCGAGGGCGGGGGCCAGGCGAACGTGACGATCATTGAAAGGCTGTAGCGCGGGGTGGCGGACCGTGGCGTGCCCAGTTGCGGACGGGGCCGCCGGGATGGTGTGCTACGGTTGTTCACGTTGCAGTTTTGGTACCCATGAACTTTATGTGCGCCTGACGGGAATGTTCCTCAGGCGCATTATTGTTTTACCGGCTTACTCCGGATGGGGCCCCGACACCATCAGGAGATAATTATGGCCACCGGTACCGTGAAGTGGTTCAACTCGGAAAAGGGCTTCGGCTTCATCGAGCAGGACGGCGGCGGCGCCGACGTCTTCGCCCACTACTCCAACATCGCCACCTCGGGCTTCCGTGAGCTCCAGGAAGGCCAGAAGGTGACCTTCGACGTCACGCAGGGCCAGAAGGGCCCGCAGGCGGAGAACATCCTCCCCGCCTGATCACCGGATCCACCGGATACGCAGCACCGGTATCCCGCAGCCGGGACCCGCACCATGCAGTCGCAGGTGCGGGTCCCGGCTTGTGCTGTGCTCAGGCCCTGCTCAGGCCAAGGAAGGCAAATGCATGACGACGACTCGACCCGAACGCCCCGCCCGTAAGCGCCCCGCGAGGACCGGAAACGCGAACCCCGTGCGCTCCGGCAACGGCAAGGCGGCCGGCAACGGCAAGGCGCCCGCCCGCAGCGCGGGCAACCGCGCCCCCATCGCGCCGCCGCGCGAATTCACCCTGCCGGAAACCGCCACGCCGGCGCTGCCCCCGGTCGCGGGCTTCGACGACCTCGACATGCCGGCCGCCCTCCTCAAGACGCTCACCGCCCAGGGCGTCACCGAGCCGTTCCCGATCCAGGCCGCGACGCTGCCGAACTCGCTCGCGGGCCGCGACATCCTCGGCCGTGGACGCACCGGTTCCGGCAAGACCCTCGCCTTCGGCCTCGCCCTGCTGGCCCGCACGGCCGGCCGGCGCGCCGAGCCGAAGGCCCCGCTCGGGATGGTCCTGGTCCCCACGCGCGAGCTCGCGCAGCAGGTGACCGACGCCCTCACCCCGTACGCGACCTCCGTGCAGCTGCGGATCGCCACCGTCGTCGGCGGCATGTCGATCAGCCGCCAGGCGGGCGCGCTGCGGCGCGGCGCCGAGATCCTGGTCGCCACCCCGGGCCGCCTGAAGGACCTGATCGAGCGCGGCGACTGCCGGCTGGACCAGGTGTCGGTCACCGTCCTGGACGAGGCCGACCAGATGGCCGACATGGGCTTCCTCCCGCAGGTCACCGCGCTGCTGAAGCAGGTCGAGCCGGACGGCCAGCGCATGCTGTTCTCCGCGACGCTGGACAAGAACATCGACCGGCTGGTGCGGATGTTCCTCACCGACCCCGTCGTGCACTCGGTCGACCCGTCGGCGGGCGCGGTCTCCACCATGGAGCACCACCTGCTGTACGTCGCCGACGAGACCGACAAGAAGGCCGTCACCGCCCGCATCGCGGCCCGCGACGGCCGGGTGATCCTCTTCCTGGACACCAAGCGCTCGGTGGACCGGCTGGTCAAGCGGCTCCTCGCGAGCGGCGTACGGGCGGCGGGCCTGCACGGCGGCCGCTCCCAGCCGCAGCGCAACCGGACCCTGGACCAGTTCAAGAACGGCCAGGTCACCGCGCTCGTGGCGACCAATGTGGCGGCCCGTGGCATCCACGTCGACGACCTCGACCTGGTCGTCAACGTCGACCCGCCCACCGACCACAAGGACTACCTGCACCGCGGCGGCCGCACCGCCCGCGCGGGCGAGTCCGGCAGCGTCGTCACCCTCGTCCTGCCCGAGCAGAAGCGCGAGATGAGCCGGCTGATGTCCCACGCGGGCATCACGCCGAGCGCCGCCCGCGTCAAGTCGTCCGACGAGGAGCTGGCCCGGCTCACCGGCGCCCGCGAGCCGTCCGGCATACCGGTCACCATCGAGGTCCCGCAGCCGGCCCAGCCCGCCGCGCAGACCTCCGGCAAACCGGGACGGCGCCGCCGCCCCCGCCGCAGCGGCCAGGGCGGCGGTACCGGCAGCGGCACCGGCGCCGCGACGGCCACCGGCGCGAGCACCCAGGCGGGTGCTCCCCGCCGCCGTAGCGGCGGCGCCGGCCGCCCCGCCGGGCGCGGCGGCCGCCGCACCGCCGCCTGATCGCTCAGCCCACCAGCTGGGCCCGGAGCGCCGCCAGTGTGCGGTGCTCCAGGCCCAGCCCGGCGGTCAGATAGCGGTACAGGCTCCCGCCGTACGCCTCCGACACCGCCGCCAGCGCCGCGTCCAGGTACTCCGTCCGTACCTCCTGCAACGGAATGAGCAGGTCCGGGTTCTGCATCAGCCCGGCCTGCTTCAGGTAGGCGCGCAACCGGGCGTCGTACGCGGCGCGGTAGGTGTTCGACGCGAGATAGTCCGCCACGACCGTCCGCTCCGGCACGCCGAGCGCGGTCAGCAGCAGCCAGCTCGTCCAGCCGGTGCGGTCCTTGCCGGCCGTGCAGTGGTACAGCAGCGGGGCCCGGCCGGCGGACGCGATGTCGCGGAGCGTGGCGCCGAACTGCGCGCGGTTGCCGGCGCTGGTGACGAACGTGCGGTACACCTCGCGCATGAACGCGGCCGCCCGGCCGCCGCCCAGCATCTCCTCCTGCTGGACCGGGTCGGCGGAACCGATGGCGGTGCGCAGCCGCGCGTACAGGCCGTTGTCGGTGACGGGGCGGGAGACGGGTACGAGCCCGTCCGGGAGGCGGTCGGGCCCGTCGTACTGGACCTCCAGCGGGATCCGGAAGTCGATCACCTTCGTCAGGCGGAGGCCGGACAGGGTGGCCAGGTCGGCGTCGGTGAGCCTGTTCAGCCCGTCGGCCCGGTAGACCAGGCCCTGGCGGACCGTCTCGCCGTCGTAGGTGCGGTGACCGCCCAGGTCGCGGACGTTGACCGCGCCCTGGAGGGGGATGTGGCGGCCGGCGGTGCTCGCGCCGGCCGTCCCGGTCGTCGCCATCAGCGCGGCCGTCGTCGCTGTCATGAGCAGGGTGCGTCTCGTCAGGGCCATGGCCCGACTCCTTCGGGTGAGGGGAGTGTGCGGAGTACGTGGTGGGCCTCGGACATGACGCGCCGGACGAGGTCCTCGCAGCTCGGAAGGTCCTCGATCATCCCGGCGATTTGACCGGAGGCCATGACGCCCAGGTCGGTGCGGCCCTCGACCATGGCCGCCCGCAGGAGCATCGGTGTGTTCGCGGCGAGCAGGACCTGGCTCCAGGACAGGTCCCTGCCGTGCTTCATGGCCAGCCCGTCGCGGACCATCCGCGCCCACGACAGGCCCGACAGCTTCCGGAACCGCGCCGCCCGTCGTACCGCCTCCGCCAACGCCCGGGCGCGGCCCGCCCGTTCGAGGGAGGCGACGAGATCGGTACGCAGCATGCGGTGCGGCAGACCGTCGACGGCGGTCGTCACCGTGACGTCCCCGACCGTCGCCGCCAGGTACGCGGCCTTCACCGGATCGGGGACGGGCGAGTCGGAGGTGAGCAGGAACCGGGTGCCCATGGCGATGCCCGCCGCCCCGTACGCCAGCGCCGCCACCAGTCCGCGCCCGTCGTGGAACCCGCCCGCCGCGACGACCGGGATGTCCACGGCGTCCACGACCTGGGGCAGCAGGACGGAGGTGGCCACCTCGCCGGTGTGCCCGCCGCCCTCCGCGCCCTGCACGATCACCGCGTCCGCGCCCCACGCCGCGATCTTCTCGGCGTGGCGGCGGGCGCCGACGGACGGGACGACCACCACACCCGCGTCCTTCAGCTCGGCGATCAGCTCCCGGGAGGGCGCGAGGGCGAACGAGGCGACCCGTACGCCCTCCTCGACGATGATCCGCACCCGCTCGCGGGCGTCCGCCGCGTCCGCCCGCAGATTGACGCCGAAAGGCGCGTCCGTACGGGACTTCACCTTGACGACGGCGGCGCGCAGCTCGTCGGCCGTCATCGTCGCGGAGGCGAGGATCCCGAGGGCGCCCGCGCGGGCGGTGGCGGTGACGAGGCGCGGCCCGGCGACCCAGCCCATGCCGGTCTGGACGATGGGGTGGCGGACGCCGGTCAGCTCGGTGAGCGCGGTCTCCATCACCCCCGCACCTCACGCTCGCGCGTACGGCCCGGGTCGAGGACCTCACGGATGAGTGTGAGCTCTTCGGCGGTCGGCTCGCGGGTGTACGGGACGTCGTCGCCGGCCCTCAGGGCGAAGCCGGTGGCCTCCCTCACCTGCTGGACGGTGACGCCCGGGTGCAGGGAGGCCAGCCGCATGGAGCGGTCGGGCGTGGCGAAGTCGAGGACGCCGAGGTCGGTGACGACGCGCGGGATGCGGTGGTACGAGGCCCCGGCGGCCTCCGCCCGGTCGTACCCGAGACCGCACACCATGTCGACGCGCTCGACGAAGACGCGGGGGGAGTGGCGGGGGATCCAGTAACTGGTGGGGTTGTTGAGGGTGTTGACGGGTGCGCCACGCACGCCGAGGAGCTGGCGGGAGGGGCGGGACCAGTCGCCGACGCAGGAGATGTTCTGGTTGCCGTACCGGTCGATCTGGCTCGCGCCCATCATCACGTGCCGCCTGCCGCCGGTGACCAGGGCGAGGTGGCGGCGGTAGGGGAGCCAGCCCTCGACCGTGCCGTCGGGGCGGACGAGCATCGCCTCACCGTCGGTGAGCAGCAGGTCGGGGGAGAAGGTGAGCCGGGCGAGCCGGGCGCCGAGGGACGGGATCAGGCCCATGGGGCTCGCGAGGACCTCGCCGTCGCCGCGCCAGGCCTCGGCGCACGCGACCACGCAGTACTCCGCACGGGAGACGGTCACTTCTGTTCCTCCCGCCACGCCTGGACGGCCGCCTGGTACGCGCGTTCGCTGCCGCCGGAGAGGAAACGGTCGGCGAACTCGGGCCAGGGGGTCGTCGCGTACAGCTTCTGGAACGGCTCGTCGCGGCCGTGGTCGGGGGCGCAGGAGGTGAAGTGGGCGCCGTTCGGGGTCTCGACAACGCCGGTGACGTACTGGCGCTGGACGAGCAGCGTCTGCGGGGCGGCGCCCTTGGCGAGCTCGGGGGTCTCGACGAGCCGTTCGCACGAGACGTACGCGGTGTCGGCGGCCTGGCAGAACAGGTCGTCGAAGTACGGGTCGGGGCCCAGGTACTGGCCGTTGCCGAGGCGGTCGGCGCGGTTGACGTGGACGAGGGCGGCGTCCATGCGCAGCGCGGGCACGGCGGCGAACTCCTCGCCGTCGTCGTAGGGGGACCTCACCGTACGCAGCCCCGGGTTGACGCGCATGACGTCGGAGCCGAGGCCCGCGCGGACGGGGAGGAAGGGCAGCCGGTTGGCGGCGGCGTGGAGTCCCCACATGACCATGGCCTCGTCGAGCTCCGTCAGGTCGAAGCCCCCGCCGTGCTCGCGGGCCGCCCGGAAGTGCGGCTCCAGGGGGATCGAGTCGAGGGTGGCGAAGGGGGCGACGAGCCTGCGGATACGGCCGGCGGCGGCGAGGAGGCCGACGTCGGGACCGCCGTACGAGATCACCGTCAGATCACTGATCTCGGACCGGAGCAGTGCTCTCACCAGGGCCATGGGCTTGCGGCGCGAGCCCCAGCCGCCGATGCCGATCGTCATGCCGCTGCGCAGCCGCGCCACGGCCTCGTCGGGGCTCATGGTCTTGTCGGTCACGGCGTCGCCCGGTCCTTCCCGAAGGTGTCGCGTACGCGGTCGGCGGCCCCGCTCAGGCTCGCCTCGAAGGTGAAGCCCTGCTCGAAGCGGTAGCTGCGGCGTACGTCGACGGGGTCGATGCCGTTGATGGCCGCCTTGGCGAGCCGCAGCAGGTGCCCGTCCTTGCGGGCGATCTCCCGCGCCAGCTCCAGTGCTGTGTCGCGCAGTTCGTCGCGCGGTACGACCCGCCACACCGACCCGTGGGCGTGCAGCTCGGCGGCGGTGGCCGTGCGCGCCGTGTAGTACAGCGCCCGCATCAGGTGCTGGGGGACCAGCCGGGCCAGGTGGGTGGCGGCGCCGAGCGCGCCCCGGTCCAGTTCCGGCAGCCCGAAGGTGGCGTCGTCGGACGCGACGATCACGTCCGCGTTCCCTGCAAGGCCGATGCCGCCGCCCAGGCAGAAGCCGTGCACCGCCGCGACGACGGGGACCTCGCACTCGTACACCGCCGCGAACGCCTCCGCGCAGCCCCGGTTGACGCCGATGAGCGCTCGGCGGTCCGGGGTGTCCCGCTGGAGCTCCTTGATGTCGACGCCCGCGTTGAAGCCCCGCCCTGCGGCGGCGAGGACGACGCAGCGCGTGTCCGGGTCGCGCCCGGCGGCGCGGAGGGCGTCGGCGAGCTCGTACCAGCCCTGCACGGGGAGGGCGTTGACGGGCGGGAAGTCGACTTCGACGACCGTGATGCCCTTGTCGGGGCTTGTGGTGGAGACACCCATGAGCGGATCAGCTACCTTTCCACCAAACATTTGTTAGGCGCGTCTTCCGGGAAGGTAGCAGCGGATGGAGCTGGACGGGAGGGTCGCGGTCGTCACCGGCGGCACGCGAGGCGTCGGCGCCGGCGTCGCGCGGGCGTTCCTCGCGGCGGGGGCGCATGTGGTGGTCTGCGCGCGCCGCCCGCCGCCCCGGCCGGTCGAGGCGGCCGGCCGCCGGGCCGAGTTCATCCCGCTCGACCTGCGCGAAGCGGCCGCCGTCCACGCCCTCTTCGCGGACGTGGCAGCGGCACACGGCCACCTCGACGTGCTTGTGAACAACGCGGGCGGCACGCCGTACCGCCCCCTGGCGGAAGGGACCGCCGAGCAGCACGCGCGCGTGGTGGGCCTGAACCTGCTCGCCCCGCTGACGGCTTCCCTCGCCGCGTACGAGCACCTGCGTGCCGCCCGCGGCTCCGTCGTCATGGTCGGCAGCGTGAGCGGGACGCGGCCCTCGCCCGGCACGGCGGCGTACGGCGCGGCCAAGGCGGGCCTGGAGAACCTGGCCGCCTCCATGGCCGTGGAGTGGGCGCCCGACGTACGGGTCAACACCCTGGTCCCCGGCATGGTCCGCACCGAGCTGGCCCACCTGCACTACGGCGACGACGCGGGCGTCGCCGCGGTCGCGCGCACCGTCCCGCTGGGTCGGCTCGCCGAACCGTCGGACGTGGGTGACGCGGCGGTCTTCCTCGCCTCCGACCGCGCCGCGTACATCACCGGCGCGTCGCTCCTCGTTCACGGCGGCGGGGAACGCCCCGCCTTCCTGGACGCCGCTACCGCCAACAAGGAGGTCTGACATGACGGGTACCGGAAGCAGCACCGGGGGCACGGGAAGCGCCGGAGGCGCGCAGGGGGCCGGGGGCGCCGGTGGAGGGGCGGGGGCCGGAATCTGCGCGGGCCGCGTGGTCGCCGTCACCGGCGCCGGCCGCGGCCTCGGCCGTGCCCACGCCCTGGCCTTCGCCGCCGAGGGCGCCCACGTCGTCGTCAACGACCTGGGCGTGGGCCTGGACGGCTCACCTGCCCGCGCGGGGGCTTCCGCCGGCGGTGGATCGGTCGCCCGTGACGGGTCGCCTTCCCGTGGCGGGGCGTGCCCCTCCGGGGACGTGTCAGCCGTGGACCGTGCCGGCGCCGCTGACGGCTCGGGTACCTTCGATCCGGCGACCGCGCCGCGTGGCGGCTCCGACCGGGGAGCCGTCGCCGCCGGCCCCGCCCAGCGGGTGGTCGACGAGATCCGGGCACTCGGGGGCCGGGCCGTCGCGCACGGCGGCGACATCGCCACCGCCGAGGGCGCCGCCTCCCTCGTCGCCACCGCCCTCGACGCCTTCGGGCGGCTGGACACGCTCGTCAACAACGCGGGCTTCCTGCGCGACCGCATGCTCGTCAACCTCGACGAGGACGACTGGGACGCCGTCGTACGCGTCCACCTCAAGGGCCACTTCCTGCCCCTCAAGCACGCCGCCGCCCACTGGCGGGCCGAGGCCAAGGCGGGCCGCACGCCCCAGGCCCGCGTCGTCAACACCAGCTCGGGCGCGGGCCTGCTGGGCAGCGTCGGCCAGGCCAACTACGCCGCCGCCAAGGCGGGCATCCTGGCCCTCACCCTCGTCGCGGCCGCCGAACTCGCCCGCTACGGCGTCCAGGTCAACGCCCTCGCCCCGGCCGCCCGCACCCGGATGACCGAGCGCACCTTCGCCGCCACCATGGCGGCCCCCCGCGACGACGGCTTCGACGCCATGGCCCCCGAGAACGTCTCCCCGCTCGTCGTCTGGCTCGGCTCGGGCGCGCCGAGCGCGGGCGTCACCGGCCGGGTCTTCGAGGCGGAGGCGGGCCGCATCACCGTCATGGACGGCTGGCGCCCCGGCCCCACCGCCGACAAGCCCGCCCGCTGGCTCCCGGCCGAAGCGGGGGAGGCCGCCCGCGCGCTCCTGGCCACCGCGCAGACCCCTCTCCCGGTGTACGGGTCGGGCCCGCACACGCCCTAGCGTCGCCCGTCCGCCCGTACGGACAGGTGCCGGGCGAGGAACGCGCACACCAAACCCCGTACGGCGGCACCGATTCGGTTGCCGGCGACGGCCGGACCGCTGGGGGAGCCTGGTCCCGGCGGCCGAGGCGCCCCGTTTCCTCGACGTGTTCGACGACGGCCTGGAGGACGCACTGGACACCGTCCGGGCGACCCGTCCCGGCCTGGTCCGCTCCGAGCTGCGGCGCGTGTACGCCCACCACACCGCACCGGCCCCGCCGTGGGTCCGCGACCTGCACTGGGGCGACGCCGGCGCCTGGCAACTCCTGCGCCGCGCACAGCACGCGGTTCGAAACCGTACTGCGCCCGGTGTGGAACGTGGTGCAGGACCTGCATCCATGACGCTCGCGGAGCGGGCCGCGGCGGTGTACAGGGGCGACGTTCACCGTCTCGCCCCGTACGTGTCCGACGCGTCAACATCCGGGGAACTCCCGCCACTTGGCGTTGACGTGCCCGCATCTACACGCGTCATCATCGGCGTATGCGAATCCCCCCACGCTTCACCCTGCTCGGCGCCGCCGCCGCGCTGCTGGCCACCCTGTTCACCGGACCGGCCACCGCCGCCCCGACCGCCATCACGGCGGTCGGGGACATCTGTTACTCCCGGCTGCCCTCCCAGGCACACGACACCCTCGACCTCATCGAGACCGGCGGCCCCTACCCCTTCCCCCAGGACGGCACCGTCTTCCAGAACCGCGAAGGCATCCTGCCGAGCCGCACCACCGGCCACTACCACGAGTACACGGTCATCACCCCCGGCTCCGACACCCGTGGCGCCCGCCGGATCGTCACCGGAGACGCCACCCGGGAGGACTACTACACCGCCGACCACTACGAGTCCTTCGACCTCGTCGACCACGACTGCTGAGCGTGTACGTCATCGAGGGCCGCCGGGTCACCACACCGGCCGGCTTCTGGCGGGCCGTCGGCGAGGCCGTCAACGGGCCCGGCGGCTACTTCGGCCACAACCGTGACGCGTTCGCGGACTGCCTGAGCGGTGGCTTCGGGACGCCGGAGGACGGCGACTTCGCCATCGAGTGGCGCGACCACGACGTCTCGCGCCGCGCCCTCGGGCCGGCGCTCTTCGACGAGCTCGTGGAGATCATGGAGGAACGGGCGCCGGGAGCGCTCCGGCTGCGCTGACCCCGGGCCCGGGCGGTCAGCGGTGGCGCGGCAGGGTGTGCTCCAGGCGCCGCCTGTTGCGCTCGTCCCGTACGTGTTCCAGGGCGCCCTCGGCGATACCGCGCGCCGAACTCCCCGGCGCCTCGCCGCCGAGGATGCGCGCCAAGGCGTCCAGGGCGCGGGCATCCTGACGCTTCGCCAGGCCCCGGGCGGCCTCGGCGGCCGTGTCGGCGTCGGGGTCGTCCAGCCGGGCGGCCAGGGCCTCCCGGAGGGCGGGGGAGTCGTCCGGCACCTCGGCGAGCGCCAGGGTCGCCCAGTCGCGCACCTCGGGGGCCGCGTCGCGGCTCAGCCCGATCAGCACCTCCACGCCCTCGCGGTGGCCGGCGGGCACCAGCCCGGTGAGCGCGACGGCGACCCCGCGCCGCACGCCGGCGTCGGGGTGCGCGGCGTGCCGGAGGATCTCGGGCAGCGCGGCCGGGTCGCCATGCTGCCCGAGCGCGCCCACGGCGGCCGCCACCAGTTCCGTGTCCCGTGCCTCCCGGGCCACCTCCCGCAACACCGGCAACGCCCGCGCCCCGCCGGAGCCGAGCCGGCCGAGGACGCCCGCCGCGAGGGCCTGGCGCAGCGGGTCGTCGCTCGCGGCCCAGGCGACCGCCGCCTGGAACGTCTCCTCGTCGCCGCGCCGCGACAGTGCCTCCACCGACTCGGTCCAGTCGTCCTGCTCGGGGTCGCCGCAGCGCAGGGCCCGCGTGGCCAGCTCCTCGTGGCCGGTGCGGACGCCCAGCGCGCCCTCCAGGAGCGTGGCGATCGCCGCGTGGCCGGTCTGCTGTTCGGCGCCCGCGCCTGGCACCCCGTCCCGCAGCAGCTCCACGACGACGGTCACCCCGCCGTCCTCCGGCACGCGCCGCGTGACGACCTCGTACTCACCCGGCCCGTACGCCTCGACCAGGTCCTGCCGCAGCGCCTCCGCCACATCCGTCCCGGCCCACCGCCGCGCCTCGCGCAACGCGTCCTCCAGGCCCGGCGCGCCACGCGCCAGCAGCGCCCGCACCACCGCGGGCGACCCGCGCCGCGCGGCGGCGACCAGCGGCAGCTCCCCGCCGGGCGCCGGCCCGGGCAGGGCGGGGTCGGCCTCGTACTCCAGCAGGGCCTCCACGGTGTCGGCGAACCCGTTCCGCACCGCCCACGTCAGCGCGGTGAACCCGAACTCCTCGCGCTGGTCCGGCCGCGCCCCGGCGGCCAGCAGCGCCCGTACGGCCCCGGTGTGCCCGCCGCACGCGGCGCCGCACAGCGGCAGGTCACCGGCGCGCTCCCCGCTGCCGCGCCCCGGGTCCGCCCCGGCGGCGAGCAGCAGCCGCACGATGCCCCCGTGATCGCTCACCGCGGCCGTATAGAGCGCGGTCTCCCCGTCCTCGCCGGTCGCCTCGGCCGGGACACCCGCCCGCAGCAGCCGCACCACCGCGTCCTCGTCGCCACCGTGGACGGCTTCGAAGAGGTCCTCCACATCGCTGGTCATGGTCCGACCTTCGCCCGCCCGCCCCCCGGCCGCCAAGTGGATATCGGTCAGGTGTCGCACTCCAGCACCGTCCGGCACAGCCCGCACCGCGCCCGCACCCGCCCCCGCACCGGGATCCGGATGCGCTGGTGGCAGGTGGGGCAGGGGAACGAGACCCGCAGCGCCGCCTCGCGGCCGCCGCCCTCGAAGGCGTACGGCAGGCCGGTGACGGCCCCCGGATGGTCCTGGGCGTACCGGCGGTCCTTGGCGTAACGGTGCCGGCCCGCCCAGCCCGCCGCCGTCAGCGGGGGCTGCCGCCCGTCGCGCAGCGCCACCGTCCGGCCCTCGGTGTACGCCGTGTACCCCTGGGGGCTGGTGAACCAGGGCGAGGGATCCTCGCCGAACGCCAGGGCCCGCTTGGCCAGCACGTACCCGAACTCCTCCGGTGTCAGGTAGCCCAGCTTCTGGCTCGACACCCCGTCCTCGCGGTACGCGTCCAGCAGCAGCCAGCCCGCCCCCAAGTACGTCGTCACCGTGTCCGTCAGGATCTCGTTGTCCCGCGTGCCGGGGAAGCTCAGGCCGAGCCGGTGCAGCAGCACATGGGTGATCTCGTGGGCCAGGGCAGCCCCGATGTCGCGGCGATGCGTACGGAACCGGTCGTTCAGCTCGATGAAGTACTCGGGCCCCGCCGCGAGTTCGACGCTCGCCGCGTGCGTCATCTCCCGGAAGCTGACGATCATCCGCGCGTCCGGCAGCCGCAGCTGCTGCACCAGCGCGTGGGCCACCCGCTGCGCGCCCAGGTGGAGGTCGTCGCCGTCGGCGAAGGCCACGTCGGCGGGGGCGACGCTGCCGGCGTACGCGTACAGCCCTTCCTGGGGCAGCCGCCGGTACAGGGCGGTGATCGCCGCCCGCACGGTGTCGAGGTGCGGGTAGCCGTGCACGACCTCACTGCCGTTCGCCACGTCCCTGCCCCCATGTGCGACGTCGACTCCCCTCCACTGTAAGCGCCCGCGTACGAGCCCGTACGGGCGTACAGGCACCGTGCACATGGCCGAAAACACGGCCTTGTGGGCGCGTCGACAGCCTCCGGATAATCCGGGACACGCCTTGACGCGGCCATGTCATCAAGCTGCCTGGTGGCACGGCCACGTCGTGTGCGCAAGGCTCAACCCCCCACGAAAGGCAGACAGTTGACCAAGCTTCTTCGCGCCCTCAAAAGATGCGCCGCGGCCGGCGCCGTCGCCCTCGCCGCGGTCAGCCTCCAGCCCACCACCGCCTCCGCCGCCCCCACGCCGGTCGTCGGAGGGACACAGGCCGCCCAGGGCGAGTTCCCGTGGATGGTCAGGCTCTCCATGGGCTGCGGCGGCTCCCTGCTCACCCAGCAGATCGTGCTGACCGCCGCCCACTGCGTCAGCGGCTCCGGCAACAACACCAGCATCACCGCCACCGCCGGTGTCGTGGACCTCCAGAGCTCCAGTGCCATCAAGGTCCGCTCCACCAAGGTCCTCCAGGCACCCGGCTACAACGGCAAGGGCAAGGACTGGGCCCTGATCAAGCTCGCCCAGCCGATCAACCTGCCCACCCTGAACATCGCGTCGACCACGGCGTACAACAGCGGCACCTTCACCGTCGCCGGCTGGGGCGCCACCCGCGAAGGCGGCGCGCAGCAGCGCTACATGCGCAAGGCGACCGTGCCGTTCGTCTCCGACGCCACCTGCCGGCAGTCCTACGGGTCCGAGCTCGTCCCCAGCGAGGAGATCTGCGCCGGCTACACCCAGGGCGGCGTCGACACCTGCCAGGGCGACTCCGGCGGCCCCATGTTCCGCCGCGACAACGCCGGGGCCTGGATACAGGTCGGCATCGTCAGCTGGGGCCAGGGCTGCGCACGGCCCGACTACCCCGGCGTATACACCGAGGTGTCCACCTTCGCCTCCGCCATCAAGTCCGCGGCGGCGAACCTCTAGCACGGCGGGGGGGCAGGCCCGGCGGGGCCTGCCCCTCTCGCTACGCCAGGCGTACGGAGGGCCCGGCGCCCTCCAGCTCCAGCACCCACACCTCGTTCGTACCCTCCCGCACCACCGGCCCCGGCACGAACAGCGACTCCTGCGGGCCCACCCCCCAGTACCGCCCCAGACAGAACCCGTTCACCCACACGAACCCCCGCGTCCAGCCCGGCAGTTCCAGCGCCGCGTCCCCCGCCCCGGCCACCTCCACGACCGCCCGGTACAGCCCCGGCGCACCCTCCAGGGAAGCGGGCACGAACGGCACCTTCCCCACCCCGTCCGCCGTGAACGCGTCCACCCGCAGCCCCCGCGCCCGCACCCCGTGCACATACTGCCGCTCGTGCCGCACCCCGCCCGTGATGCCCTTGCTCTCCGCGAGCCGCGGCCCGTAGTTCACCCGCCCCAGCGACTCCACCCACAGCTCCACCATCGCCGGCCCCGCCACCGGCTCCGCCAGCACCGCGTCCTCCGCCTCCAGCACCCCCGCGCGGACCCCGTCCACATACACCACCGCCCGGTCCCGAAGACCCGAAACCGACAGCGGATACGGCTGCCGCGGCCCCGGCACCCGCAGCCGGTAGCGCACCAGGCCCCGGTCCACGCCCAGCTCCTCGAAGGTCGGCGGCACCGCACCGTCCCACTCCTCGTCGCCCAGCGCCTCCAGTACGCCGTCCAAGGGCGCCCACTCCGCGACGGCCGCCTCCACGGGCGCGGCCAGCCGCACGGGCGGCGCCGGAACCGGCGGCAGCGGGCCCTCCGCGTACCGGGCCAGCACCTCCCGGAACGCCCAGAACTTCGCTGTCGGCAGCCCCGCCTCGTCGATCGGCGCGTCGTAGTCGTACGACGTCACCGTCGCCTCCAGCGCACCGTCATGCAGCTCGCCCGCCCGGTTCGCCCCCGCCCAGCCGCCGAAGTTCGTCCCCCCGTGCGCCATGTAGATGTTCACCGACGCCCCGCACTCCAGGACCTCCGCCAGCGCCGCCGCCGCGCCCCCCGCCTCCCGCACGGCACGCGCGTCGCCCCAGTGGTCGAACCAGCCGCACCAGAACTCCATGCACATCAGCGGCCCGCGCGGCTGATGCCGCCGCAGCACCTCGAAGGCCTCCCGCGCACCCGACCCGAAGTTCGCCGTCGCCAGCACCCCCGGAATCGACCCGCCCGTCAGCATGTGGTCCTCCGGCCCGTCCGACGTGAACAGCGGTACGGTCACCCCGCACGCCTCCAGCAGGTCCACGATGTGCCGCAGGTAGCCCGCGTCGGAGCCGTAACTCCCGTACTCGTTCTCCGCCTGCACCATGACCACCGGACCACCCCGGTCGACCTGCCGCGCCACCACCTGCGGCAGCAGCGCGTGGAACCAGCGGTTCACATGGACCAGGTACTCGGCGTCGTCCGTCCGCACCCGCCGCCCCAGCCGCCCTGTCAGCCAGTGCGGCAGCCCGCCGTTCTCCCACTCCGCGCAGATGTACGGGCCCGGCCGCACGATCGCCCACAGCCCCGCCGCGTGCACCGCGTCCAGGAACCGCCCCAGCGCCGCCACATCCCGGTACCGGTCCATCTCCGGCTCGTGGAGGTTCCACGGTACGTACGTCTCCACACAGTTCAGGCCCATCGCACGCACCATCGCCAGCCGGTGGTCCCACTGCTCCTCATGCACCCGGAAGTAGTGCAACGCCCCCGACAGCAGCCGCACCGGCCTGCCGTCCAGCAGAAAATCCCCATCACCCACCGTGAACACGGCCACGATCCCACCCCTCTCCTGGTCACGTACTGCGACCAACTGTCGCCCTCTGGCGGCCGGCGGGTCCATGGACAAAGATCAGCGCTGCATGGACACAACAGGGCAGGGAGGCCGAGGGATGTACCACACCTGGATGCGCTTCTTCACACCCAGCCCGCTGCACACACGCCTCGGCCTCACCTGCCTCGGCGTCGGCCTCCAGCACGGCACCCTCCCCACCGTCGGCCCCCGCACCCTCGACCACCACGTCGCCGTCGTGATCAACGCCGGCGGCGGCTGGTACCTGGGCCCCGACGGCCGCCGTACCACGGTCACCGCACCCGCACTGCTGTGGCTCACCCCCGGCGTCCCGCACCACTACGCGCCCGACCCCGCCACCGGCTGGGACGAGGGCTTCGTCGACTTCACCGGACCGGTCACCGCCACGTACACCGAACTCGGCTACATCGAGCCCGACCGGCCCGTCGTCCCGCTCGCCGACGCCGGCCCCGCCCGCGCCGTCATCGGCCGCAGCGCCCGCGCCGCCCGGCGCGGCAACCCGCTCCTCGAAGTCGAGACGTCCGCCGCCGTCCACGAACTGCTCGTCGCCCTGCGCCGCGCCCGCGCCGACACCAACGCCGACGGCGACCCCGTCCTCGAAGCCCTCGCCCGCGACGCCTTCCAGCCCCTGACGGTCGCCGAACACGCCGCCCGGCACGGCATGACCCCCGCCGAGCTGCGCACAGCCGTACGCCGCGGCGCGGGCTGCAGCCCCAAGGACTACCTCCTCGGCATCCGCCTCGGCCGCGCCAAGGAACTCCTCGCCGCCACCGAGCTCCCCGTCGCCGCCGTCGCACGCCGCGTCGGCTACGACGACCCCGCCTACTTCTCCCGCCTGTTCACCCGCCGCGTCGGCACCGCCCCCGTCCGCTTCCGCGAACAGCAGGGGCGTACGGTACCGGGAGGCTGGAGCACGCGGATTCCAGATCCCGAACACCCACCGACGATCACCACGGGACACGTCTAAGCTCGCTCACCATGAGCACGAGCCAGACCGGCCGGGTCGACGACACCGGCGACATCGACGAATCCGTACGCGCCGAGCTGACCCGGCTACGTGAAAGCATCGACAACATCGACGCGGCGGTCGTCCACATGCTGGCCGAGCGGTTCAAATGCACCCAGCAGGTCGGCCACCTCAAGGCCCGCCACCACCTCCCCCCGGCCGACCCCGCCCGCGAATCCCGCCAGATCGCCCGCCTCCGGCAGCTCGCCGAGAGCGCCAACCTCGACCCCGCCTTCGCCGAGAAGCTGCTGAACTTCATCATCGCCGAGGTCATCCGCCACCACGAGACCATCGCCGGCGGCGCACCCCCCACCGACGACTAGCCAGTCCTCTAGTCCGTCTCCGTGTGCGCCAGCACCACGACCCGCGTCCGGCCAGGATCGAGCACCGCGAACGCGATGTCCGTCAGGTCACCGAAGAACCAGTCGTTCCCGCCGTGCCGCTCCACCGCGAACCGCAACCAGCGGTGCTCGGCCGCCCGCCGCACCGCGTCGTACGGCGACACCTCCGCGCCCAGCCCCATCAGCGCGTACAACCCGCGCCACGCCAGCAGCCTGCCGTACGCCCCCATCCGCGGCTCACCCCACACACCGCCCCCGAACGCCGCCACGAACAGATCGCACAGCACGTCGTCCGCCGTCGTGTGCACCGCCGCCATCGTCCGCGTGGACGTCCCCTCCAGGCACGGCGCCGGCAGCCCGGCCAGCAGCGCCGCGTTCCAGTCGACCGGATCCAGCGGCCCCGGCAGGACGTAGAACCGCACGTCCTGCACGCCCTCCTCACCGAACGGCGCCACCACCGCCGCCCCCCGCGCCACCTCCCGCACCTCCCGGGCACCCCGCCCGGCAGCGGCCCCGGCGGCGGTCGGCGGCACCTCGGCGTACCGGGACCGCAGCTGCGCCGGGCGCAGCGAACCGAGCATGCTCCCCGGCGTCCACCCCCCGTCACGCAGCCGCCGCTCGAAGTCCAGCGAGGCGAGCGGCAACCACGCCAGCGGATGCCCCAGCTCCGCCAGCCGCTCCCGGTACGCCACGTACGGCCCACCGTCCAGGCCGAACCGCAGCGCCATCTCCTGCAAAAGACAGGCACGGAACTCCGCCGCCCGGTCCAGCCGCTCCGGCAGCCCCGCGAACAGCGGCTCCAGCGCCACCCTGCTGGGCCGCCGCGCCAGCCGCCAGGCGGTCCACCGCACCAGCCGACGCCCACCGGCGGGCCCGTCGGGGCTCACCACCTCACCGGCGATCCGCGCGGCCCATTCGGTGGCGTCCCGCGTCTCACGGGCGCACAGCGCCTCGACGACGCCCAGGACGTCACCGGTACTCGTACAGGCCACGGCCCTGTCGTACATCCGCGCCGGTTCCCGATCGCTCAGTTCATGATCCCCGTTCACGGCCAGGAGCGTACGACCCCGGCGCACGCACCCACCGAGGGAGCCCGCCACCGGATCAGCCATGAGGAGAACCCCCGTGCCCCGCCCCCACCCCATCGGGCAGCATGGCCCCATGCCCGTACTGACGCGCGACGAAGCGCAGACCCGAGCCCAGCTCCTCGACGTCCACCGGTACACGGTCGACCTCGACCTCACCACCGGTGACCAGACCTTCGACTCCACCACCCTCATCCGGTTCACCGCCCGCACCGCCGGGACCACCTTCGTCGAGCTCAAGCCGGCCACCCTCCGTACCGTCACCCTCGACGGGCAGCACCTCGACCCCGAGACCCTCACCGACAACCGGCTCCCCCTCACTCTCACCGAGGGCGAGCACACCCTCCGCGTCGACGCCGCCATGCGCTACTCGCGCACCGGCGAGGGCATGCACCGCTTCACCGACCCCAGCGACGGCGAGACCTACACCTACACCCAGCTGTTCATGGAGGACGTCCAGCGCGTCTTCGCCGCCTTCGACCAGCCCGACCTCAAAGCCGTCTTCGAGGTCGCCGTCACCGCCCCCGACGGCTGGACCGTCCTCGCCAACGGCATCACCACCCACCAGGGCGACGGCCGCTGGCAGGCCGCCCCCACCCCCCTCATCTCCACCTACCTCGTCGCCGTCGCCGCCGGCCCCTGGCACTCCATCCGCACCGAGCACGCCGGACTGCCCTTCGGCATCCACTGCCGCCGCTCCCTCGCCCCCCACCTCGACGCCGACGCCGACGAAATCCTCGACGTCACCCGCCAGTGCTTCGACCGGTACCACGAGAAGTTCGACGAGCCGTACCCCTTCGACTCCTACGACCAGGCCTTCGTCCCCGAATTCAACGCCGGCGCCATGGAGAACCCCGGCCTGGTCACCTTCCGCGACGAGTTCGTCTACCGCTCCGCCGTCACCCTCACCGAACGCCAGACCCGCGCCATGGTCATCGCCCACGAAATGGCCCACATGTGGTTCGGCGACCTCGTCACCCTCACCTGGTGGGACGACATCTGGCTGAACGAGTCCTTCGCCGAATACATGGGCTACCAGACCATCAACGAAGCCACCAGCCGCTTCCCCGACACCTGGGTCGACTTCGGCATCGCCCGCAAGGCCTGGGGATACGACGCCGACCAGCGCCCCTCCACCCACCCCGTCGCCCCCGACCCCGACGCCGTCCCCGACACCGCCTCCGCGATGCTCAACTTCGACGGCATCTCCTACGCCAAGGGCGCCTCCGCCCTCCGCCAGCTCGTCGCCTGGCTCGGCGAGAAAGACTTCCTGGCCGGAATCAACACCCACTTCGAGCGCCACAAGTTCGCCAACGCCACCCTCGCCGACTTCATCGACAACCTGGCCTCCGCCACCGACCGCGACGTCCACACCTGGGCCGAGCAGTGGCTGCGCACCACCGGCGTCGACACCCTCACCCCGGCGTACGACCAGGCAAGCGGCACCCTCACCGTCACCCGCACCGGCAGCCGCCCCCACCACGTCACCGTCGGCGTCTACGACCACGACCTCGCCGACGGCAGGCGCCTCGTCCTCCGCGACCGCCTGGAGATCGACGTCCCGGACCAGGCCCCCGCCTCACTCCCCGGCCCCCGCCCCGCCCTCATCGTCCTCAACGACGGCGACCACACCTACGCCAAGATCCGCCTCGACGAACACTCCGAGGAACGCGCCCTGCGCACCCTCTCCGGCATCCCCGACGCCCTCACCCGGGCCGTCGTATGGAACTGCCTGCGCGACATGGTCCGCGACGGCGAACTCGAACCCGCCACCTACCTGGAGACCGCCCGCGCCCACCTCCCCCAGGAGAGCGACCTCGCGATCGTCCAGGGCGTCCTCGGCTTCGCCGCCACCCACATCGCCGACCGGTACGTCCCCGCCGAGGACCGCCCCGCCGCCCTCGCCCTGCTCACCGACCTCACCCGCGACCTCGTCCGCCGCACCGAGGACGGCAGGGACCCGGGCCTGCGCCTCACCGCCGTACGCCACTACATCGACGCCACCGACCGGCCCGGCACCCTCCACGGCTGGCTCGACGAGGGCGGCGTCCCCGGCGGCCCCGAACTCGACCCCGAACTGCGCTGGCGCATCCTGGGCCGGCTCGCCGTGCTCGGCGCCACCGAAGAGACCGCCATCGCCGCCGAACTCGACCGCGACCCCAGCGCCACCGGCCAGGAGGGCGCCGCCCGCTGCCGCGCCGCCCTGCCGACCGCCGAGGCCAAGCAGGCGGCCTGGCACCGGATGTTCACCTCCGACGACCTCTCCAACTACCTGTTCACCGCCACCGCCCAGGGCTTCTGGCAGCCCGAACAGGCCGAGCTCGTACGGGAGTACGTCCCCCGCTTCTACCCCGACGCCGCCGCCCTCGCCGACCGCCGCGGCCCCGCCATCGCGGAGGCGGCCGGCCGCTACGCCTTCCCGGCCCACGCCGTCGACACCGCCCACCTCCGCCTCGGCGAACAACACCTCGCCGACGACAACCTCCTCCCGGCCCTCCGCCGCAAACTCACCGACCAGATCGACGACCTCCGCCGCGCGCTGCGCGTCCGCAAAGCCTGACCGCCCACCGGCCCCGCCCCACCGCCCGACGGACGGCGTGAGGCGGGCCGCGCAGGGACGGTCCCCCGGGCCACGGCCCCCTGGACCGGCCCGACCCGCCGCCCGGCAGACGGCCGGAGGCGGGGCCGTGCAGGGTCGTCCCCACAGGGGTTGGCGGCTTCGGGCGGGTTCCCAAGATCCGTACCCAAGGCCGCCGGCCCCGAGGAGACGAGCCCGGAGGGGCCACGCCGCCCCCACACCGCCCGCCCCCACCCGGGCACCCACGCCCGGGGCGCCCCGACCCGGCCGGGTCGGGCACCACCCGGACCCACCCCACACCACCCCACCGCCGCCCATAGCACGCCCACCCCGCCCCGCCACCCCCTCGTCCCCCTTTCGGGTTGTGATCGCCCCGCACCGCAACCACGCTCCGCCGCGCCGGGCCACGCTGGCAGCATGAGCAGCCCGTGGAGCACCCCGTCGAGCACCCCATGGAGCACGCCGCCCCTCGCCGAGGGCCCCGACGCCGCCGACGCCTCGCGCCCGCCCCTCGCCGAGGGCCCCGGAGGCCCCGAAGGCCCCGGCCCCGACGCCCTCCACCCGCCCCTCGCCGGAGGCCCCGGGGGCCCCGACGCCCTGCGCCCCCTCCTCGACACCGTGCTCGACGCCCTCCGCGACGGCGCGGCGGCACGCGGCGGGCCGCTCCCCGCGGGCGGGCCCGAGAAAATCGCCGCGCAGGTGCGCGACGCCCTCGGGGCGGCCCTGCCCCACACCGGCACCGGGGCGCCAGAGGCCCTCCGTACCCTCGTCACCGCCCTCGCACACGGCGCCGCCGACCCCGCCCACCCGCACTGCGCCGCCCACCTCCACACCCCGCCCCTCGCCCTCGCCGCCGCCGCCGACCTCGCCGCCTCCGCGCTCAACCCGTCCCTCGACTCCTGGGACCAGGCCCCCGCCGCCTCCGCGCTCGAACAGCTCGTCACCCGCGCCCTGGCCGCCGAGACCCACCCCACCGGCCGCCACCCCGACGCCCTCGTCACCACCGGCGGCACCGAGTCCAACCACCTCGCCCTCCTCCTCGCCCGCGAACACCACGGCCCCACCCTCCAGACCATCTGCGGCGCCAACGCCCACCACTCCATCCGCCGCGCCGCCTGGCTCCTCGGCCTGCCCGAACCCGTCACCGTCCCCGCCCCCGGCGGACGACTCGACCTCACCGCCCTCGCCGCCGTCCTCACCGACCTCCGCGGCCCCCTCCTCGTCACCGCCACCGCCGGCACCACCGACACCGGCCGCATCGACCCCGTCCCCGAGATCGCCGACCTGTGCGACGCCCACGGCGCCACCCTCCACATCGACGCCGCGTACGGCGGCCCGCTCCTGTTCAGCGAAACCCGCCGCCACCTCCTCACCGGCCTCGACCGCGCCCGCACCGTCACCCTCGACCTGCACAAACTCGGCTGGCAGCCGGTCGCCGCCGGCCTCCTCGCCGTACCCGACACCGCACTCCTCGACCCCCTCGGCCACACCGCGCCCTACCTCAACGCCGACGACGACACCCACGCCGGCCTTCCCGACCTCCTCGGCCGCTCACCCCGCACCAGCCGCCGCCCCGACATCCTCAAGATCGCCGTCACCCTCCGCGCCCTCGGCCGCACCGGACTCGGCCACCTCGTCGACCACGTCTGCACCGCCGCCCAGCACCTCGCCGACCTCGTCGACAAAAACCCCCGCCTCGACCTCTACGAACGCCCCACCCTCACCACCGTCCTCTTCCGCCCCACCGGCGCCACCGACCACGCCGTCGCCACCGCCCGCCGCGACCTCCTCACCCAAGGCCACGCCGTCCTCGGCCGCGCCCACGCCGACGGCCGCCTCTGGTTCAAAGCCACCCTCCTCAACCCCCACACCACCCCCCACCACCTCGAAGAACTCACCGCACTCGTGGAAGGCAGCACCACCCGATGACCGGCAGCACACCCCAGCGCGACCCCGACCAGCCCCACGACCTGGTGGGCATCGGCATCGGCCCGTTCAACCTCTCCCTCGCCGCCCTCGCCCACGGCGTACCCGGAGGACTCGCCACCGCCTTCTACGAACAGCGCCCCGCCTTCCACTGGCACCCCGGCCAGCTCATCGAAGGCACCACCCTCCAAGTCCCCTTCCTCGCCGACCTCGTCACCCTCGCCGACCCCACCAGCCCCTGGACCTTCCTCAACTACCTCCGCGGCCGCGACCGCCTCTACCCCTTCTACTTCGCCGAACGGTTCCACACCCACCGCGCCGAATATGACGCCTACTGCCGCTGGGTCAGCGACCACCTCCCCGGCCTCCACTTCGCCCACCAGGTCGACTCCGTCCGCTGGAACCCCGAACGCGACCTCTTCGAAGTCGACTACACCCAGCTCGACACCAACGGCGAAGCCGAAGCCCTCGGCCGCACCCACACCCGCCACATCGCCCTCGGCGTCGGCACCGAACCCCACATCCCCGACCCCCTACGCCCCCTCGCCGACCAGCCCACCGTCCCCGTCATCCACTCCGCCGACTACCTCCACCACCGCGAACGCCTGCTCACCGCCGAACACATCACCGTCATCGGCTCCGGCCAGTCCGGCGCCGAAATCTTCCTCGACCTCCTCCGCACCCGCCCCACCGGAGCCGAGAAAATCCACTGGCTCACCCGCACCGAGGCCTTCGCCCCCATGGAGTACTCCAAACTCGGCCTCGAACACTTCACCCCCGACTACACCCGCTACTTCCACGCCCTCCCCGAACAAGTACGCAGCACCCTCATCCCCCGCCAATGGCAGCTCCACAAAGCCATCGACGCCGACACCATCGCCGCCATCCACGACGAGCTCTACCGCCGCACCCTCCACGGCGGCTGGCCCGACGCCGTCCTCACCCCCGGCGTCCGCGTCCGCACCGCCGGCCGCCTCGCCACCACCAAAGTCGAACTCCACCTCGAACACATCCAGCAAGGCACCCGCTCCCGCCTCACCACCGACGCCGTCATCCTCGCCACCGGCTACCGCGAACGCCCCCTCGGCCGCCTCCTCGCCGGCCTCGACCCCTACATGCGCCGCGACTCCGCCGACCGCCCCCGCATCGACGCCCACCACCGGCTCGTCCTCGACCCCTCCGTCACCGGCTCCATCTACGTGCAGAACGCCGAAACCCACACCCACGGCGTCGGCACACCCGACCTCGGCCTCGCCGCCTGGCGCAGCGCCTCCATCCTCAACCACCTCACCGGCAAGGAGCCCTACCCGCTCCCACGCCGCACCGCCTTCACCACCTTCGGCCTCGAACGGCAGGAGGCGCCCGGCATTCCCCGCCAGACGCCCCTGCACACACCACGCAACCGCTAGAACACCGGCACGCCGTCCCGGGTCAGCCTCCACTCCACCGACGCGAACCGGCCCGGGTCGACCGTCCCCTGCGCCTGCACCCACTGGATGATCGTGTTCCGGATCTCGTCCGAATTCGCCCACAGCTGCTTCGCCGCCGCCACATGCGGAAACGCACCGCCACCGGACGCCCGGTAGTTGTTCACCGCCAGCACGAACCGCGCCGCCGGATCCAGCGGCTTCCCCTCGAACGACAGGTTCACGATCCGCGACCCGGCCGGCTTCGCGATGTCGATCTCGTACGACAACCCGTACACGGCGTCATAGTTGTAGTCCGGCGTGCCACCCGCGTTCGTCAGCTTCACCGGGTCCACCGGCGCACCCGCCGGAGTCTGCACGTAGTACCGCGCCGAGAACTCCAGGTAGTCCTTCAGCTGCGCACCCGTCAGCAGACGTGCCTCCAGCGTGTTCTCGAACGGATACAACCCCGCCGCGTCCCGGATCGTCACCTCACCGGCCGGAATCCTCGCCGTACGGGAGAAACACGACGCCTGCGACAGCACCGGCAGCGACGCGTACTCGCCACCCGCCAGCGCCGCCTTCACCGTCTCCGCCTGGACATGGTTGATCAGATCGATGATCGGCTCGTCCTTCCACGGCGCATCCGCCGTGGACATCGCGACGGTCGACGTACCGATGACCTGGTTGACGTACGCCACGACCTTCTCGTGCTCGTCACCCAGCAGCTTGACGATCTCCGGGTCCTCCTCGACGGTGTTGGAGTTCAGCACCCGCGCGCCGACCTTCTCCACCGTCCAGCGGCCCTTCTCCCACACCACATCGAAATCGAACAGCGTCAGCCGCTGCCCCCACTTCAGCGGCTCCGACAGCACGACGTCCTTGCCGGTCGCCTTGTTCACGACCCGGTACTCCGGGATCTCCGTATGCGCGTGACCCACCAGGATCGCGTCAATGCCCGGCACCTGCTCCGCCACCAGCGCGGCCGCGTTCTCGATGTACGGAAGCTGATCCCCGTACGACGACGTACCACTCGACCCCGAGTGCGCCGACACGATCACCACGTCCGCGCCCATCGACCGCAGCCTCGGCACCCACTTCGCCGCCTGCTCCTCCAGCCCCGGGAACACCATCTTGCCGCCGACGTTCGCCTTGTCCCAGATCGCGATCCCCGGGTTCGTCAGCCCCAGCACCGCCACCCGCACATCCCGCCCGCACGGCGTACGCAGCCGGTGCATGCTGTACGGCGGGAACGCCGGCCGCAGCGTCTTCGCGTCCAGCGCGTTGGCACCCAGCAGCGGGAAGTCGCACTGCTCCTGGAACTTCCGCAGCACCGGTATGCCGTAGTTGAACTCATGGTTCCCGAGCGCCGCCGCGTCGTACCCGATCGCGTTCATCGCCTGCGCCATGGGGTGCACCGGCCCGCGCTCGGCAGTGATCGGGTCGACCTTCGCGTAGTAGTACGACAACTGCGTGCCCTGGATCGTGTCACCCGCGTCGATCAGCAGCGTGTTGCGGCGACCCTTCTCCTCCCGCACCCGCTCCACGAGCGTGGAGATCTTCGCCAGGCCGACATCGTTGTGCGCCTTGTCGTCGAACTCCCTGTCCGTGAAGTAGTCCCAGTTGAAGACATTGCCGTGCAGGTCGGTGGTGCCCATGACGGTGAAGGAGTACCGCTTGGCCAGGGGCGCCGCGGCCGCCGGCGTGCCGACCGCTCCGGCGATCGCCACACCGGCGCCGGCCACGGCCGAACTCCCCAGGAACGTCCTTCGATTCAGCGGCATGTGGTCTCCTTCGTTCAGTGCATGACGCGCGTAGATTCTGGCGCAGACACGCCCCCCGCAACAGCCCCCACAGGTTTCGATCCGATGACCACCTACGGAAGAGTGGACCCCATGACCCAGCCCACGACCGACCTCCCGTACGGCACCCCCCAAGCCCCCCGCGTCTCCGTACGCGGCGAAGCCCACCTCGAAGTCGACCCCGAAATCGCCCGCATCGGCATCACCGTCACCGCCCGCGGCACCGACCGGCGCACCGCCCTCGACGACCTCACCCGCCGCAACACCACCGCCCTCGACCTCATCAAAACCTACGGCGACGCCGTCGAAAACCTCCAGACCGGCGCCTTCTCCATCACCCCCGAACTCACCCGCCACGGCCGCGCCGAACGCGTCCGCGCCTACCACGGCACCGTCCACATCACCGCCGAACTCACCGACTTCACCGCCCTCGGCGAACTCACCACCCGCCTCGCCGACCTCGACCTCACCCGCATCGACGGCCCCACCTGGGCCCTCCGCCCCGACTCACCCGCCCACGGCGAAGCCCGCCGCCAAGCCGTCAAAGAAGCCGTCCAACGCGCCCGCGAATACGCCGAAGCCCTCGGCACCCAGCTCGCCGCCCTCGTCGAACTCGCCGACACCGGCACCGAACCCCCCACCCCCTACAACCCCCCTCCCTTCGCCGGAACCCGTATGGCCTTCACCGCCGCCGAAACCGGCGAAACCGCCGCCCCACCCCTCGACCTCGAACCCCAGCGCCAAACCATCACCGCCCAGGTCAACGCCCGATTCACCATGCACCCGCCCCAGCTCTGACGCTCATCAGAGCAGCACCCCGCACACATTCAACACTTGTCAATAAGGCTTCATGGAAAGGTTGTTGAGTAGTCACGCGGGACCAATTCTCTACCGGCCGGTAAGCCATAGGCTCGACCCATGCGCCGAGCCAAAATCGTCTGCACCCTGGGCCCAGCCACCGACACATACGACCAGATCAAGGCACTGGTCGAAGCCGGAATGGACGTCGCCCGCTTCAACCTCAGCCACGGCACCTACGCCGACCACGAGGAGCGCTACCAGCACGTACGCAAAGCCTCCGACGAAACCGGCCGCAGCGTCGGCATCCTCGCCGACCTTCAAGGCCCGAAGATCCGCCTCGGACGCTTCCGCGAAGGACCCGTACTCCTTGAACGCGGCGACGACTTCACCATCACCACCGAACCCGGCGTCCAGGGCGACCGCCACACCTGCGGCACCACCTACGAAGGCCTCGCCACCGACGTCACCCCCGGCGAACGCATCCTCGTCGACGACGGCCGCGTCACCCTCCACGTCACCGCGGTAGAAGGCCCCCACGTCCACACCACCGTCCTCGAAGGCGGCATGGTCTCCGACAACAAAGGCCTCAACCTCCCCGGCGTCGCCGTCTCCGTCCCCGCCCTCTCCGACAAGGACGTCGAAGACCTCCGCTGGGCCCTGCGCACCGGCGCCGACATCATCGCCCTCTCCTTCGTACGCAGCGGACGCGACATCGAAGACGTCCACCGCGTCATGGACGAAGAAGGCCGCCGCGTACCCGTCATCGCCAAAATCGAAAAACCCCAGGCCGTCGACAACATCGACGACATCGTCGCCGCCTTCGACGGCATCATGGTCGCCCGCGGCGACCTCGGCGTCGAAATGCCCCTCGAACAGGTCCCCATCGTCCAGAAGCGCGCCATCAAACTCGCCAAGCGCAACGCCAAGCCGGTCATCGTCGCCACCCAGATGCTCGACTCGATGATCGACAACTCCCGCCCCACCCGCGCCGAAGCCAGCGACGTCGCCAACGCCGTCATCGACGGCACCGACGCCGTCATGCTCTCCGGCGAAACCAGCGTCGGCCGCTACCCCATCGCCACGGTCCAGACCATGAGCCGCATCGTCGAGGCCGCCGAAGAAGACGTCCTCGCCAAGGGCCTCCCACCCCTGACCGAACGCAACAAACCCCGCACCCAGGGCGGCGCCGTCGCCCGCGCCGCCGCCGAAATGGGCGACTTCCTCGGCGCCAAGTACCTCGTCGCCTTCACCCAGTCCGGCGACACCGTCCGACGCCTCTCCCGCTACCGCTCACCCATCCCCCTCCTCGCCTTCACCCCCGACCCGGCCACCCGCTCCCAGCTCAACCTCACCTGGGGCGTGGAAACCTTCCTCGGCCCCCACGTCGACTCCACCGACGCGATGGTCGCCCAGGTCGACGAGCACCTCCTCAAGATCGGCCGCTGCCAGAAGGACGACATCGTCATCATCACCGCCGGCTCACCCCCGGGCGTCTCCGGCTCCACCAACCTGGTCCGCGTCCACCACATCGGCGAGCCCCTCGCGTAACGCCCCCTCCTCAGTACTTCGGCCCGACGTGCGCGTCCATGAGCGCGACGGACGCGCGTCGGGCGACGGAGATGTTGTACGGATTGCCGTTGCGTGTGCAGTGGGTCCACTCGACCCCGAGCTTGTCGAGAGTGTCGGTGAAGAGCCGCCGGATGTCGTCCGACACGTTGGTGAAGAAGTACCGCGGATACTCATACCGCTTCCGCTCCCCGCCGACGAGACGGGTCGTCCAGTTGGTGATCCGACACCCGTCGGAATGGATCAGCCCCCGGATGAACTCCCAGGGATGCTCGTCGACAATTTCCTGCTGCCAGTCCTCGAGGACGATGGGCCGCTCGTGTTTTCGGCCGGGCCCGTGCTGGGGGAAGAGGCAGGGCCAGTGCTTGCTGCACCCTGCGACGGCCACGCAGCCCTGTTGCTGTACATGAAACACGTTGTTCTCCGGGCGTACGGAACGCATGGCAGCCTCGCAGGCGTCGATGAGACCCGGCCAGGCATCGGCGCAGACGATGCGAAGGTAGTGGACACCTCGCCGGTGCTCGCTGATGCAACCGTCACCGAGGTAGAGGCCCAGGAGGTAGGCGTATGCCGCCGGTTCCCGGGGCATACCGGGCACGTCTCTGCAGCGAGGACATGGTTCGCCGGTACGCACGAGTGGTTCGAGACGGGTCTGCCAGGAGCGGATGGCCGCCCGGGATATGCCGGTCTGCTTGCTCACGGAGTTGAGGCTGCGTCCTTGGGCGACGAGTGCCAACGCCCGTTTGCGTGTGTCGGTGTCGTACACAAGGGCGAGTCTTGCTCGGTGTCAATCAGCCGGAGGCGGTTTCGATCGCGTGTTCACTGCTCCGAGTGAAGGTCACCAACCCGATTGGTGACCTTGGAATCAAAGGTAAAGTGCCCCGGGTGGGACTCGAACCCACACTGAATGTCTTTTGAGGACATCGTCTCTGCCGATTGGACTACCGGAGCCCCTGCAATCCGAAGGTTAGTGTAGCCCCTCGGTGACTCAAACATACAGGAACTAGGTAGGCTCATGGGAGCTGTACCTGCCCTTGGAACGAGGAGCCCGCGTGACCGCCCCCGAGTCGCCCCAGCCCGTCGCCGACGACAACGACGACAAGTCGCACGTCCCGCCGCTGACGACCCGTGTCGTCATCGCCGAGGACGAGGCCCTCATCCGCCTCGACCTCAAAGAGATGCTCGAGGAAGAGGGCTACTCGGTCGTCGGCGAGGCCGGTGACGGTGAGCGTGCCGTCGAGCTGGCGCGGGAGCACCGGCCGGACCTCGTGATCCTGGACGTGAAGATGCCCGTCCTGGACGGGATCTCCGCCGCTGAGAAGATCGCGGAGGAGTCCATCGCGCCCGTTCTGATGCTGACCGCGTTCTCGCAGCGGGACCTGGTGGAGCGGGCGCGGGACGCCGGGGCGATGGCGTATCTGGTGAAGCCGTTCAGCAAGAGTGATGTGGTGCCGGCCATCGAGATGGCGGTGTCGCGGTTCGCGGAGCTGAAGGCGCTGGAGAAGGAGGTCGCGGACCTCTCGCAGCGGCTGGAGACGCGGAAGCTGGTGGACCGGGCGAAGAGCGTTCTGCAGACGCAGTACGGGTTGTCGGAGCCGGCGGCGTTCCGGTGGATCCAGAAGACGTCGATGGATCGGCGGATGTCGATGCAGCAGGTGGCGGAGGCGGTCATCGAGGACGCCGAGGAGAAGAAGGCCGCGAAGGGTCAGTAGTCGGTACGGGGACGAAGAGGGCCCACCCGTCATTCGGCGGGTGGGCCCTCTTCGTGTGCGTACTGCTCAGTCCTCGCCGAGGTAGGTCTTGCGGACGGACTCGTCGTGGAGGAGGTCCTGGCCGGTGCCGGACAGTTTGATGGTGCCGGTTTCCATGACGTAGGCCTGGTCGGCGAGCGAGAGCGCGGCTTGGGCGTTCTGTTCGACGAGCAGGATGGTGGTGCCCTGGGCCTTGAGGGCGGCGATGGTTTCCATGATCTTCTGCATCATGATCGGGGAGAGGCCCATGGAGGGCTCGTCGAGCATGAGCAGTTTGGGCTGGGACATGAGGGCGCGGCCCATGGCGAGCATTTGCTGTTCGCCGCCGGAGAGGGTGCCTGCGGCCTGCTTTCGGCGTTCCCCGAGGATGGGGAAGAGGTCGTAGGCGCGCTGGATGTCTTTTTCGATGCCGTCCTTGTCGCTGCGGAGGTAGGCGCCGAGCCGCAGGTTGTCCTCGATGGACATGCGGGGGAAGATGTGGCGCCCTTCGGGGGAGTGGGCGAGGCCCATGGCGACGATCTTGTGTGCGGGGACCTTGCGGAGGGGCTGGCCGTCGAAGGTGATCTTTCCGGCGAGTGGTTCGAGGAGTCCGGAGAGGGTGCGCAGGGTGGTGGTTTTGCCGGCGCCGTTGGTGCCGATGAGGGTGACGACTTCGCCGGCGCCGACGCTGAAGGAGATGCCCTTCACGGCTTCGATCTTGCCGTAGGCGACCCGGAGGTCCTCGACTTCGAGGAGGGTGGTCACTTGGTGTCTCCTTCGGTGGTGCTGGGCGCGTCTGCCTCCGGTGCGTCCGAGGTGTCCGGTGCGCCGCCCTCGGGCGCGTCGTCCGCGTCGTCGGCGTCGGCGGCGGCCTCGTCGGTCTCACCGTCCGGTGTGGTGGCGCTGGACGAGGCACCCGATCCGGCCGCTTCCGCGTGGGCTTCGGCGGCTTCGACTTCCGCGACTTCTTCCGCGCCGGGGGCGCCCTCGAAGGGCGTACCGAGGTAGGCGGCGATGACGCGTTCGTCGCCCTGGACGACGGCGGGTGTGCCTTCGATGAGCTTTTCGCCGCGTACGAGGCAGGCGACCCGGTCGCACAGGTTGAAGATGAAGCGCATGTCGTGCTCGATGACGAGGACGGCGATGCCCTTGTCGCGGATGGCGAAGATGAGTTCTTCCGCGGCCCGCGTCTCCTGGGGGTTCATGCCGGCTGTCGGCTCGTCGAGCAGGAGCAGCCCCGGGTCGCTGGCGAGCGCCCGGGCGATTTCCAGCTTGCGCTGCTCGCCGTAAGGGAGGTTGCGGGCGAGGTGGTCGGCCTTGGCGGCCAGGCCGGTGAACTCCAGGAGCTCCATGGCCCGTTCGCGTGACTCCTCTTCGGCCTTCTTGAAGGAGGGCAGCCGCAGCAGGGCGGACCAGAGGCCCTCCTTGGTGCGGGTGTGGCGGCCGACGAGGACGTTTTCCAGGACCGTCATGTTGGCGAAGAGCCGGATGTTCTGGAACGTACGCGCGATGCCGGCCTGGGTGACGAGGTGCGGTTTGGGCGGCAGGACGGTGCCCTTGTAGCTGACGCGGCCTTCGGTGGGGACGTACAGCCCGGTGAGGCAGTTGAAGAAGGTCGTCTTGCCGGCGCCGTTGGGGCCGATGAGGCCGACGATCTCGCCGCTGTTGACGGTGAGGTCGACGTCGCGTACGGCGGTGAGGCCGCCGAAGCGCATGGTCACGCCGCTGGCGTCGAGGACGGTGGTGGTGGCCGGCGCGGCCGTCGTGGTTGTGGTGGTGGTCATGATGCTTACGCCCCCGCCTTGGTGATGCCGACGGCGCCGTCGGGGAGCTTCTCGTCGGGTACGTCGAGTTGGCCGGTCTCGTGGAATTCGAGCTGCTTCCGGCGGTCGGCGACCAGGCCTTCGGGGCGGAAGCGCATCAGGACGATGAGCGCGACACCGAAGAGGAGGAGCTGGTAGTCCTGCATGAACTGGAGCTTGGCCGGGATGAGGTAGAGCAGTGCGGCGCCGATGAGGGGTCCGCCGATGGTGCCCATGCCGCCGAGGATGACCGCGGCGAGCAGGAAGGCGGAGTTGGGCGGTACGGAACCGGCGAACTGGTACTGCTCGGGGGTGACGCTGTAGCCGAGGTGTGCCTGCACCGTGCCGGCGAGGCCGGCGAGGGCGGCGCCGAGGGCGAAGGCCAGCAGCTTCAGGCGGAAGCCGTTGATGCCCATGGCGGTGGCGGCGGTTTCGTCCTCGCGGATGGCGACCCAGGCGCGGCCGATGCGGGAGTCGGCGGAGCGCCGGAAGACCAGCACCACGACGGCTGTGAAGAGCAGCATCAGCAGGAAGTAGTTGCCGGACCGGGTGAGGTCGAAGCCACCGACGGCGTGGGTGAGTCCGAAGTCGAACCCGAAGATGTTCAGGTCCGGGATGTTCGGGACACCTTGGGCACCGTTGGTGATGTCGGGGCCGCTGTTGCCGTTGAGGTTGTTCATGGTGATGCGGAAGATCTCGCCGAACCCCAGCGTCACGATGGCGAGGTAGTCGCCGCGCAGCCGCAGGGTGGGGGCGCCGATGACGACGCCGAAGAGGAGCGAGACGGCGGCGCCGGTGAGGACGGCGAGCCAGAAGGGGAAGTGGACGCCGATCGACGACTGGGGGGAGCCGGAGACCAGGGCGGCGGTGTACGCGCCGACGCCGAGGAACGCGACGTAACCCAGGTCGAGCAGGCCCGCGAGGCCGACCACCACGTTGAGGCCGAGCGCCACGGTCGCGAAGATCAGGATGTTCGCGCCGATCAGGGTGAACTGGTCGTTGCTCTGCGAGAACGGGAAGCAGATCGCGGCCGCGAAGGCGGCGCCCATGGTCACCGTGCGGTGCTTGGCGGTGAGTGCCGAGACGCGGGCGACGAGCCCGGCCCGGTTGATCGCCGTGAAGCCGAAGGCCACGGTGATCAGGAAGCCGATGAACAGCTCGGCGTAGTCGGTGTCGATGCCGTACA
The DNA here is from genome assembly GCF_002099185.1 of Streptomyces sp. CB03238. NCBI lineage: Bacteria > Bacillati > Actinomycetota > Actinomycetes > Kitasatosporales > Streptomycetaceae > Streptomyces > Streptomyces sp. CB03238. The sequence goes on along the minus strand of NZ_NBCN01000032.1, from coordinate 24,485 downwards.
CGAAGACGTACAGGCCGACGGCGAAGGCGCCGATGATGATGAGGATCTCTGCCCAGGAGGAGAGTTCCTTGGCGCGCGGCGGCCGGGGTGCGGTGAGGCTGTGCCGGAAGCGTGCCCAGGTGCTGGTGCCGGTGTCCTCGTCGGCGGGCTGGTCGGCGGGGAGGCCGAAGGCGCCGATGACGGCGAGGAGTGCGCCGACGCCGGAGATCCAGGCGCCGGGTTCGAGGTTGACCAGGCCGCCGAGGGTGGTGGATATGGCGCCGATGGCGTAGCCGGTGGTGCCGAGTACGCCGAGGCTGAGGAGGCGTACGGGGCTGTTGGTGCCGCCGGGGGTGAGCCAGCCCAGGCCCTTGACGCCGTGTCCGGAGAGGAGGAACAGCAGGGCGAGGGCGGAGCCGACGAGGGTGAGGACCTGGAGGCCGCCGGGGTAGCCGGTGACGGTGAGGTTGCCGGGGAACTCGTCGGTCCAGGTCCAGGCGAGGAAGGTGCCGGCGAGGGCGAGTACGGATCCGGCGAGGGCCGTGATCCGTGCGGCGGTGGACGGCAGGGGGAGGAGGGACGCGGGTGCCGGGGTGTCGGCGGCGGGGGTGTTCTTGGTGATGGTGGTCATGGTGTTCACGCCCTGTCCGCGACGCGTTCGCCCAGCAGGCCCTGGGGACGGATGAGGAGGACGAGGATGAGCAGGCTGAAGGCCCAGACGTCCTTCCAGCCGCCGCCGCCGAAGAGTTCCATGCCGGGGATTTCTCCGACGTATCCGGTGGCGAGGGATTCGGCGATGCCGAGGACGACGCCGCCGAGCATGGCGCCGTAGATGTTGCCGATGCCGCCGAGGACGGCGGCGGTGAAGGCCTTGAGGCCCATGAGGAAGCCCATGCGGAAGCCGACCTGGCCGTTTTTGAGGCCGTAGGCGACGGCGGCGATGGCGGCGAACGCGGCGCCGATGGCGAAGGCCATGACGATGATGCGGTCGGTGTTGATGCCCATCAGCTTTGCGGTGTCCGGGTCCTGCGCGGTGGCCTGCATGCCCCGGCCGGAGCGGGTCTTGGTGACGAAGAGGCCGAGGGCGAGCATGCACAGCGGGGCGGCGACGAGGACGAAGACGTCGCCGGGCTGGATGGTGGCGCCGAAGACGTCGAAGGGCGCGCCGTCGAACTGGGGGAAGGAGCGGTCCTTCTTGGCGTCGGGGTAGAGCATCCAGACGGCCTGCTGGAGGGCGATGGACAGGCCGATCGCCGTGATGAGCGGGGCCAGTCGTGGTGCGCTGCGCAGGGGTCGGTAGGCGAATCGTTCGGCTGCCGTCGCGACGGCGACGGAGACGAGGACGCCACCGAGGATCATGAGGGGGATGGCGACGCCGAGGGAGAACCCGGACGGCAGGACGAGGAAGACGGTCAGGGCGCCGAAGCCGCCGACCATGAAGATTTCGCCGTGGGCGAAGTTGATGAGCTGGACGATGCCGTAGACCATCGTGTAGCCGACAGCGATGAGTCCGTACATCGCGCCGAGGATGAGTCCATTGGCCAGCTGTTGCGGCAGTTCGTGCACCGCAGGGCCTCCGTGAAGTGGTTCGGATAAGGCGCCGCGCGGGAGCGCTGGTGGCGCTCCCGCGCGGCCTGGGGTCAATGCGTGAGGCGGGAGGGGCCGGTTACGGCTTGTAGGCCTCGCTCAGCTTGGGGACCCAGGCGCCCTTGTCGACCTGGTAGGCGGTCATCATGGTGTTCGTGGTGTCGCCGTACTCGTCGTAGGAGACGGGGCCGGTGACGCCGTCGAACTTGACCTTGTTCATGGCCTCGAGGACCTTGGCGCGGGCGTCGTCGGGGAGCTTGCCGCCGTTGTCGGCCACCGCGATCTTGACGGCCTCGATGATCGACCAGGTGGCGTCGTAGGTGCTGCCGCCGTAGGCCTCGTAGGCGTCCTTGTAGCCGGCCGTCTTGTAGTCGGCGATGAACTTCTTGGCGGAGTCCAGCTGCTCGACGGGCTTGCCGACGGAGGTGGCGAGGTCGCCCTGGGCCTTCTTGTTGAGCTTGGGGAACTCGCCGCTGTAGATGCCGTCGCCGCCCATGAGCGGGATGTTGCTGCCGCTGTCCTTGAGCTGCTGGCTGAGCGGGGCGGCGGCCGGGTACTCACCGCCGTAGTAGAGGGCCTTGGCGCCGGAGTTCTTGACCTTGGCGACGACGGCGTTGAAGTCGCGGTCGTCGGGGTTGATGTGGTCGCTGCCGACGATCTTGCCGCCGAGCTTGGTGTAGGTCTCCTTGAAGGAGGCGGCGAGACCGGCGCCGTAGGTCTTCTGGTCGTCGATCAGGTAGACCTGCTTGATCTTCGCGGTGTTGAAGAGGTACTTGGCCGCGAAGGCGCCCTGGACCTGGTCGGTCGTGGCGGTGCGGAAGTACGTCTTGAACGGGCGCTTCTTGTCGCCGGTCTTCCAGCCGTCGCCCTGGGTCAGCTCGGTGCCGGTGTTGGCGGGGGAGATCTGGACGAGGCTGGCGTCGTTGAACGGCTTCTGCATGGACTGCGAGACGCTGGAGTTCAGCGGGCCGACGACGCCGAGGACGTCCTTGTTGCTGATGAGCTTGCTGGCGTTCTGCTGGCCGACGGACGGCTGGGCCTGGTCGTCGAGGGCTTCCAGTTTGAACTCGACGCCGGGGACGGTGTTGTCCTTGTTGGCCGTCTTGATGGCGAGGTCGGCGGAGTTCTTCATGCCGAGGCCGAGGGCGGAGAGGTCACCGGTCAGGGGCGCGTCGAAGCCGATGACGACGGTGGTCTTCTTGCCGTTGCTGCTGTCGCCGCCACCCTTGTCGTCGCGCGACCCACAGGCTGTGAGAGTCAGTGCTCCAGTGGTGAGCACTGCGGTGAGTATGAACAACGATCGCTGTCGCACGAAGGGGTCCTTTCCCTGGCGCGGTCTCCTCGCTCGAGGAGCCGTTGCGAGCGCCGGGCCGTACATGGGTGATGCAGGGGCCGTGCAGTGACGCGCCCGGCGGCGCGGTGACTGGCGGTGACTCTAAGCGCAGCCGGGGCGGGTCCGGGAGCGGCAGAGACAGGATGTGACTCTCTTGTTATGCCGTGGCCAAACGTCGCCGATCGGTGGTGGCTACACGGGTCGTCGTGGGTGGGGGTTCCTTCTCACATGGCGAGAACGCCCAGTTCCGCTAAGGGGCTTCGGTCGATCTTGGTGCTTACGGCGGGGGTCGTGGCGGGCGGCCGGATGAGGGGGTACCGGGGGCTCATGCGGTGCCCGGGCCGCTCCGGAGGGGCGGTCGGCCGCATTGCGTGATCGTTACGGAGTGTTACGGCGGGCGGTAGGTGGATCGGGTCTCCCGGAGGGCTCCGAAGGGGTGCCGGGGGCCTTCGGAGTGGTGTGTGCGCGGGGTGTCGCGGTGTCGGCCGGCGGTGGCCGGGCGGGTGCGGTGAAGTGCCTGGCGAACGGCTGTGGCGACCGGCAGGAGGGTGAGGGGAGGGCGCTGCTCCCGTCCCTTGTCGGGGGCCTTGTGTGTGAAGTCCCGTTCTGTGCACCCGGTGGGCGCTTCCGGCGCCGGGCGTCCGGTGAGCGCGACGCGGAGTCCGGTAGGTGAATTGCCCTGTTGGTAGCGGCAGTTGCCGTGAGGGCCGGTGTGTCACGGGCGGTGTGCCCGGTGTGCGGCGTGCTCGTCGGGGCGCGAGTGGACGCCCGGCGAGGCGCGGGGCCCGGTGAGGGCCCGCGTGGGTCTCATGGGGACGGCGGCAGCGGCGTCCCTGGGGACCGTGCCCGGCCCCTCTCTTCTCAACTGTGAGTGAGCGATGGAGGGTTGGGAGGTCTGGTGTTACCGATGTGCATGCGGTGGGATGTGTGCGCGCTTCCCGTGTGACGGTCGCATCCACCGGCCCTTGGCGGCAGGCGCGATGGCCGGACCCTACGCGAACCGCACGCCCCGTAGCCTCCGCGGGTCCGCCCCGGCGATCCTCGCCGCCGCACTGGTGGCGGCCGCCCCCGCGCCCTCCGTACGGGACGGCGACGTGGGCCCGGCGCTGCGGATCGCGGGGTGAGCCGATCCGGCTGGTCTTCTCCCGCGCGGACGCCGTCCACCAGCGGGTGGACATCCCGGGACGGCAACGGACAGCGACGGAGACGGCAGGGGTGACGCCGTACGGATGCGGATTCCGCGGCTCGGGGAGACCGAGGCCGGGCCGTCTCTTCGAGGGGGCGGAGGGCTACCTTTCCGGGGCGGCGGAGGTGTCCAGCGGACGTCTCCAGGGGGACCCGCGGGTCAGTGGGAGGCCGACGTGGCGGTGCGGGCGTCCCGGCGGCCGGGCTCCGGCGGCCGGGCTCGTGGCGGGGAGCTCCTGGCGAGGGGCGTGCGAGCTCGTGGCGAGGGGCGTGCGAGGCCGTGTGCGCCCCGGCGGCACGGGCCGCGCCCACCGGATCCGGCACCGTGCCGAGAACACCGGCTTCACGACCGTGCCGCGCGGGTGGCTGGACGCCCGCAACCCCGGCCGGTCAGCCCGTGGGGCCGGCGGTGGTCGCCCCGGGGATGTTCTCCGTGTCCTTGGGGGAGGCGTCGCGCAGCAGGCAGGTCAGGCGGGCCGTGCAGACCCGCTTGTTCTGCTCGTCGGTGATGACGATCTCGTACGTCGCGGTGGAGCGGCCACGGTGGACGGGGGTGGCCACGCCGGTCACCAGCCCGTTGCGCACGCCGCGGTGGTGCGTGCAGTTCAGGTCGACCCCCACGGCGATCTTGGATACGCCGCCGTGGAGCATCGAGCCGACCGAGCCGAGCGTCTCGGCCAGGACGGCGGAGGCACCGCCGTGCAGCAGCCCGTACGGCTGGGTGTTGCCCTCGACCGGCATGGTGCCGACGACGCGGTCCGCGGACGCCTCGACGATCTGTACGCCCATGCGGCTGCCCAGGTGCCCGGCGGAGAACAGGGCGGGCAGGTCGACACCGAGCGAGGCGTACTCGTCGATGACCTCCTGAGGGAACTTCACGTGGGTCTGCTCGCCCATGGGGCCCGGCTCCGATCGTCGTGCGGTCATGTCCCTGGTCTGCCGTGCTGCCTAAGCGAACGCTCAGGCGGAGGGTGATTGTTCCAGACGCACGATGACGGACTTGCTGGCGGGGGTGTTGCTGATGTCGGCGGTCGCCTCCAGCGGCACCAGGACGTTGGTCTCGGGGTAGTACGCGGCGGCGCAGCCGCGCGCGGTGGGGTAGTGCACGACGCGGAAGCCGGCCGCGCGGCGCTCGGTGCCGTCCGTCCACTCGCTGACGAGGTCGACGTACGCCCCGTCGGCCAGCCCGTGCTCACGGGCGTCGTCTGGGTGGACCAGGACGACCCGGCGGCCGCCCTTGATGCCCCGGTAGCGGTCGTCGAGGCCGTAGATGGTGGTGTTGTACTGGTCGTGCGAGCGCAGCGTCTGCAGCAGCAGGCGGCCCTCGGGGACCGTGGGGTACTCGACGGGGGCGGCCGTGAAGTTCGCCTTGCCGGTCCTGGTGGGGAAGCGGCGCTCGTCGCGCGGGGCGTGCGGCAGGGCGAAGCCGGCGGGGTCGGCCGCGAGCCTGGCGTTGAAGTCCTGGAAGCCGGGCACCACGCGCGCGATGCGGTCGCGGATCGTGGCGTAGTCCTTTTCGAAGTCCTCCCACGGTGTGGCCGAGGCCTGGCCCAGCACCGCCCGGGCCATGCGGGCCACGATCGCCGGCTCGGACAGCAGGTGCGGGCTCGCCGGTGGGAGGTTCCCGCGCGAGGCGTGGACGAGGCCCATCGAGTCCTCGACGGTCACGAACTGCTTGCCGCTCGCTTGTACGTCCTTGTCGGTGCGGCCGAGCGTGGGCAGGATCAACGCGCGCGTGCCGGTGACCGCGTGCGACCGGTTCAGCTTGGTCGACACGTGCACGGTGAGCCGGGCGCGCCGCATGGCGGCCTCGGTGACCTCGGTGTCGGGCGTCGCGCCGACGAAGTTGCCGCCCATGGCGAAGAAGACCTTCGCCTTCCCGTCGCGCAGCGCCTCGATGGCGCGGACCACGTCGAAGCCGTGGTGGCGGGGGGAGGTGATCCCGAATTCCTTGTCGAGGGCGTCCAGGAAGGCGGGGGAGGGGCGCTCGAAGATGCCCATGGTGCGGTCGCCCTGCACATTGGAGTGGCCGCGCACCGGGCACACTCCGGCACCGGGGCGGCCGATGTTGCCGCGCAGCAGCAGGAAGTTGACCACCTCGCGGATGGTCGGCACGGAGTGCTTGTGCTGGGTGAGGCCCATGGCCCAGCAGACGATGGTGCGCTTCGAGGCGAGCACCATGCGCAGCGCGCGTTCGATCTCGGCGCGCTCCAGGCCGGTGGCGGCGAGGGTCTGGTCCCAGTCGGCGGCCTCGGCGGCGGCCGTGAACTCCTCGTACCCGTGCGTGTGCTCCCGTACGAAGTCCTCGTCGACCGCGCCGTCGGTCTGAAGGATCAGCTTGTTGAGGAGCCGGAAGAGGGCCTGGTCGCCGCCGATGCGGATCTGGAGGAACAGGTCGGTGAGGGCGGCGCCCTTGAGCATGCCCTGGGGGGTCTGCGGGTTCTTGAACCGCTCCAGGCCGGCCTCGGGCAGCGGATTCACCGAGATGATCCTCGCACCGGCGGCCTTGGCCTTTCCCAGGGCGGACAGCATCCGGGGGTGGTTGGTGCCTGGGTTCTGCCCGGCCACCATGATCAGGTCGGCCTGGTGCAGGTCCTCCAGCGAGACGCTGCCCTTGCCGATGCCGATCGTCTCGGTGAGCGCCGAGCCGGACGACTCGTGGCACATGTTGGAGCAGTCCGGCAGGTTGTTGGTGCCGAACTCGCGGGCGAAGAGCTGGAGCAGAAACGCGGCCTCGTTGCTGGTGCGGCCCGAGGTGTAGAAGACGGCCTCGTCGGGGGAGGCGAGCGACGTCAGCTCCTCCGCGATGATCTCGAAGGCCCGCTCCCAGCTCACCGGCTCGTACCGGCCGGCGCCCTCCGCCGCGTACATGGGGTGGGTGATGCGGCCCTGCTGGCCGAGCCAGTACCCACTGCGGGTCGCCAGGTCCGCGATGGGGTGGGCGGCGAAGAAGTCGGGGGTGACGCGGCGCAGCGTCGCCTCTTCTGCGACGGCCTTCGCCCCGTTCTCGCAGAACTCCGCGATGTGCCGCTTGTCGCCCTCCGGCCAGGCACAGCCAGGGCAGTCGAAGCCGTCCTTCTGATTGACCTTGAGCAGCGTGCGCGCGGTGCGGCGCACACCCATCTGCTGGTGGGAGATCTTGAGGGTGTGCCCGATCGCGGGGAGGCCCGCGGCGGCATGCTGCGGCGGCGCGACCTGCGGCGCGTCCTGGACCGGGTCACCTGCGGGCGGCTTGCTGGCCATCGCGCTCTCCCTTGAGCGGTCATGTCCGACGGACGTCCTCGTTGTACGTCTCACGATCCTGTCACGTCGCACTGACAGCGGCGGACTCAAGGCCCGCTCGGTCGGGATTGTCAGTGGTCCGTGGCAGGATCGTCCCCGTGGCTGAGACAGCATCGAAGAAGACCGACGACAACCGTCCGCGCCTGCTCCTCATGGACGGGCACTCCCTGGCGTACCGGGCGTTCTTCGCGCTGCCCGCGGAGAACTTCACCACCGCGAGCGGCCAGACGACCAACGCCATCTACGGCTTCGCGTCGATGCTGGCGAACACGCTGCGCGACGAGTCGCCCACGCATTTCGCCGTGGCGTTCGACGTGTCCCGCAAGACCTGGCGCTCCGAGGACTTCCCCGAGTACAAGGCGAACCGCTCCAAGACCCCCGACGAGTTCAAGGGGCAGGTGGAGCTGATCGGCGAGCTGCTGGACACCATGAACGCGGAGCGGTTCGCGGTGGACGGCTTCGAGGCGGACGACATCATCGCCACCCTGGCCACCCAGGCCGAGGCGGCCGGGTTCGAGGTGCTGATCGTCACCGGCGACCGCGACTCCTTCCAGCTGGTCTCCGACCACATCACCGTGCTGTACCCCACCAAGGGCGTCTCCGAGCTGACCCGGTTCACCCCGGAGAAGGTGCAGGAGAAGTACGGGCTGACCCCGGCGCAGTACCCGGACTTCGCCGCCCTGCGCGGCGACCCGTCCGACAACCTGCCGGGCATCCCCGGTGTCGGTGAGAAGACCGCCACGAAGTGGATCAACCAGTTCGGTTCCTTCGCGGAGCTGGTCGAGCGCGCCGGCGAGGTCAAGGGCAAGGTCGGGCAGGCGCTGCGCGACCACCTGGAGTCCGTCAAGCTCAACCGTCACCTGACGGAGCTGGTCCGTGACGTGGAGCTGCCCAAGTCCGTCGCGGACCTGGAGCGCCGGCCGTACGACAGGACGGCGCTGAAGGGCTTCCTGGAGGTCCTGGAGATCCGCAACCCGAGCCTGCGGGAGCGGCTCCTCGCGGTCGACCCGGGCGCGGAGGAGGAAGAGGCCCCGGCCACGGCCGCCGGCGTCGAGCTGGACGGCGCGGTCCTGGGCGCGGGTGAGGTGGCCTTCTGGCTGGAGCAGCACGGCCGGCAGCCGCTCGGTGTGGCGACCGTCGCCACCTGGGCGCTCGGCGTGGGCAACGTCAGCGAGGTCGCGCTGGCCGCGGCCGACGGCAAGGCCGCCTGGTTCGACACGACCCAGCTCGACGAGTCCGACGAGCGGGCCTTCGCCGCCTGGCTCGCCGACCCGGACCGCCCGAAGATCATGCACAGTGCCAAGGAGGCGCTGCGGGTCTTCCCCGAGCACGGCTGGCACATCGAGGGCATCACCATGGACACCGCCCTCGCCGCCTACCTGGTCAAGCCGGGCCGCCGGTCCTTCGCGCTGGACGCCCTGTCCGTCGAGTACCTGCACCGCGAGCTGGCCCCCGCAGCCGCCGACGGGCAGCTCGCCTTCGGCGCCGACGAGCAGGCCGAGGCCGACGCCCTGATGGCGCAGGCCCGCGCGGTCCTCGACCTGGGCGACGCGTTCGGCGAGAGGCTGAAGGAAGTCGGCGCGACCGAGCTGCTGCACGACGTGGAACTGCCCACGTCCCTGGTGCTCGCCCGGATGGAGCGGTACGGCATCTCCGCGGACCGCGCCCATCTGGAGGCGATGGAGCAGCAGTTCGCGGGCGCCGTGCAGCAGGCCGTGAAGGAGGCGCACGCCTCCGTGGGGCACGAGTTCAACCTCGGCTCGCCCAAGCAGCTCCAGGAGGTGCTCTTCGGCGAGCTGAACCTCCCCAAGACGAAGAAGACCAAGACCGGTTACACCACGGACGCGGACGCGCTGGCCTGGCTGGCCGCCCAGACCGAGCACGAGCTGCCCGTCATCATGCTCCGCCACCGCGAGCAGGCGCGGCTGCGTTCCACGGTCGAGGGCCTGATCAAGACGATCGCCGCCGACGGCCGCATCCACACCACCTTCAGCCAGACGGTCGCGGCGACGGGCCGCCTGTCGTCGACGGATCCGAACCTCCAGAATGTGCCGGTCCGCACCGACGAGGGCCGCGCCATCCGCCATGGCTTCGTGGTCGGCGAGGGCTTCGAATCCCTGATGACGGCCGACTACAGCCAGATCGAACTGCGGGTCATGGCCCACCTCTCGGAGGACGAGGGCCTGATCGAGGCGTTCACCTCCGGCGAGGACCTCCACACCACCGTCGCCTCCCAGGTGTTCTCGGTGGAGCGGTCCGCCGTCGACGCCGAGATGCGCCGCAAGATCAAGGCCATGTCGTACGGCCTGGCGTACGGCCTGTCGGCCTTCGGCCTCTCGCAGCAGCTGAACATCGAGGCGGGCGAGGCCCGTGCCCTGATGGACACGTACTTCGAGCGGTTCGGCGGGGTCCGGGACTATCTGCGCCGGGTCGTCGACGAGGCCCGCGCGACGGGGTACACGGAGACGATGCTCGGCCGCCGCCGGTACCTGCCGGACCTGAACAGCGACAACCGCCAGCGCCGCGAGGCGGCCGAGCGGATGGCGCTCAACGCCCCTATCCAGGGCACGGCCGCCGACATCGTGAAGGTCGCGATGCTCAATGTGGACCGGGCGCTGCGGCAGGCGGGCCTGAACACCCGGTTGCTGCTCCAGGTCCACGACGAAATCGTCCTGGAGGTCGCCCCGGGCGAGCGCGACCGGGTCGAGGAACTCGTCCGCCACGAGATGTCCACGGCGGTCGACCTCCGCGCCCCCCTGGACGTGTCCGTGGGCGTGGGCCCGGACTGGGACTCCGCGGCCCACTGACCTGCCCTGCCGGGGCGGTGGCCCCACCCGGGGCCGCCGCCGCGCCTGGCCGGGCGCGCCCGGTTCGGGCCCCGCCTGGTGGGGTGCTGCCACGGCAGCGAAGCTGCCGCGCCGGGGGTGTGGGGGCGTCAGCCCCCACGTACAACAACCTTTCCCCGTCAGGGCGGCCGGGGCGGAGCCCCCGGTTTCGGGAGGTGTAAGTCCCCCCTACGCCCGCCAGGGCGTAGGGGGGAGGGGTGGGGGACATGCCACCGCCCACCTACCCCGCCGGGCGGCGGCCCGCCGCGCGCAGCCGCATCCCCGCCCCGTACAGCAGCAGCCCCGCCGCCAGCCCGGCCCCCGCCCCGAAGCACGCCGTCGGGACGATGTCCAGCGGCGTGTCGATCCGGCCCCAGTACGCGTACCACCGCACGCACCGGTGCACGATCCCCGCCGCCACGCACGCCCCGAGCAGCCCCGCCGCCAGCCACCGTCCGCGCCGGTCCAGCACCGGCACCGACGCCGGAGCCTCGCCCGCCGCCTCCGGCGGCACCCGCCGCAGTGCGCCGCCCACGAACCACACCAGCACCACCAGCGCTACGGCGGAGCCGCCGTACTGCGCGTACATGTACATGGGAAAGCCGGCCACGACTTCCCCCAGCGCCGGCAGCACCCTCGTGCCCCACCGGTCCGCGTGCGTGAACAGGTCCCACACCACATGCGTGGCCGCCCCGATGACGGCCGAGGCGTAGAACCGGAACGCCAGCACCGCCGGATGCCGGCCCCGCCAGGACTGCCCCCGCAGCAGCGTGTGCACCCGCCCCTGCCACCGGGCCGGCACCAGCGCGAGCAGGGGCTCGCGCACCATCAGCCACACCGCCACCAGGGCCGCGGCGATCAGCACATCGACGGTCAGGATCCCCACCAAACTGTGCGTGACGTCCCCGAAGAGCATCGCCCCCGGGATCGCGGTGTCCGCGAAGTACGTCATATCGGGCGAGAACGACCCCATGACGAGCGCCGACGCGACGAGAGGTCCCCGTCCCGTGCCGGACCTCCGTATCCCCGGCAGGACCGCCGCGGCATGGCTGAGCGTGAATGGCATGGCTGTCGTGCCCCCCGAATGCGAACCTCTGGTCAATGGCGCCCAGTATGCGTGACGTTCGCGCACCGGATTCCGGGCAGCCCACAGGTGACGAAAGCGTGAAAACCGGTCAGCTGACGGTGCCCCGGGATGCCGAGTTGACGTAGGGTCGCCTGAGTCATCGCGCTGGGGAGCGTGAAGGGCCGTCAATGGGGAGGGACCAGACGTATGGCAGCGCACATCGGCCGCCGGCTGCGCAAGGGGGCCGCCGGCACAGCGGTGGCCGCGGCGGCGGTGGCGGCGCTCTCCGCCTCGCAGGCGCCCGGCGTGACGCCTTCCGCCGGTGGCGGCGCCGACCAGCAGCTGTCCGACGCGACACCGCCCTCGCCGGGGGGTTCGGCGACCGGCAACTCCCCGTACTACACGGACCTGCCGCCGCTCAACACCCCCACCAAGCCCGGTGCTCCCACCGCAACCCCCGTCACGGGCCCCGCGGAGGCGGGCATACCGGCGACCGTGCTCGCCGCCTACAAGCAGGCCGAGCAGCACCTGAAGACCGATGACCCCGGCTGCAACCTCCCCTGGCAGCTCCTCGCGGCCATCGGCAAGGTCGAGTCCGGCCAGGCGCGCGGCGGCCGCGTCAGCGCCGACGGCACCACCTTTACGCCGATCCTCGGCCCCGTCCTCAACGGTGTCGGATTCGCCAACATCTCAGACACCGACGACGGCGCGTACGACGGTGACACGACGCACGACCGCGCGGTCGGCCCGATGCAGTTCATCCCCTCCACGTGGGCGAGCTGGGGCCAGGACGCCAACGGCGACGGCCGCAAGGATCCGAACAACATCTACGACGCCGCACAGGCGGCCGGCATGTACCTGTGCGCGAACAACCGTGACCTCGCGGTCAAGGCGGACCTGGACAGGGCGATCCTGAGTTACAACCGCTCGATGGAGTACCTTCGTACGGTTCTGTCCTGGTTCGAGTACTACAAGAACAACAGCCACCAGGTGCCGGACGGCACGGGCGTCCTGCCGGTCGACCGCAGCGACAACGGCGTCACCCCGACGCCCACGCCTACGCCTACGCCCACCCCCACGCCGACGCCCACTCCGACACCGACACCGACACCGACCCCGAACCCCTCGTCGGTCACGCCCACGCCCACGCCGCCGCCGACGAGCCCCACGCCCACCCCCACGCCGCCCACGACCGCGCCCACCCCCACGCCCAAACCGACCCCCACCGTCACGCGCATCAAGGACGTCGGCACCGGATCGCTCACCGCGACCGCCGGCACCCGGTTCGCGGAGCGTCCCGCCGTCACGGCGCTGGACGGGTCGGGCAAGCCGGTGGCCAGGGTCGGCGTGAGGTTCACGCTCGTCGGTGAGACCGACTCGCGCTTCCCGGACGGTGCCACGAGCGTCACCGTCCTCACGGGCGCCGACGGCACCGCCACCGCCCCCGCGCTCCAGGCGGGCGAGCGGACCGGGGAGTTCACCGTCCGGGCCACCGTCGTGGGCCGCACGGTCACGCCGGTCGACTACACCGCGACCGTCACCGCCCGGCAGGCCGACGCCCTGGTCAGGACCGACGACAAGGCGCTCACGGCGGAGCCCGAGGCCGAGTTCGCCGGCCAGGTCCAGGTGAAGGCCACGTACAAGGGCGCCGCCGCCTCCGGTGTCGCGCTGACCGCCACCATGATCAAGGCGGCGGACGACGCGACCGTCAACGACAAGGGCCCCTACTTCAAGGACGAGCAGGGCAACCCGGTCCGCACCCTCGACGGCCTGAAGACCGACGCGGACGGCCTGCTCGCGCTGCCGAGGATGTTCGCGGACGGCCAGACCGGCACGTTCCTGCTCCGCCTCACCACCACCGGCGGCGCGACCCTGACCATCGAGCTCACGGTCGCCTGACGGTCCACCCCGCACACGTGACACCGCCCCACCCTCCCGGTGGGGCGGTGTCACGTGTGCGGGGTTACGTGTTCCCCTCTCGCGGCGCGATTGCTACGGTGCCTGCCACCTGACGGAGCATCAGATGGGGAGGCCGATCCATGCGCGCCCTTGTAGCCGCCTCCATAGGCCTGGCTCCAGTCCTGCTCCTGGTCCTGCTTCTGGCCGTGACCGACCCGGCACCCGAAGGTGAGACCTCGCCCAAACCGCTCCTCACAACGGTCCCCGGACCCAAGAAGTAGGAGGGGCAGCCACCATGCGCCGCAGAGCCGGCCTCGTCCTCCTCTCCTTCGCCGTGTTCTTCGCCGCCATGGCCCCCACACTGCGCTGGTACGCCTTCCCCCGGCTGGCGAAGATCCCGGCCGGCCAGTACCAGGAGATGGTGCTGGAGGCGAAACCGGCCACCCTCCTGAGGTACGACACGATGAAGGCCGAGCAGGTCGACAAGGTCACCATCGTCCAGACCCTCAAGGGCAACGTCGAGGAGTCCCGGAGGATCGAACGCGACGCCGGCCGCGACGTCGTCGTATGGGACGCCCTCTCCCACGTGGTCGGCCCCGACGGCGCGATGGTGTCCCAGATCCCCGAGCGCTACATCTTCGACGCCCACACCCAGGCACCCGTCCACGCCACCGGCGAGATGGTCGACGGGGACCCGGTGCGGCGCGAGGGCATCGAATTCAAGTGGCCCTTCCTCACCGAGAAGCGGGACTACGAGTACTTCGACGCCCAGACCCGTACCTCCGCGCCCATCCACTACAAGGGCACGCGTACGTTCCGCGGCCTGGAGGTCTACTACTTCGAGCAGACCATCCCGTGGACCAAGGTGCCGTACCCGAAGAAGATGCCCCTGCCGGGCATCGACGCGACGAAACTGGAACAGCAGACCGGCACCACCCGCTGGTACACTACCAAGCGCATGTTCTGGGTCGACCCCGTCACCGGCGCCCCCGTCAACGGTGAGGAGATCCACCGCGAGGAACTGCGCGGCGGCACCCTCCTCGGCGGCCGCGACAAGGTCACCGCGTTCGCCGGGCACGTCAAGATGCGCGAGGACTACCTCGACCACACCGTCGACCTGGTGCGCTCCCAGCGCCGCCTGGTCCTGCTGATGACGTCGTACCTGCCGTGGAGCTTCCTCGTCCTCGGTACGGGACTGGCGGCGCTGTCCCTGTGGCTGGAGGCACGCTCCCAGCGCCGCCCGGCCCTCAGCGGCGCGCGTTCGTCCGGCGGGTCGGCTCCGCCACCGTCGGGTCCTCCGGCCACGGATGCTTCGGGTACCGTCCGCGCAGCTCCGCGCGGACGGAGCGGTATCCGTCGCGCCAGAAGGACGCCAGGTCCGCCGTGACGGCGGCGGGCCGGCCGGCGGGCGACAGCAGGTGCACCAGGAGCGGAACGCCCGCTATGGAGGGCGTTTCCGTCATGCCGAACATCTCCTGCAGCTTCACCGCCAGCACGGGCTGCTCGCCCTCGTACTCGACACGGATACGCGACCCGCTCGGCACCTCGATCCGCTCCGGCGCCAGCTCCTCCAGCCGGGCGGCGTCGCCGGTCGCCCAGGGCAGCAGCCGCTGAAGCGCCTGCCCCGCGTCGATCCTGCCCAGGTCCGCGCGGCGCCGGGCGCGTGACAGCTCCGGCTCCAGCCACTCCTCCGTACGGTCCACCAGTGCGGCGTCCGAGACGTCGGGCCACGGCGCGCCCAGCACCCGGTGCAGGAACGCCAGCCGCTGCCGCAGCCCGCCCGACTCCCGCGACCAGCGCAGCAGCCCCAGGCCCTCGCGCCGCAGCCCGTCCAGCAGGGCGTCGCGTACGCGAGCGGGGTCCGGGTCCCGCAGCGGCCGTACGGCCGTCTCGATGGCCCCCAGCCGCTCCACCGACCGCGCGACCACGTCGCCGTCCTCCCAGCGCACCTCCTCGCCCGCCACCAGCACATGCCGGGCCGCCGCCCGGGCGGTCCCCTCGTCGACCACGGCGGCCAGCCGTACGCGCGCGGAGGCGGCGTGCGACGGCCGGTCCGCGACGGCGACGGCGAGCCAGGGCGCCGCCCGCAGCCGGGATCCCGCGCCGAGTTCGGCGCCGGTCCCCGAAGCCATCAGGAAGGCACCCTCGCCCTTGGCCCGCGCCACCCGCTCGGGAAAGGCAAGAGCGGCGACGAGCCCCGCGACGGCGTCGTCCGCCGACGCGCCCGCCCCCGCGGCCGGACCGAGCGAGCCGCCCTCCTGCTCGGCGCGCGCGCCCAAGGCGCCCCCCTCCCGCCCGCCGCGCGCGTCCGCGGGGCCGCCCTGTTTTCCGTGGCGCGCCTCGAAGGCGCCCACCCCGTGCCCGCCGCGCGCCTCGCGCGCGTCCGGCCGTCCCGCCGACTGCCGTGTCTCCCGCGCGTCCGGCTGCCGTGCTTGCCGTGCGTCCGGCTGCCCGGCCGGCTCCCGCGTGTCCGGCTGCCCGGCCCTCTGCCCTGGCTCCCGCGCGTCCAACTGTCCCGCCGACTGGCGCGCCTCCCGCCCGCCCGGCTGCCGCGCCTCACGCGCACCGGCCTCGCGCGCGCCGGTCACCCGCCCGGCGAGCTCGGGCTCACCGTCCGCCCGCCCGGCGGGCTCACGCGCACCGGCCGCCGGCCCGGTGGGCGCGCCCGACGTGACCAGGTGCGCCGCCAGCCGCCGCGCCTCCTGGCGCCACCGCGCCCCGTAGGCGTCACCGCCCCGCCGTGCCGTGCGCCACGCGGCCGCCAGGTCGTCGCCGTACTCGCGCGGCGGCTCCTCGCTCAGCAGCGCCACCACCTCGGCGGCGCGCCGCGCGCCCACCTCCGGCGCCCCGTCCAGCAGCGCGCGGGCCAGCCGCGGGTGCAGGCCCAGGCGGGCCATCGTCGCGCCCCGGTCCGTCGCCCGGCCCGCCGCGTCCACGGCGCCGATCGCCGCCAGCACCGACCGCGCGGCGGCCATCGCGCCCGCGGGCGGCGCGTCCAGCAGCGCCAGCCCCGCCGCGTCCGGGTCGCCCCAGGCGGCCGCCTGGAGCGCGAAGGCGGCCAGGTCGGCCACCTGGATCTCGGGCGCCGGGAAGCGCGGCAGGCGCCCGTCCTCCGCTTCCGTCCAGCACCGGTACACCACGCCCGGCGCCTCCCGCCCCGCACGGCCCGCACGCTGCCGGGCGGCCGCCCTGGACGCCCGTACCGTCGTCAGCGAACCCAGGCCCCGCGCGTGGTCCACGCGTGGCTCGCGGGCCAGCCCCGAGTCCACCACCACGCGCACCCCCGGGACCGTCAGCGACGACTCGGCCACCGATGTCGCCAGTACCACCCGGCGGCCCGAAACGGAACCGGCCAGCACCGCGTCCTGGACCGCCGCCGGCGCCCGCCCGTGCACCTGGAGCACCTCCGCGTCCACGGACGACAGCAGCCCCGCCACGCGCGCGGTCTCCCCCACCCCGGGCATGAAGCACAGCACGTCACCCGAGCGCTCCGCCAGCGCGCGCCGTACCACCGCCGCGACATGCGCCAGCAGCGCCGGGTCCACCCTCATCCCGTGCGGCGGCCGCACCGCACCGGCCGGCGGCGCCCACACCACCTCCACCGGATGGGCCACCCCCTCCGCCTCCACCACCGGCGCGCCGCCCAGCAGCCGGGCCCAGCCCTCCGCGTCGGTGGTCGCCGAGGCGGCCACCAGCCGCAGCTCGGGCCGCAGGGCCGCCCGTACGTCCAGCAGGAACGCGGCGGCGGTGTCCGCGTCCAGGTGCCGCTCATGGCACTCGTCCAGGAGCACCACGTCCACCCCGGGCAGCTCCTGGTCCCGCTGGAGCCGCTGGAGCAGCACACCCGTCGTCACCACCTCGACGACCGTCTCGCGGGACACGACCCGCTCGCCGCGCACCGTGAAGCCCACCCGGCGGCCCACCCGCTCGCCCAGCAGCCACGCCATCCGCCGGGCCGCCGCCCGCGCCGCGATCCGCCGCGGCTCGGCGACCACGACCCGGGCGCCCCGCTCGGCCAGCGCCAGGGGCACCAGCGTCGTCTTGCCGGTGCCGGGTGGCGCGCACAGGACCGCCGCCCCGTGCCCGTCCAGCGCCCGCTCCAGGGCGGGCAGGGCGGTACGTACGGGAAGGTCCAGGGCCTCGTCCCGGAGCCGCATCACGCGCGCTCGCACACGAAGATCGCCGTGCCCGGGATCAGGTTTCCGCGCAAGGGGGACCAGCCGCCCCACTCCTGGGTGTTCCAGGAGGGCCACTCCGGCTCGACGAGGTCCACCAGACGGAACCCGCCCGCCACGACGTCCCGTACCCGGTCCCCGATCGTCCGGTGGTGTTCGACGTACAGGGCATTGCCTTCCTCGTCCTGCTCCACATAAGGGGTGCGGTCGAAGTAGGAGGCGGACACCGACAGGCCTTCCGGACCCGGCTCGTCGGGGAAGGCCCACCGGAGCGGATGGGTCACGGAGAACACCCACCGTCCGCCCGGCCGCAGCACCCTGCACACCTCCTCTAAGACCCGCACCGGATCGGCCACGAAAGGCACCGCCCCGTACGCCGAACACGCCAGGTCGAAGGAGCCGTCCCGGAACGGCAGTGCCGTGGCGTCGGCCTCCACCAGGGGCACGTCCTGGCCGATACGGAGGGCGTGCTGAAGCTGCCGGTGGGACAGGTCCAGCGCCACGGGACGGGCTCCTTGGGAGGCCAGCCAGCGCGAACACTGGGCGGCGCCCGCGCCGATCTCCAGTACGTCCCGCCCCGCGACGTCCCCCAGGAGGCCCGCGTCGGCCTCGTCCAGCCCCTCCGGCCCCCACACGAACCGGTCGTCCCCCAGGAACGCCCCGTGCTCGCTCTGG
This sequence comes from Streptomyces sp. CB03238, assembly GCF_002099185.1. Taxonomy (NCBI): domain Bacteria; kingdom Bacillati; phylum Actinomycetota; class Actinomycetes; order Kitasatosporales; family Streptomycetaceae; genus Streptomyces; species Streptomyces sp. CB03238. Next base: position 6,479 of record NZ_NBCN01000032.1, on the reverse strand, counting down.
TACTCGTCCGCGTTCCGGTCCCACCAGCCACGGCTTGCCCGGCTGCTCTCCACGTCACCGGCGTGGCGCCGAGTGGCTTCAGGCTCGTACTCTTGGATCATCCCGCCCGCCGTTGTAGGTTGCGCACTGCTCCTCCGGGAAGCGCGGTACGCCTCGGGAAGCGGCAGTCGCGGCCACGATGGCCTTGGGAAACTTTAAATGTGCCGGGTATGTGACGTTCTGCCCCGGGTGTGCGCCTTCGCGCATTGACCGTGTCCGGCCGTCCCCGTATGCTAAAGGTTGCGCTGCGGGCCTGCGCGCCTCAGACGGAGCAGGTCGCGCTCGCATCTGTTGTATGTCCCCTCGGTTTTCGAGGCGCCTCCCCTGGCGGGGTTGGGCGCTTCCTTGGCTGTCCGGCTTCTTCAGCTGCGATACGGGCTCTCGGCGTAGCAGTACCTACGACTTCAATGTCCGTACCGGAGCCCTTTCCCACATGACGAGCAGCACCGAGACCACCGCCACCACCCCGCAGGTTGCGGTCAACGACATCGGTAACGAGGAAGCCTTCCTCGCAGCGATCGACGAGACGATCAAGTACTTCAACGACGGCGACATCGTCGACGGCGTCATCGTGAAGGTCGACCGGGACGAGGTCCTGCTCGACATCGGTTACAAGACCGAAGGTGTCATCCCGAGCCGCGAGCTCTCGATCAAGCACGACGTCGACCCGAACGAGGTCGTCAAGGTCGGCGACGAGATCGAGGCCCTTGTTCTCCAGAAGGAGGACAAGGAAGGCCGCCTGATCCTCTCGAAGAAGCGCGCCCAGTACGAGCGTGCCTGGGGCACCATCGAGAAGATCAAGGAAGAGGACGGCATCGTCACCGGCACCGTCATCGAGGTGGTCAAGGGTGGTCTCATCCTCGACATCGGCCTCCGTGGCTTCCTGCCGGCCTCCCTCGTCGAGATGCGCCGTGTCCGCGACCTCCAGCCCTACGTGGGCAAGGAGCTCGAGGCGAAGATCATCGAGCTGGACAAGAACCGCAACAACGTGGTCCTGTCCCGCCGCGCCTGGCTCGAGCAGACCCAGTCCGAGGTGCGCCAGACGTTCCTCACGACCCTGCAGAAGGGTCAGGTCCGCTCCGGCGTCGTCTCCTCGATCGTCAACTTCGGTGCGTTCGTGGACCTGGGTGGCGTCGACGGCCTGGTGCACGTGTCCGAGCTGTCCTGGAAGCACATCGACCACCCGTCCGAGGTTGTCGAGGTCGGCCAGGAGGTCACCGTCGAGGTTCTCGACGTGGACATGGACCGCGAGCGTGTCTCCCTGTCGCTGAAGGCGACGCAGGAGGACCCGTGGCAGCAGTTCGCCCGTACGCACCAGATCGGTCAGGTCGTCCCGGGTAAGGTCACCAAGCTGGTTCCGTTCGGTGCGTTCGTCCGCGTGGACGAGGGCATCGAGGGTCTGGTCCACATCTCCGAGCTGGCCGAGCGCCACGTGGAGATCCCGGAGCAGGTCGTCCAGGTCAACGACGAGATCTTCGTCAAGGTCATCGACATCGACCTCGAGCGCCGTCGCATCAGCCTCTCGCTGAAGCAGGCCAACGAGTCCTTCGGTGCCGACCCGGCCTCGGTCGAGTTCGACCCGACCCTGTACGGCATGGCCGCGTCGTACGACGACCAGGGGAACTACATCTACCCCGAGGGCTTCGACCCGGAGACCAACGACTGGCTGCCGGGCTACGAGTCCCAGCGCGAGGCGTGGGAGACCCAGTACGCCGAGGCGCAGCAGCGCTTCGAGCAGCACCAGGCCCAGGTCATCAAGTCCCGCGAGGCCGACGAGGCCGCCGCTGCCGAGGGTGGCGCCGCCGCCGCTGCGGCCGGTGCCCCGGCGGGTGCCGCGGGTGGTTCGTACTCCTCGGAGTCGGACGACAACTCCGGCGCCCTGGCGTCGGACGAGGCCCTGGCTGCCCTCCGCGAGAAGCTGGCCGGCGGCCAGAGCTGAGGCTCCGGCTGCACCGCTGAGCGGTAAGCAGTAGTCAGCACTGAGGCCCGTCCCCGGAAGGGGGCGGGCCTCAGTCGTGTGTTCACCCCGTGACCGGCACGCCCGGTGTGACCAGGCCGCGGCCACCGGTGCGGGTGTTGTCCGCGTACACCGTCGTACGGCACGAGGGCGAGTGGTGCGGGGCGTGGATCGCGTACCGGTTGGGGCCCGTGGCGCTGGTCAGGTCGGCCTTGTTGGCGCGGAAGACGGTGCCGCAGCCCCAGCCGCTCTGCTGGGTGTGGACCTCGAAGCCGTTGTTGAGCGTGGAGCGGCCCGTGTTGTTCTCGACGAGGACGTTGTTGCCCTTCACGTCCACCCAGGAGTCGTCGTAGTGGACTCCGGTCATGCCGCGGCCGTCGAAGGTGTTGCCGACGATCTTCGCGCCCGTGGTGCCCTCCTTGATGTCGATGCTCTCGCCCCCGACGTCCGGGCCTATGACGTTGTTCAGGATCTGTACGTTGTCGCTGCGGTCCGACAGGGTGTTCGCCGTGCCCACGTAGACGCCCTCGCCCATCCCGCGGCCGTCGTTCCCCGTGTCGTGGATCCGGCTGTTCCTGATGACGCCGTTGCTGCTGGACATGCGGAAGTGGACGCCCTCCATGTCGAGGCCGTGGACGGTGACGGAGTCGACGACGACACCGTTCGCCGTGTCGATCATGATTCCTTTCTGGCCGCCGGTGACGGTGATGCCCTGAACGGTCCAGTGGGAGGCGCCATTGAGGTGCAGCCCATAGCCACCGCCCGCCGTGAGGACGGCTTTCGAGGAGCCGGTGAGGGTGATGCGGGCGGAGGCCGTGGCGGGGGTGGTGGCCGTGAAGTTGCCGGTGTACGTGCCGTCGGCGAGGCGGATCGTGTCGCCGGGCCGGGCGGCGGTCAGGGCCGACTTCAGCTGGGCGGCGGTCGTGACGTCGATGACCGCGGCGGCCGTGGTCCCGCCGGCGGGCGGGGCGAGGACGGTGAGGCCCGCGGTGGCGAGTGCGGCGGCCAGGAGAGCGGGAAGGAGGGGTATGCGGAGCAGCGTGCGGGTGCGCATGTGGGGTGCCTTCCCGTCGGAGTCACGGTGGGGATTGTTCGCGTACATGTACGCGGGGCGTGTTTCTGAACCGGCGCGCTGCCCCGTGACGGTAGGGACGGGGTGTGGGCATGTCAAGGTCTGGACCATGGCCCCCGCGCGGCCCGCCTTGGAGGCCCGGCAGGCCGGATATGGGCCCTCGGTGGGGAATGCCGGTACGGCGAGTGACGTTCTTCCGTACGAACACGAGGAGGAGCGGTAATCGTGCTTGATCCGCAGGGTTTGTACGAATGGGAGCCGAAGGGCCTGGCTGTCGTCGACATGGCGCTGGCACAGGAGTCGGCCGGCCTGGTCATGCTCTACCACTTCGACGGATACATCGACGCGGGTGAGGCCGGCGAGCAGATCGTCGACAGCCTGCTGGACTCGCAGCCCCACCAAGTGGTGGCCCGCTTCGACCACGACAGGCTCGTGGACTACCGGGCGCGCCGTCCGCTGCTCACCTTCAGGCGCGACCGCTGGACCGAGTACGAGATCCCGGCCATTGAGGTCCGCCTCCTTCAGGACGCCACCGGGGCGCCCTTCCTGCTGCTGTCCGGGCCCGAGCCGGACGTGGAGTGGGAGCGGTTCGCCGTGGCCGTTCGGCAGATCGTCGAGCGGCTCGGGGTGCGGCTTTCGGTCAACTTCCACGGCATCCCCATGGGCGTCCCCCACACCCGTCCCGTCGGCCTCACCCCGCACGGCAACCGCACCGACCTGATGCCGGGGCACCGCAGCCCGTTCGACGAGGCCCAGGTGCCGGGCAGCGCCGAGTCGCTGATCGAGTACCGGCTGATGGAGGCCGGGCACGACGTCCTCGGTGTCGCCGCCCACGTGCCGCACTATGTGGCCCGGTCCGCCTACCCGGACGCGGCGCTGACCGCTGTGGAGGCCATCACGGCGGCGACCGGCCTCGTGCTGCCCGGCATCGCGCACTCGCTGCGTACGCAGGCCCAGCGCACCCAGACCGAGATCGAGCGGCAGATCGGCGAGGGCGACGAAGAGCTGACCGCGCTCGTCCAGGGGCTGGAGCACCAGTACGACGCGATGGCCGGCGCCGAGACCCGCGGCAGCCTGGTCGCCGAACCGGTGGACCTGCCCTCGGCGGACGAGCTCGGCCGCGAGTTCGAGCGGTTCCTCGCCGAGCGGGAGGGCGACCTGTAGGGCCCGTCCGGTAAGGGCCTAGGCTTCCGGTCATGCTGAAGGTTGGGTTGACCGGCGGAATCGGCGCCGGAAAGAGCGAGGTGTCGCGGCTGCTCTCGTCGTACGGGGCGGTGATCGTCGACGCCGACAAGATCGCCCGCGAGGTCGTCGAGCCCGGAACACCCGGGCTCGCGGCCGTCGTGGCGGCGTTCGGGCCGGACATCCTCACGGCCGAGGGCACCCTCGACCGGCCCAGGCTCGGATCGATCGTCTTCTCCGACCCCGAGCGGCTGGCCACGCTGAACGGCATCGTCCACCCCCTCGTCGGCGCCCGCTCCGCGGAGCTCGAAGCCGCGGCAGGGCCCGACGCGGTGGTCGTCCACGACGTACCGCTGCTCGCGGAGAACGCCCTGGCGCCGCTCTACGACGTCGTCGTGGTCGTCGACGCGTCCCCCGAGACACAACTGGACCGGCTCCTCAGGATGCGCGGCATGACCGAGGCCGAGGCGCGCGCCCGGATGGCCGCGCAGGCCACCCGGGAACAGCGGCGAGCCGTCGCGGACCTGATCATCGACAACGACGGGCCGCTGGAGGACCTGGAACCCCAGGTCCGCAAGGTCTGGCAGCAGCTGACCCAACGGGCCGCCGCCCATCCCCCGGCCCACCCGGACGTGTGAGCGCGAACGCGCCCGGCGACGCCGGAGGAATACCGCCCGCGCCGGGCATGTTGAACCGCCCCAGCGAGGGAAGGATGCGAGCGTGCCCGAAACCAACCCGGAGACCCACGTCATCGACTTCCGCGCGGCGGAGCAACTGCTCGCCGCCCGGGACCCACGCGGCGCCGTCAAGCTGCTCGATTCCGTGATCGCGGCCCATCCCGAGAACACCGCCGCCCGCCTGCTGCGCGCCCGCGCCTTCTTCGCGGCCGCCCAGCTGCGACCGGCGGAGCTGGAGTTCGAGCTGGTCCTGGAGCGGGAGCCGGACAACGCGTTCGCGCACTTCGCACTGGCCCGCACCTTCCAGCGCTCCGGCCGCCCCGAGCAGGCCAAGCGCCACTTCCGCCTGGCCGCCGCCCTGGACCCGAAGCCGGAGTACCTGGAGGCGGCGCGGTTCCCCGTCGACTTCCCGCCCGGCGTCCCGCCCGAGGAATGACCGGGCCCATCCATCAGCGGCCGCCGAAGTGCCCGTCGTCCGGTTCGTCCGGTTCGTACGGGGGGACGTCGCGGCCCGGCTGGTAGTGAGGGCCCTGGCGGATGTGGCGCAGGATGACCACGAGGTCCACCAGGACGACCACGGCCAGCAGGCCGCAGGCCGCCGCCCAGCCGGGGCGGCCGGCCAGGGCGAAGGCCGCCGTTCCGGCGCCCGCCCAGATCAGGCCCCACACACTCAGCCAGAAGCGGATCCGGAGGGGGCTGCGTGCGGTTCTCGGTTCACTGCCAGTACGCATGCTGATCGCTCTCCCGACCGGCGAGTACCCGGCACGACGCCGTTCGATCCGGCCGAAAGACGACCCGGGAGGAACAGTGATTCCGCTGCCGGCCGTTCAACTTCGAGGGCTGCCTCGACGCTGCCGGACTCGCCGTCGAGACGTACCTGACGGACGACGGCACATGGATGCGGGCGCGGCCGGAACACCGATGAGTTCCGGGCGGTCCTCCGGTCCACCTCCATGACACGCAACGCCCGTAGGAGGAGACCGACATGACCACCACCACCGCCCAGTCCACCGCCGCCCCTGCCCTGTCCGGTCGGGCCGGTATCGGCGTATGGACGCTGCAGATCGTCCTCGCCCTGTTCTTCGCCATCCCCAGCGCCGCGCCCAAGCTGGTCGGCCACGCGTCGGCGGCGGAGTCCTTCGACGCGATCGGCCTCGGTGACTGGTTCATGTACCTGGTCGGCGCACTGGAGCTGGCCGGAGCCATCGGGCTGGTGATACCCGTCCTGTCCGGGGTGTCGGCGCCGGCCCTGATCGGCCTGATGGCCGGCGCGTTCGTCACGCAACTGGCTTTTCTCGACGGGCAGTACTGGTTCACCCCGGTGATCTTCGCCGTGCTGCTGGCCGTCGTCGCCCGGGCCCGCCGCCACCACAACGCGCAGCTCCTGGCTCTGGTCCGCACCCGCATGTGAGCTTCGCGCCGCGTGAAGGCTGCCCTTCGTGGTGGGAGGCGGCGTCGGCCCTGTGGGAAGGCGTGCGCCGACGGGGCTCGGGCCGATTGATGCTCCTATTGGTCGTCAAGCGTGGGGAGGTGCTCGCAGGAGCGAGGTACC
>NZ_NBCN01000031.1:0-66892 GCF_002099185.1 Streptomyces sp. CB03238 | reverse complement strand
GGCGGAAGCGGCGCGGGCGGACGCCAACACCGCCGGCGCGGCGGCCGGTCAGGCCCGGGGCGCGGCCAACACGGCCAGTGGCGCGGCGGTACGGGCGCGGTCGGCCGCCACGGAAGCCGCGGGCGCGGCCGCCCGGGCACGGGCCGCCGCCGCGGAGGCCACCGCGCACGCCGCGCGGGCCAACGCCGCGGCGAACAAGGCCGAGGCGGCCGCCGCTGCCGCCGACGCGGCGGCGAACAAGGCCGAGGCCGAGGCCGCCGCCACCCACGCGGCGGCGCAGCGGGCCGACACCAAGGCCGCCGAGGCCACCGCCCAGGAAGCCCGGGCCGGTATCGCGGCCCACGAATCGGCCCGGCTGGCCGGACTGGCCGCCATCGAGGCCAACAACGCCCTGCAGGCTGCCAACCGCACCAAGGACGAGGCCGACGGCGCGGTCCGTGAGGCCGCCATGGCCAGGCTCCAGGCCGGCATCGCGGTGCAGGCCTCCACGGCGGCCCGCGCGACCGCGGCCGGTATCGCCGACCCGGCCAACACCGCGATCGCCCTGACCGCCCCCTTCTCCGGCAAGGACGTCGACGCCGACTTCGCCGCCGAAGTGGCGGCCGCCGCACAGGAGATGGGCGCACAGCAGGTCGCCTCGGCCGAGGCGAAGGCCGCCGAGGCGGTCAAGGCCGCCGAGGCCGCCGAAGCCGCGGCCAAGCGCGCCAACGCCCAGGTGGCCCCGGCCTTCAAGGCCGCCGCCGACGCGGCACGGTCCTCCGCGAGCGCCGCCCGCTCCGCCGCGGCGGCACTGAAGTCCGCCGCCCAGGCCGCCGAGGACGGCGCCAAGGCCCGGGCCGCCGCGGCGCGCGCCCACCAGGCCGACGCCCAGGCCCAGGCCGACGCCAAACTCGCCCGCCAGGCCGCCAACCAGGCCTACGCGGACGCCACGGCCGCCCGTAAGGCAGCCACCCAGGCCGAAGCCGAAGCAGCCCGCGCCCGTGGCGCCGCGGCCCAGGCCGACAACCACGCCGCCGCGGCCGGCAGCGCCGCCGCCCTCGCCGAGCGGGAGGCCACCGTCGCCCAGGGCGCCGCGGCACAGGCGGAAAAGGACGCCGCGGCCGCGAGCACCCTGGCGGACTCCGCCGAAAAGCACGCCAAGTCGGCGGAAGCGGCGGCCAAGAACGCCAACACGTACGCCCACGAGGCGGACGAGGCGGCGAAGAAGGCCGAGGAATACGAGCGCGAGCAGGAACGCAAGCGCCGCGCGGAGGCCGCCGCACAGGACGGCAAGGGCGGTGGCCCCGAGCTGACCTGGCAGGAGGAGCAGGAGCTCGAAGCGGCCGATATTTCACCCGAGGAGTACGAGCAGGCCCGCAAGCTGGCGGACCAGGAAATCACCGACTTCCTCATGGAAAACGGTGGTCAGATTCTTGTCGACCTCCTCTTCGAGGACATCAAGAAGTGCTTCGGCGACGGCGACATCGAAGCGTGCTTCTGGGCGGCGATCGGCGCCCTGCCCTGGGGCAAGGCGCTGGTCGTCATCAAGAAACTCCCGGACATCGCGAAAGCCATCACCCGCGTCGTCGGCGGCATCGGCCGCTTCCTGGACGAGTCCGCCGCGGCGAAGAAGCTGATCGGCAAGAGTCAGGAAATCCTGGAGAAGTTCCGGAAGACACCTGTGGTGTGCACGCTGGAGGACAACAGTTTCACTCCGGATACGCCGGTACTGATGGCCGACGGCACACGTGAGCCCATCAAGGAAGTCCGGATCGGACAGCGCGTGCTGGCCACCGACCCGACCACCGGCACGACCGACGCACGCGCGGTCACCGATGTGATCGTCGGCACGGGCCGCAAGAACCTGGTGGCCGTCACCATCGACACCGACGGCCGAGCCGGGAACGCCACCGGGACGGTCACTGCCACCGGTGGACACCCGTTCTGGGTGGACAGCCGGCAGCGTTGGGTGAACGCCGAGGATCTCGCGGCGGGTGACCGGCTCCGTGCCCCGTCCGGCCGGCCGGCAGAGGTCACAGGCACCCGTGCGTGGACCGAGATCCGCACGGTCCACAACCTCACCGTCGAGGGCCACCACACGTACTACGTGGCCGCGGGCTCGGCAACAGTCCTGGTGCACAATGCCAAGAAGGACAAGAAGTGCAACTTCCAGATCGACCACGTCGGTCAGGTGGACCAGGACTGGGTGACCAAGGGCGCCCACGTCAACATGAGGGACGGCATGGAAGTGGCGCTCCGCCCGGACGGCAAGGGTGGCATCACGGGCGATGCCATTCGGCTCAAGAAGGGCACCGCCACACAGAAGCAGGTCGACTCCGTCATCGACATGATCAAGTCCAACCCGAAGCTGCGCGCGGACATGATCAGAGTGACGAAATCGGCCAAGGAAGTGTTCGAGTCCAGTGCCAAGGCCATGAAGGAAGGCCGGAACCCGCAGTGGCGCTTCAACAACGACCGCACGGAGGAACTGCAGGCCTTGCTCGAGGCAATGGAGAAGATGTAGATGTCCGACCTGGATTTCTATGCCCACGTCGCCACGCGTGGTGATGTCTTGGGGGCGGGGATCGGCACCACGCCTGCCGAATGGGAGGCGAGGCTGGGGCCCGACTACCTCGACGACAGGTCCCACGGCCTCATGCGCCGCGACTACGGACTCCTTGAACTCTCCTTCCGGGAGGACAAGGACGCGTGGCTGTGCTTCGGCATCAGCGTGCAGGTGCACCGCCTGATCCACGACACCGCCGCCGTTCCGCCCGCCCTCCAGGAGGCGTACGGGCCGTTCGCCCCTCGGGTGGGTTTCGATGACCTGAGTGGCCTGATCCGGAGCAAGGGCCACTCCGTCGAACGGGACGACGACACGACGACCACGGACACCCTTCGGTATCGGGTTCCCGAGTCCGGCGTGCGGATCTTCGTCATCGCCGACCCCGATCCGTACGGATACGGCGACGTCGACCCCGACGACCCCACCCAGCACCAGGTCGGGGACGTCCGCAGCATCAACGTGGCCCCGGACTGGTGGTCGCGAGCCACGTGACGTGACCCATCTGCGGCGGGCACTGGCACCGAGTGCCCGCCGCAGCGCTCCGAACGGTGGACAGCCCGAGCCGGCTCCGGCCACGGCGGCTGACTACATCCGAGTCGTGGAGGGCCCGACGTGCTGAGTCCCACCGAACTGCTGGACGAGGTCCGGATCCGGTCACGGAGAACGGATCGACCGTCCGTGCGCGGGGATTCACGGTGAAGGTGTGCGCGTCACCGCGCGACCGTGATCCGGCCTCGGTGCAGGTCCTGTGGGAGTCGGACGAGAAGCTGGGCGAGCTGATCGTCTGGGGCAATGGAATGGCCGGCATCCAGGCCGCCGACGTCTACTCCGGCGTGATCGTCCGGAACAACCGCCAGGTCTTGACGCGGGAAGACGTCGCGAGCGCCTTCGACCGGCTGATCTCGTCGGCCAAGAAGTGACCGAACAGCCACCGGAGCTCCACCGAGGAACATCCTCGGTGGAGCTCCAGTCGTGCCGGCGACCAGGGAGCCTAACCGCGTCGCCGTGCCGCGACCCATGAGGCGAGGAAGAACACCGGCAGGGTGATGCCGATGAGCAGCGCGGTGCCGGTGACCGCGCTCGACAGGAAGCGGCCGCCCAGATGCGCCACCCCTTGGTAGTAGCCGACCACCACCGCCATCAGCAGCACGTAACCGCCGATCGCGGTGCCCGCGACCTGGCGGATCAGGGCCGGCCAGCCCCGCCCGCCCGGACGCGAAAGGACCCGGCGCGCCGGGGCCCACCGCCGTGCCGGGCGGCGCCGGAGGATGAGCAGCCCGCAGCCGAGGAAGCCCATGACCAGGGCGTAGCCGGTCAGCATGAGCGTGATGTTGAGGGACACCGGAAGCACGGCCGGCTCCTTTCAGGAGGCGTCCTGCAACAGGAAGTGCCAGCCGCGTACGAAGGTGTGCCAGCCGTACCACAGCCACAGGGCGAACAGGGCCCAGCGGCCCACGGGGTAGCGCATGACGGCCCTGGTCGCGTCGCTGAGGGTGGGGAACGCGTCGGCCGGCCGGAGCAGGCCGATGCCTTCCCAGGCGAAGATGGCGCCGAACAGCACGGCCCAGACGAGGTAACCGATCACTGGATGCTCTGCCACTGCGTCTCCCGAGGCGCTCGTGCCGTACGAGGGCTGTCAGGTCGATCATCGGCCACGACCGGCCCCGCCGCTCTTCGTGGAGGGCGACGGGGCCTCAGGAACCCCGGGTCCTAGATGTCCCGGAAGATCTCGATCTGCGCGCCCACCGAGTTCAGCCGCTCCGCCAGGTCCTCGTAGCCGCGGTTGATGACGTAGACGTTGCGCAGCACGGACGTCCCCTCGGCCGCCATCATGGCGAGGAGCACGACCACCGCGGGCCGCAGCGCGGGCGGGCACATCATCTCGGCGGCGCGCCAGCGGGTCGGGCCCTCGACCAGGACGCGGTGCGGGTCGAGGAGCTGGAGGCGGCCGCCCAGGCGGTTGAGGTCGGTGAGGTAGATGGCCCGGTTGTCGTAGACCCAGTCGTGGATGAGGGTCTGGCCCTGGGCCGAGGCCGCGATGGCCGCGAAGAACGGCACGTTGTCGATGTTCAGGCCCGGGAACGGCATCGGGTGGATCTTGTCGATCGGCGCCTCCAGCTTGGAGGGCCGTACGGTCAGGTCCACCAACCGGGTACGGCCGTTGTCGGCGGCGTACTCCGCCGTCCGGTCGTGGTCGAGGCCCATCTCCTCCAGGACCGCGAGCTCGATCTCCAGAAACTCGATCGGTACGCGACGGATCGTCAGCTCCGACTCGGTGACGACCGCCGCCGCCAGCAGGCTCATCGCCTCGACCGGGTCCTCGGAGGGCGAGTAGTCGACGTCCACGTCGATGGACGGCACGCCGTGCACGGTCAGCGTCGTGGTGCCGATGCCCTCGACCCGTACGCCCAGGGCCTCCAGGAAGAAGCACAGGTCCTGGACCATGTAGTTGGAGGAGGCGTTGCGGATGACGGTGACGCCGTCGTGGCGGGCGGCCGCGAGCAGCGCGTTCTCGGTCACCGTGTCGCCGCGCTCGGTCAGCACGATCGGGCGGTCCGGGGTGACGCCGCGGTCCACCTCCGCGTGGTACAGCCCCTCGGTGGCCGTGATGTCCAGGCCGAAGCGGCGCAGCGCGATCATGTGCGGCTCGATGGTGCGCGTACCGAGGTCGCAGCCGCCCGCGTACGGGAGTTTGAACTGCCGCAGCCGGTGCAGCAGCGGGCCGAGGAACATGATGATGGACCGGGTGCGGCGCGCGGCGTCCGCGTCGATGGCGGCCATGTCGAGGTGCGCGGGCGGGACGATCTCCAGGTCCATCCCGTCGTTGATCCAACGGGTGCGTACGCCGATGGAGTTGAGGACCTCCAGGAGGCGGTAGACCTCCTCGATCCGGGCGACCCGCCTCAGCGTCGTACGGCCCTTGTTGAGCAGCGACGCGCACAGCAGCGCCACGCACGCGTTCTTGCTCGTCTTGACGTCGATGGAGCCGGACAGCCGGCGCCCGCCCACTACGCGGAGGTGCATGGGTCCCGCGTACCCGAGTGACACGATTTCACTGTCGAGCGCCTCGCCGATCCGGGCGATCATCTCAAGACTGATGTTCTGGTTACCGCGCTCAATGCGGTTGACGGCGCTCTGACTTGTGGCCAGCGCCTCGGCGAGCTGTGTCTGCGTCCAGCCGCGGTGCTGCCGGGCGTCACGGATGAGCTTGCCGATGCGTACGAGGTAGTCGTCTGCCATGGGGGCAGGTTATCTCAGATATGAGATGAGCCTCGCGCGGGGGTCCGCCGTCAGAGTGACAGGCTGTGCGCCGTGGGGTGTCGTGGCTCGTAGAGCGGCAGTTCGCCGCCGCTCGGCAGCCGCACCGCCGCCAGCAGCCCCCACCCCTGGTCGCTGACGGGCCGCGACACCTCCGCCCCACGGTCCGCCAACGTGCCGAGGGTGCCCTCGATGTCGTCGCACATCAGATACAACTCGTGCTTCGGTTCACCTGGCGTCGGGTGTACGGCGACCTCGGCCGGCGGCAGCTTGAAGATGAGCCAGCCGCGCCCCGCGTCGACGTTGTCGAACCCCAGCACGTCCCGGAGGAACGCCCGGTCGGCGTCGGCGTCCTTGGTGTAGAGGATGACGTGCGCGCCACTGAACATGCTCCGATGCTCAACCCGCCCCGCCCGCCCCGCAACCCCGGCTCCACCGTCCGGGCCGGGCCCCGTGAGCTCCGCCCCCGGCGACTACCGTGAGCGGATGACCGAGACCTGGAACCCCGCCGACCCCGGTGTCCTGCGGCTGCCGTCCGGGCGACTGGTGCGGGGGCGCGGACTGCGCCGGCCGCTGCCGGGCGGGCCCACGCCCGCGTACGGCGTGTATCTGCTCGCCAAGCGGCCCCCCGCCGTCCCCTGGGAGGCCCGCTGGCTGCGCTGGCCCGACTTCCGGCTGCCCAGCAGTCCGGCGGACGCCCGTACCGTCCTCCGCGAGGCGTGGGAGCGCGCCGCCGCCGACCGTGTCGAGCTCGCCTGCGGTGGCGGCCGCGGCCGGACCGGTACGGCTCTGGCCTGCCTCGCCGTCCTGGACGGGGTTCCGGCGGACGAAGCGGTGCAATTCGTTCGACAGAACTATGACCGCCACGCTGTCGAGACGCCCTGGCAGAGACGTTTCGCCCGTCGTTTCACCGCATGATCACCGCATGACACGACAGCCCCCGGGCGCGCCTCGTCGTCCGGGGCGGTCATGTACTAGAGTTATCTCGACATCGAGATATCTGCCGAAAGACGCACCGCAGCCGCGCCAGCCGGTAAGGGTTACCTAACTAAGTCTTACCTTAGCGGATCGGCGAGGAGCCATCGCGGCAGGATGCGGTAAGAACGCGCACATTGATGAAGGAGACTGTCGTGTCGGCGAACAGCTTCGACGCCCGCAGCACGCTGCGCGTGGGCGACGAGTCGTACGAGATCTTCAGGCTGGACAAGGTCGAGGGCTCCGCGCGCCTCCCGTACAGCCTGAAGGTGCTCCTGGAGAACCTGCTCCGCACCGAGGACGGCGCGAACATCACCGCCGACCACATCCGGGCCCTCGGCGGCTGGGACTCGCAGGCTCAGCCGAGCCAGGAGATCCAGTTCACGCCGGCCCGCGTGATCATGCAGGACTTCACCGGTGTGCCGTGTGTCGTCGACCTCGCCACCATGCGCGAGGCCGTCAAGGAGCTCGGCGGCGACCCGGCGAAGATCAACCCGCTGGCCCCGGCCGAGCTGGTCATCGACCACTCCGTCATCGCGGACAAGTTCGGCACCAACGACGCGTTCGCGCAGAACGTCGAGCTGGAGTACGGCCGCAACAAGGAGCGCTACCAGTTCCTCCGCTGGGGCCAGACCGCCTTCGACGAGTTCAAGGTCGTCCCGCCCGGCACCGGCATCGTCCACCAGGTGAACATCGAGCACCTGGCGCGTACGGTCATGGTCCGGGGCGGCCAGGCGTACCCCGACACCCTCGTCGGTACCGACTCCCACACCACCATGGTCAACGGCCTCGGTGTGCTCGGCTGGGGCGTCGGCGGCATCGAGGCCGAGGCCGCCATGCTCGGCCAGCCGGTCTCCATGCTGATCCCGCGTGTCGTCGGCTTCAAGCTCACCGGCGAGCTGCCCACCGGCACCACCGCCACCGACCTGGTGCTGACCATCACCGAGATGCTGCGCAAGCACGGCGTCGTCGGCAAGTTCGTCGAGTTCTACGGTGAGGGCGTCGCCGCCACCTCCCTCGCGAACCGCGCCACCATCGGCAACATGTCGCCCGAGTTCGGCTCCACCGCCGCGATCTTCCCGATCGACGACGAGACCCTGAACTACCTCAAGCTCACCGGCCGCTCCGAGCAGCAGGTCGCGCTGGTCGAGGCGTACGCCAAGGAGCAGGGCCTCTGGCTGGACCCGGCCGCCGAGCCGGACTTCTCCGAGAAGCTGGAGCTGGACCTCTCCACGGTCGTCCCCTCCATCGCCGGCCCCAAGCGCCCGCAGGACCGCATCGTCCTCGCCAACGCCGCCGAGCAGTTCCGGGCGGACGTCCTCAACTACGTCGACGTCGCCGGGCAGCAGGGGCAGCCCACCGCCGCCTCCCCGGTGGACGAGGCCGGCGACGAGTCGTTCCCGGCCAGCGACGCCCCCGCCTACGGCCACGAGGACAACGGCGCGGGCGCCCCGCAGCACTCGGCCGTGGTGCCGGGCGCCGGGCCGTCCCACCCGGTCACCGTGACCGCCGCCGACGGCACGACGTACGAGCTGGACCACGGCGCCGTCACGGTCGCCGCGATCACCTCCTGCACCAACACCTCCAACCCGTACGTCATGGTCGCCGCCGCGCTGGTGGCCAAGAAGGCGGTCGAGAAGGGCCTGACCCGCAAGCCGTGGGTCAAGACCACTCTCGCCCCGGGCTCCAAGGTCGTCACCGACTACTTCGACAAGGCGGGCCTGACCCCGTACCTCGACAAGGTCGGCTTCAACCTCGTCGGCTACGGCTGCACCACCTGCATCGGCAACTCCGGCCCGCTGCCGGAGGAGGTCTCCAAGGCCGTCAACGACCACGACCTTGCCGTCACGTCGGTCCTCTCCGGCAACCGCAACTTCGAGGGCCGGATCAACCCCGACGTCAAGATGAACTACCTGGCGTCCCCGCCGCTGGTCGTCGCGTACGCCCTCGCGGGCTCCATGAAGGTGGACATCACCAAGGACGCCCTCGGCACGGACCAGGACGGCAACCCGGTCTTCCTCAAGGACATCTGGCCCTCCGAGGCCGAGGTGAACGACGTCGTCGCCAACGCCATCGGCGAGGACATGTTCAACAAGTCCTACCAGGACGTCTTCGCGGGCGACGCCCAGTGGCAGGCGCTGCCGATCCCGACCGGCAACACCTTCGAGTGGGACCCGCAGTCCACCTACGTCCGCAAGCCCCCGTACTTCGAGGGCATGACGATGGAGACCACCCCGGTCTCCGACATCACCGGCGCCCGCGTCCTCGCCAAGCTGGGCGACTCGGTCACCACCGACCACATCTCCCCGGCCGGTGCCATCAAGGCCGATACCCCGGCCGGCCAGTACCTCACGGAGCACGGTGTCGAGCGCCGCGACTTCAACAGCTACGGCTCACGCCGCGGCAACCACGAGGTCATGATCCGCGGTACGTTCGCCAACATCCGCCTGCGCAACCAGATCGCGCCGGGCACCGAGGGCGGCTACACCCGCGACTTCACCCAGGACGGCGGCCCGGTGTCGTTCATCTACGACGCCTCCCGCAACTACATCGACCAGGGCATCCCGCTCGTCGTCCTGGCCGGCAAGGAGTACGGCTCCGGCTCGTCCCGCGACTGGGCCGCCAAGGGCACCGCGCTCCTCGGCGTCAAGGCCGTCGTCGCCGAGTCGTACGAGCGCATCCACCGCTCGAACCTCATCGGCATGGGCGTCCTGCCGCTCCAGTTCCCCGAGGGCCAGTCGGCCGAGTCCCTGGGCCTGACCGGCGAGGAGACCTTCTCCATCTCCGGCGTCACCGAGCTCAACGAGGGCACCACGCCCCGCACGGTCAAGGTGACCACCGACACGGGAGTCGAGTTCGACGCGGTCGTCCGCATCGACACCCCCGGTGAGGCGGACTACTACCGCAACGGCGGCATCATGCAGTACGTGCTGCGCAACCTGATCCGCAACTGAGGATCAGGCGCCCGGCGCAAGGGCCGCACCCCCGACGGGGGTGCGGCCCTTCCCGTGTCCGTCACGCCCACGGGGCCATCGGGTACCAGATGACCTCCCGCCGGGCCAGGATCCGCACGTCCCAGTACAGGATCATGAACACCCCCGCGGCGATGAACGCCGCCGCCATCACGGCGGACGCCCGGCGCGGGTCGGCCGCGAACCAGCGGCCCAGCCGGTCACCGGCCAGCAGGGCCATCAGGACGAACAGGACCGCCATGATCAGGACGTTCCCGACCGCCTGCAGGCTGAACGCCACCGCCCCGTAAAGGACGTTGTGGCTCTCCGCCGCGTCCCGGAACAACTGCCGGAACAGGGCGAATGGACGCCCGATGAGGAACGCCCCGATGAGCGCCCCCATCACGAACATCGGCGCGCTCGGGTACCGCGCCGACACCCGCGCCAGCGGATCGGGCACCAGGCCCATGGAAGCCAGCCCGAGACACACCATCACCAGGCCGATGATCCCGTACACCACCATCGCCTGGACCAGCCGCGGCGAAACGCCGGACGACGCCCCGCCCGCGCTCTCCTGGAACTGCGGCATCCCCGTCCCGACCAGCGCGACGATCACCCCGTAGAGCGCCGACACCAGCACCGCCCCCGCGGCCAGTGGTCCCAGCGGCTTGAGCACCTGCGCCAGCCGCCCGCGCCGGGTGCGGACGCTGCCCGCCAGCGGGGCGATCGCACTGAACGCCGCCACGTTGCACGCGGTGAACGTCCCCGCCACACCCGTGGCGAGCGCGAAGGCCACACCGGCCAGGGCGCCTTCGATCGGGGCGTCCCGCACTTCGTGCCCGAGCAGTCCACTGGCGACGTTGTCGCCGATCGTCCGGTCGACGAACTCCGCCGACCAGACCACCGTCAGCGCGAAACCGAACAGGGCGCTGACGAGAATGATCAGTGCCCGCCGCCTGGGGAAGTGGCCGTTGACGAAAAGCGACGTACCCACTGGTGCTGGGGAAGCGGACCGAGACCTCTCCGGAGCGTGCGTCATCAGGCTGCCCTTCACTAGGCATGTCCCCGCCAATTCCGCAACCTAGTGCCGCGTCCCCGCCACCGACATCCAGCGCGAAGAGCGAACGCCCGGACATGGATGGCGACCCGGCGCACGCCTGTCCGCACGCGCGCCGGGTCGGACATCCGCCTGCTCAGCGCAGCAACTCCACCTCCGCCAGCACCGACACCGCGCTCGGCACCAGGCGGTACCTCTCGTACGCACCGGGCCGCGCCACCGTGAACACCCGGGTCTGCCGGTCCCAGGCGAACGACTCACCCGACCGCCGGTCGAGGTCCGTCCACTCCGTACCGTCCCGCGAGCCCTGCAGCACCCAGCCCGCCGGGGCGGTGGCCCGCGCCGACGACGTCAGCGTGTACTGGACCGCCCGCGTGCCGCCCGCCGGAACCGGCAGCTCCACGGCCTCCACCGAGGCGGCCGTCGCCGACGTGTCGTCGAACAACTCGCCCGCGCCCGCCAGCACGTCCCGGGGCGGCGAGGGCACCCGGTCGTCCCGGGTGATGGAGACGGGCGCCGCGCCCGGCCCCGTACCCCATGCCGACGGCTCCGGCCCCATCTCGAACTCCAGCACACCGCCCCGCGCGACGAGCGCGTGCGGCACCGCCGTCGACGTCCAGCGCTTGCCGTTGACCTTCAGGCCCTGGACATAGATGTTCGTCGCGCTGTTCTCCGGGGCCTTGACCACCAGCGTCCGCCCGTTGTCCATCCGTACGGTCGCCCTGGTGAACAGCGGCGAGCCGATCGCGTACTCCCCACTGCCCATCACCAGCGGATAGAAGCCCAGCGCCGAGAACAGCCACCAGGCGGACTGCTCGCCGTTGTCCTCGTCACCGTGGTAGCCCTGCCCGATCTCGCTGCCCGTGTACAGCCGCGACAGCACCTCGCGCACCTTCTCCTGCGTCTTCCACGGCTGCGAGGCGGCGTTGTACATGTACGTGACGTGGTGGGCGACCTGGTTGGAGTGCCCGTACATGCCCATCCGTACGTCCCGCGCCTCCGTCATCTCGTGGATGACGCTGCCGTACGAGCCGACGAACTCCGGCGAGGCGGTCTCGGGCGTCGCGAAGTACGTGTCGAGCTTCTCCGCCAGACCGGAACGCCCGCCGTACAGATTGGCCAGGCCCCGGCTGTCCTGCGGCGCGGTGAAGGCATAACCCCAGCCGTTGGTCTCCGTGTAGTCGTAGCCCCAGACACGCGGGTCGTACGAGGCCGACGGCACCCGCCACTCGCCCTTCAGGTCCCGGCCCTGGAAGAAGCCGGCGTCCTTGTCGAAGAGCGTGACGTAGTTGCGGGCCCGGCCCAGGAAGTACGCCGCCTCCTCCTTGTAGCGGGCCTCGCCGGTCTTCCTGTGGAGCGCGTCGGCCATCCTCGACAGGCCGTAGTCGTTGAGGTAGCCCTCCAGGGACCACGACAGGCCCTCGTGCGTCGCGGTGGAGGCGTAGCCGAGGAACGGGGACGTCCCCATGCCCTTGCGGCCCACGCCAGACGAGGGCGGCACCACCGTCGCGTTCTTCAGCGCCGCCTCGTACGCCGCCTCCGCGTCGAAGTCGACGCCCTTGACGTACGCGTCGGCGAACGCGACGTCCGACGACGTACCGGTCATCAGGTCCGCGTAGCCGGGGGACGACCAGCGGGAGATCCAGCCGCCGTCCTTGTACTGCTGGACGAAGCCGTCCACCAGCTCGCCCGCCTTGCGGGGGGTGAGGAAGGAGTACGCGGGCCAGGTCGTCCGGTACGTGTCCCAGAATCCGTTGTTGACGTACACCCTGCCGTCGACGATCTTCGCGCCGGTGTGCGTCGGGGTGTCCGGCCCGGTCTGCGGCGAGAAGGGGCTGGCGTACCGGTCCCTGCCGTCGACCTTCTCGAAGCCCGAGTTGGGGTACAGGTACAGCCGGTAGAGGTTGGAGTAGAGGGTGACGAGCTGGTCGCGGGTCGCGCCCTCGACGGTCACCCGGCCGAGGATCCGGTCCCACGCCGCTTGTGCCCGTGCCCGTACCCGTTCGAAGCCCGTCCCCGGCGGGATCTCCGAGGCCAGGTTCCGCTTCGCCTGCTCCACGCCGATCAGCGACGTCGCCATGCGCAGCGTCACCGTCCGGTCCGCGCCGGCGTCGAAGCGCAGGTGCCCCTTGACGCCCGCCGACGCGGAGCCGGTGACCGGCGCGTCGAAGACGCCGTACACGAACATCCGGGTCGCGCCGGTCGACAGGCCGCTCTTGACGTCCGAGAAGCCGGTGAAGGACCGGGTCGCCGGGTCGAGCGTCAGCCCGCCCTCGTCGGTGACGTTGTCGAAGACCACCGAGGCGTCCGCGCCCGGGTAGGTGAACCGCATCATCGCCGCGTGGTCGGTCGGGGCAATCTCGGCCTTGATGCCGTTCTCGAAGGTCACGCCGTAGTAGTGCGGCCTGGCCGTCTCCTTCTCGTGGCGGAAGGGCAGGGCGCGGCGGACACGGTCGGTCTCCGGTCTCCCGGCGGCCGCCGACGGCAGCAGCTGGAAGGTCTGCCGGTCGCCCATCCATGGGCTCGGCTCATGGCTGGCGCTGAACGCCTGCACCGTGGGCAGGTTGTCGGCGTTGTTGCCGCGCGCGTACTCGTACAGCCAGCTCTTCGACGCGGCATTGGTCACCGGCGTCCAGAAGTTGAACCCATGGGGTACGGCGGTGGCGGGGAAGGTGTTGCCGCGTGAGAAGGAGCCGCTGGAGTTGGTGCCGCGTACGGTCGAGGCGTAGTCGGAGGGACGGGACCGGTGCTCGGCCGGCGCGGCGCGCTCGATGCCGATGTCGTCGATCCAGCCCTGGAACGTCGCGGGGCCCTTGGGGGAGTCGTACGCCACCAGGATCCGGTCGACGGTCTTGCCGGCCGCGACGGTCCCGACCCCGGCCGTCACCTGGTTCCACTGGTTGACGTAGAGCCGTTTGGCGGCGCCCTGGCCCTGCGGGGTGAGCGCCCCGCCGTGGCTGTCGACGGCGCCCAGCTGGCTCAGGTACGTGCCGTCGGTGAAGGCCAGGTCGACGGCGACGTTGGTGGCCGGGTAGGTCAGGTCCGTCTCCGGCAGGGAGGGGAAGATCCGGTACGACAGCTCGGTGTCGCGCCGCACGGCCGTGTCGACGTCGAAGACCTTGTTGTAGGAGTACGCCCGGCCGCCCGGCCGGTGCGTGCCCGCGTACCGCAGCGCCCGCACCCCGGTGAACCCGGCGTTCGCCTTGGCGGTGGGGGAGCCGCCGGGGCCGCGGTCGACGCGGCTGCGCATGTCGGGCGGGACGGGCGTGGAGGCGTCACCGTTCGAGAACTGGACGTCGGCGAGCTGGGTGATGCCGGTGGCGCCGTTGTTCTCGGTGATCTCCAGCCGGTAATGCGCGTACTCCGTTGAATTGTTGAAGTCGTACGTCCTGGTCTCGAAGCGCTTGGCGAACGTCTGTCCCTCTCGGGTGTCCAGAACCTTCCACTCCGTGCCGTCGGCCGAACCCTTGAGCGTCCAGTTCTTCGGGTCGCGCGGAGCGTGGTCGTTCGCGGAAGTCAGCGCGTATGTCACCACCTTGACGGGTTCGTCCAGATCGAATTCGACCCAGGCGGTGGGGGAGAAGGTGAGCCATTTGGTGCTCGGCTGGAGGTCGACCAGGTTCTCCTTGGTCTCGCCTGCGCCGCTGTTCTCGCCGCTGGCGCGCAGGGCGGTGACCTTGTCGGTGACGTTGCCCGGTATGCCAGCCGAGAAGGCGCCGTCGACGCCGGAGGCCCGCTTGCGGCCGTCGGCGCCCACGTCGACGGTGTCGCGCCAGTCCGGTGGGCGTTCGTCCGCCTCGAAGGACGTGTGGAACTCCTGGCCGGCCACGGCGGGTTGGCCGGGCAGGGTGAGGGCGGCGGCCGGCGGGGTGGCCGCCGCGATCAGTGAAGCGGCCGCCACGAGGGCGGCCGTACGGGGGTGTCGGTGACGGATTCTCGGTGCGGACGTGCTGGGCTGTCTGGGCTGCATCCCGCGTCCTGCCTCCTGCCGAAGCGCGTTGGACAACGTTGTCAGACGATCTGCGCACGAACAGTAGGGAGGTAAGTGATATGCGGTGTCAAGGGTGTTGGCGTGACGGGAAGATCGAATTCAGCCGTTCTGCCGAACCTTCGCGACACGAATGCGCACCCGGCGGTTCCGGGTTTCCCTGAGGTCTCAACTCGGGAAAGACTGCTGCCCAAAGTTGCTTTCGATCTTGCTCAGTTGACGAGAAGTGGACTATACCTGTCGGCGTCCAGCACTGCACGACCACCCAGCACCTGCACGACCCAGCAATTGACCGCGGTGGCGGGGCCCTTTCGCCTCTGGCGAGCAGGACGGGCGACCGGTACACCGCCTGAGTCCTGGAGAAGGCGAGGACTTGCGCATGGGATCCACCTCCGCCCGCAACGACGGTGACGGCCTCGGCCGTCGCGATCTGATCAAGCGGTCCGCCGCGCTCGGCCTGATCACCGTACCCACCATGGGCGTCCTGTCCGCCTGCGCCACCGGTGGTGGTGGCGGCAACGACAAGGAGACCAAGGCCCCCCGCGGCCCCAAGTCCGAGAAGAACCCGCTCGGCGTGGCCAAGGGCGCCCCGCTGGAGGCGTTCATCTTCAAGGGCGGACTCGGCGACCAGTACGCCAAGGACGCCGAGGCCGACTACAAGGCCACCTACGGCGCCGAGGTCAAGCACACCGGCACCCAGCAGGTCGGCCCCAAGCTCACCCCGCGCTTCGCGGGCGGCAACCCGCCGGACGTCATCGACAACTCCGGCGCCGACCACCTCGACATGAACAAGCTGTCCACCCAGGGCCAGCTCCAGGACCTCGCCCCGCTGCTCGACGCGCCGTCGCTCGACGACCCGGCGAAGAAGGTCCGCGACACGATCCACCCGAGCACCGTCGAGAAGGGCAAGCACGGCGACACCTTCGACGTGCTCTACTACGCCTTCACCATCTACGGCACCTGGTACTCGCAGAAGCTGCTCGCCGACAAGGGCTGGACGTACCCCAAGACCCTCTCCGAGATGGTCACCCTCTGCGGCGAGATCAAGAAGGCCGGCATCGCCCCCTGGACGTACGCGGGCAAATTCCCCTACTACGTACACTTCAACCTCTTCGCCCAGATCGCCAAGATCGGCGGCATGGAGAAGTGGATCGCGATCGACAACCTGGAGCCGGGCGCCTGGACCTCCAACGACGCGGTCAAGGAGGTCGTCGAGCACTACGAGGAGCTCGCGGCCAAGAGGTACTTCCTCGAAGGCAGCCAGGGCCTGACCCACATCCAGTCCCAGACCGCCTGGAACAAGGGCAAGGCCGTCTTCATCCCCAACGGCTCCTGGGTCGAGAACGAGGCCGCCCCCACCACGCCCGCCGACTTCGGCATGGCCGTCGGCGCCCTCTTCGACGGCACCGGCGACAAGATGCCGCACGGCACCCTGCGCGCCGAGCCGAGCGAGCCGTACATCGTCGCGGCCAAGGGCAAGAACCCGGCCGGCGGCATGGAACTGCTGCGCATCATGCTCTCCAAGAAGCACGCCCAGAACTTCGCGACGAAGGTGAAGTCCCTGACCTGTGTCATGGACGCCACCCAGGGCATGACTCTCTCGCCCGGCCTCGCCTCCGCCAGCAAGGTCTTCAAGGAGGCGGGGGACAACCTGATCAGTCTTCAGCTCCAGGAGTGGTACCCGGCGCTCACCGACGAGAAGATCGGCGGCCTGACCGGCCAGCTGCTCGCCGGCGAGCTGAAGGCCGCCGACTGGATCAAGAAGACGCAGGCCGAGTGCGACAAGGTGGCCAAGGACGACTCCGTCACCAAGTTCAAGCGCACCGTGTGACATGTCGGACCGCCTGACCTGACAGTTCGACAGACGAGGGGAAGGGCCGGGGAGCACCATGCAACACGGCAAATACCGATTCATCGTGGGCTTCCTGGCCCTGCCTCTGCTCATTTACGGCGTTTTCGTCATCTCGCCGTTCGTCCAGGCATTCCAGATCTCCATGACCGACTGGTCCGGTCTGGTGGGCACCGCGGAGTTCGTGGGCCTGGACAACTTCAGCAAGCTGTGGGAGAGCGACGAGTTCTGGAACGCGCTGCGCCACAACGTCTACATGCTGGCGCTCGTCCCCGTCGTCACGCTCGCGCTGGGCCTCTTCTTCGCCTTCATGCTGAATGTGGGCGGCCGGCGGCGGAAGAACGAAGTCGTCACCGGTGTCGCCGGCTCGAAGTTCTACAAGTTCGTCTTCTTCTTCCCGCAGGTCATCTCCATCACGATCATCGCGGTCATCTGGTTCAACATCTACAACCCCGACCCGGACGACGGCATGCTCAACTCCCTGCTGGGTGCGGTCGGCCTGGAGGGCCTGCAGAACTCCTGGCTGGGGGAGAAGAGCCTCGCGCTGTGGTGCATCAGCGCGGTCATGGTCTGGGGTCACGTCGGTTTCTACGTGGTGCTGTTCTCCGCCGCGATGGCCTCCATCCCCCGGGACATGTACGAGGCGGCCCTGCTCGACGGCGCCAACCGCTTCCACACCTTCTTCCGGATCACCCTCCCGCTGCTGTGGGACACGGTCCAGACCGGCTGGGTGTACATGGGCATCATCGCCCTGGACGCCTTCGCGCTGGTCCAGATCATGTCGGTGAACATGGGCGGCCCGGACGGCGCCACGGACGTCATGCCGCTGCGGCTGTACCTGACGGCCTTCCGGGACAGCCAGTTCGGCTACGCCTCCGCCATGGGCGTCGCGATGCTCATCGTCACCATGACGTTCGCAGTGCTCACGATGCGTTTCGCGCGCCGTGAGCGGATCGAGTACTAGGGGTACGGCGGATGACGACCGAAGAGATCGAAGAGGTCGAAGCGGTGACCAAGCAGGAGTCCCCGACGCCTGCCAAGGTCACCCGGCGGCTCGGCCCGACGACCGGCCGCACCTCCGAGGGCGGGGTGCTCAACGTCTTCTCCCACGGCATCCTCGTCGTGTGGGCGCTGATGGTGGGCGTGCCGCTGCTGTGGGTGGCATGGAGCGCCTTCAAGGACAGCAACGGCATCCTGACCGACCCGTGGGGCCTGCCGACGGTCCTGCGCTGGGAGAACTGGTCCAACGCGTGGAACGACGCGAACATGGGCCAGTACTTCACCAACACGGCGATCGTGGTCGGCGGGTCCGTGATCGGCACGATGGTGCTGGGGTCGATGGCCGCGTACGTCCTGGCCCGCTTCACCTTCCCCGGCAACAGGTTCATCTACTACCTGTTCGTCGCCGGCATGTCCTTCCCGGTCTTCATGCTGGTCATTCCGCTCTTCTTCGTCATGCGGGACTTCCCGGGCAGTTCGCTGCTGGCGACCTACCACGGGCTGATCCTGGTCTACATCGCGTACTCGCTGCCCTTCACCGTCTTCTTCATGACGGCGTTCTTCCGTACGCTGCCGACCTCGGTGGCCGAGGCGGCGATGATCGACGGTGCCTCGCACACGCGGACGTTCTTCCAGGTGATGCTGCCGATGGCCAAGCCCGGCCTGATCAGCATCGGGATCTTCAACTTCCTGGGGCAGTGGAACCAGTACCTGCTGCCGATGGTGCTCAATCAGCAGGAGGACAAATACGTCCTCACCCAGGGGCTGGCGATGATCGCCCTGCAGCAGGGTTATGAGAACGACTGGGGCGCCCTGATGGCCGGAATGATGATTGCCATGCTGCCGGTGCTGATCGTCTACTCGGTCTTCCAGCGTCAGGTGCAGTCCGGTCTCACGGCCGGTGCGCTGAAGTAGTTCACGTCACGAACCGAAACGGCTCGTCGGTGGAGTGATTGCTCCCGACGGGCCGTTTCCGTACGTCATGCAGGTAAATATCCGTTTCCTCCGCATCTCATTCGCTCATCAGAGGCCGACAACGCTCAAGGTCTTGACGGGGACCAACCCAAAAGGCTCAGCTTAGAGTTCACATGTTGGAGAAAACGGCAGGAGTGAGTGAGTCGATGGAGACTCCGGGGTCGCAGACATCTCTGCATCGGGCCAATCTCGAGCGGGTCGTGCGCGCGGTGCGTATGGCCGGTTCGCTCACCCAGGCGGAGATCGCCAGGAGCACCGGCCTCTCCGCCGCCACGGTCTCCAACATCGTCCGGGAACTCAAGGACGGCGGCACCGTCGAGGTGACCCCCACCTCCGCGGGCGGCCGCCGGGCCCGCAGCGTCTCGCTCAGCGGCGACGCCGGCATCGTCATCGGCGTCGACTTCGGCCACACCCACCTGCGGGTCGCCGTCGGCAACCTGGCCCACCAGGTGCTCGCCGAGGAGTCCGAGCCGCTCGATGTCGACGCCTCGTCCGAGGAGGGCTTCGGCCGGGCGGAAGCGCTGGTCAAGCGGCTGATCGCGGCCACCGGGATCGGCCAGGACAAGGTGGTCGGCGTCGGCCTCGGCGTACCCGGCCCCATCGACGTCTCCTCCGGGACCCTCGGTTCCACCTCGATCCTGCCGGGCTGGACCGGCATCAACCCCAGCGAGGAGCTCTCCGGCCGCCTCGGCGTGCCGGTGTACGTCGACAACGACGCCAACCTCGGCGCGCTCGGCGAGCTGGTCTGGGGCGGCGGGCGCGGCGTCAAGGACCTGGCGTACATCAAGGTCGCCAGCGGTGTCGGCGCCGGTCTGGTGATCGACGGGCAGATCTACCGGGGCCCCGGCGGCACCGCCGGGGAGATCGGCCACATCACGCTCGACGAGTCGGGTCCCGTCTGCCGCTGCGGCAACCGCGGCTGCCTGGAGACGTTCACCGCCGCCCGCTACGTCCTGCCGCTGCTCCAGCCCAGCCACGGGGCGGACCTGACCATGGAGCGGGTCGTGCAGCTGGCGCGCGAGGGCGACCCCGGCTGCCGCCGGGTGATCGGGGACGTCGGCCGCCACATCGGCAGCGGCGTGGCCAACCTGTGCAATCTCCTCAACCCCAGCCGCGTCGTCCTGGGCGGCGACCTCGCCGAGGCCGGGGAACTGGTCCTCGGGCCCATCCGGGAGTCGGTCTCCCGGTACGCCATCCCCAGCGCCGCCCGGCACCTGTCGGTCGCTCCGGGGGCCCTCGGCGGCCGCGCCGAGGTGCTCGGCGCGCTCGCCCTCGTACTGAGTGAAATGGGCGATTCGACCCTTCTTGAGAGCGCCCTGTCGCCGGTCGCTCCTGCGTTCACTTAGATAACGGATGGCACCGTTGTCATCTCGTTGTCAATTTACTCCTTGACGACGACGTTACGGCCGAGTTGACTTCCAGCCACCTCGGCCGCAACGTCGCGGCCTCGTCAGGGAGGCAACCCCACATGAACGCAATGACGCGACGCATCGTCATAGGCACGGCAGCGGTTTCCATGGCCGCTTCCCTCGCCGCTTGTGGCAAGGCGGGCGACGGCGGCGACACCGCCGGCGGCAGTGGAGGCGACAGCAAGACCATCGGTCTGCTGCTGCCGGAGAACAAGACGACCCGCTACGAGACCTTCGACCGCCCGATCATCGAGGCGAAGATCAAGGAACTGTGCGACGACTGCGAGGTCAAGTACAACAACGCCGCGCAGGACACCGAGACCCAGAAGAAGCAGTTCGACGCGCTCGTCACGCAGGGCGTCAAGGTGATCATCCTCGACTCGGTCGACTACAAGGCCACCAAGTCCTGGGTCCAGGGCGCGGAGAAGCAGGGCGTCAAGGTCGTCGCGTACGACCGTCTCGCCGAGGGCCCGATCTCCGCGTACGTGTCGTACGACAACGAGAAGATCGGCCGCCTGCAGGGCGAGGGCCTGGTCAAGGCGCTCGGCGCCAAGGCCAAGGACAGCAACGTCGTCATGATCAACGGCTCGCCGACCGACCCGAACGCCCCGCTGTTCAAGAAGGGCGCGCACAGCGTCCTGGACACCGGCGTCAAGAAGGTCGTCTACGAGCAGGACATCCCGGACTGGTCCCCGGACGAGGCCAACAAGAAGATGGGCGCCGCCATCGACTCCCTGGGCAAGGACGGCTTCCAGGGCGTCTACTCGGCCAACGACGGCATGGCCGGCGGCATCATCACGGCCCTGAAGAAGCAGGGCATCAAGGTCCCGGTCGGCGGCCAGGACGCCGAGCTCGCCGGTCTCCAGCGCATCCTGACGGGTGACCAGGCCTTCACGATCTACAAGCAGATCAAGCCGGAGGCCGAGACCACGGCGGAGATCGCGGTCCGCCTGCTCAAGGGCGAGAAGATCGACGACCTGACCCCGACGAAGGTCACCAGCCTCACCGGCGAGTTCAAGGACATCCCGGCCAAGCTGTACGACGCGCAGATCGTGACCAAGGAGAACATCGCCTCCACGATCATCGCGGACAAGGTCTACAAGGCCGCGGACATCTGCACGGCCGAGTACAAGGCGGCCTGCGCCGCGGCCGGCATCAAGTAGCCCGCCCCGCCCCGCCCCCTCCCGGACCGGTCCGGCGCCCGCGCTCCACGCCCCGCAAGCACGGCCGGGCGCCGGACTCCCCCGGGGCCCCCGGGGCCTCCCGCCCTGGCGGCCCCCGGTCACCGGCTACGGCCGGAGCCAGTGTCCCCGACAGTCGGCCAACCGGCCGCGGGCAGCGGCCTCAGCCTCGGCCACCCGGCCACGGCCACCCGGTCACGGCCACGGCCACCCGGCCACCGGCCCCGGCCTCCGGCCGGGCCGCGGCAGGTGTCGGTTCAGCCTTCCGTCCACCCCCCAAGCTCCACGTACCACCATCCCCGCCGGACAGGCGGCGAAGGAGATGATTCACGTGTCCGCTACGCCCGTGCTGGCGTTGCGCGGAGTCTCCAAGCGGTTCGGCGCCGTCCAGGCGCTGACCGACGTAGACCTGGAGATCCACGCCGGTGAGGTCGTCGCCCTGGTCGGCGACAACGGCGCCGGCAAGTCGACGCTCGTCAAGACCATCTCGGGGGTCCACCCCATCGATGAAGGCGCCATCGAATGGGAGGGCAACGCGGTCAGGATCAACCGGCCGAACGACGCCCAGGACCTCGGGGTCGCCACCGTCTACCAGGACCTGGCCCTCTGCGACAACCTCGACGTCGTCGCCAACCTCTTCCTCGGCAGCGAGCTGAAGAGCCTCTCCGTCCTCGACGAGATCGCGATGGAGAAGCGCGCCAAGGAGCTGCTGGACACCCTGTCCATCCGCATCCCCAGCGTCCGCATCCCCGTCGCCTCGCTCTCCGGCGGTCAGCGCCAGGTCGTGGCCATCGCCCGCGCCCTGATCGGCGACCCCAAGATCGTCATCCTGGACGAGCCGACCGCCGCCCTGGGCGTCGAGCAGACCGCCCAGGTCCTCGACCTGGTCGAGCGGCTGCGCGACCGCGGTCACGGCGTCATCCTCATCAGCCACAACATGGCCGATGTGCGCGCTGTCGCCGACAAGGTCGCCGTCCTCCGCCTGGGCCGCAACAACGGTGTCTTCGACGTCAAGGACACCACCCACGAAACGATCATCGCCGCGATCACCGGCGCCACGGACAACGCCGTGACCCGCCGGCAGGCGCGTACGGCCACGAAGGAGGACGCGAAGTGAGCGACCTCACCAAGACCCCCGAGAACGAGACCCAGGGCTCCGCCGCCCCGATCCCGGCCGTCGACCCCCGCCTTCTCGTACGCGAGGAGGGCCTCAAGGGCTACTGGACCGAGTTCACCCGCAAGGTGCGCGGCGGTGAGCTGGGCTCCCTCCCGGTCTTCATCGGCCTGATCGTCATCGCGATCGTCTTCCAGTCCCAGAACAGCAACTTCCTGTCCGCCAGCTCCGTCGCCAACATCGCCGTCTACACCTCCGGCCTCGGCATCATGGCGGTCGGCATCGTCTTCGTCCTGATCCTCGGTGAGATCGACCTGTCGGTCGGTTCCGTCGCGGGCGTCGGCGCCGCCGTCTGGGCCGTGCTCAATGTGAGCAACGGCATGAACGACTGGCTCGCCGTCGCGATCGCCGTCCTCTCCGGCCTCGCGCTCGGCCTGCTCCACGGCTTCTTCTTCGCCAAGATCGGCGTACCGGCGTTCGTCGTGACGCTCGCCGGCTTCCTCGGCTGGAGCGGCCTGCAGATCTGGCTCATGGGCCAGGAAGGCTCCATCAACGCCCCCACCGGCAGCGTCGTCGAGCACCTGACCGGCTACTACTTCGAGGACAAGGCCGCCGCCTACGGCCTCGCCCTGGTCGCCGTCCTCGCCTACGCCGCGTCGCTACTGCTGGACAGCAAGCGCCGCAAGGCGGCCGCCCTGCCGGCCCGCCCGGTCAGCGAGATCGGCTTGCGCGCCGGGGTCGTCGCGGTGCTCTGCTTCGTCGTCGCGTACGTCCTGAACGAGCCCGCCGGCGCCCGCGGCCTGCCGCTCGCCCTGGTGCTCTTCCTCGCCGTCCTGGTCGTCGCCGACTTCGTCGCCCGCCGCACCACCTTCGGCCGGCAGGTCTTCGCGGTCGGCGGCAACGCCGAGGCGGCCCGCCGCGCCGGTATCAACGTCGACCGCGTCCGGATCCTGGTCTTCGGCCTCTCCGGCCTGCTCGCCGCCTTCGGCGGCCTCTTCGTGGCCAGCCTCTCCGGCGGTGCCACCAAGAGCCTGGGTGGCGGCAACACCCTGATGCTCGTCATCGCGGCGGCCGTCATCGGCGGCACCAGCCTCTTCGGCGGCCGCGGCAAGGTCTGGTCCGCGCTGCTGGGCATGATCGTGATTCAGTCGATCCAGCAGGGCCTGAACATGCTGGGTATGGCCTCGGAGATCCAGTACATGATCACCGGCGCGGTGCTCCTCGCCGCCGTCGTGATCGACTCGGTCTCCCGCCGTACGCAGAAGACCGCTGGTCGCGCATAGTGTGACCCTCGCAATGCCCGGCGCCCTCAACCGGCGCCGGGCATTGCTGCGTCTGAGCCAATGGCTGACGCATTACGCACCGCCCGATGACCATCGTCCGGGGCGGAACATTAGACTCGACAAAATCGGCAGCTCGACCAGCTCAACACGCAAGGAGGCACGGGTGGCTCTGCTGACCCGTATCACGGGCCCGCGCGATCTCGACCGGCTCTCCCCGGAGCAGCTGGACCAGCTGGCCGCGGAGATCCGGTCCTTCCTGGTGGACGCCGTCTCCAAGACCGGCGGGCACCTCGGGCCGAACCTCGGCGTGGTCGAGCTGACCATCGCCCTGCACCGCGTCTTCGAGTCCCCGAAGGACAAGATCCTCTGGGACACCGGCCACCAGTCCTACGTCCACAAGCTGCTCACCGGCCGCCAGGACTTCTCCAAGCTGAAGATGAAGGGCGGCCTGTCCGGCTACCCTGCGCGCGCCGAGTCCGAGCACGACGTCATCGAGAACAGCCACGCCTCCACCGTCCTCGGCTGGGCCGACGGCCTCGCCAAGGCCAACGAGGTCCTGGAGAAGGACGACCACGTCGTCGCCGTCATCGGCGACGGAGCCCTCACCGGCGGTATGGCCTGGGAGGCGCTCAACAACATCGCCGAGGCCAAGGACCGCCCGCTCGTCATCGTCGTCAACGACAACGAGCGCTCCTACGCCCCGACGATCGGCGGCCTCGCCAACCACCTCGCCACCCTCCGTACCACCGACGGCTACGAGCGCTTCCTCGCCCGTACGAAGGAGATCCTCGACCGCACGCCGGTTGTCGGAAAGCCGCTGTACGAGACGCTGCACGGCGCCAAGAAGGGCCTGAAGGACTTCATCGCCCCGCAGGGCATGTTCGAGGACCTCGGCCTGAAGTACGTCGGCCCCATCGACGGCCACGACATCGAGGCCCTGGAGTCCGCCCTGACCCGCGCCAAGCGGTTCGGCGGCCCGGTCATCGTGCACTGCCTCACCGAGAAGGGCCGCGGCTACCAGCCCGCCCTCGCCGACGAGGCCGACCGCTTCCACGCCGTCGGCAAGATCCACCCGGACACCGGCCTGCCGATCTCCTCCTCCGGCGCCGACTGGACCGGCGTCTTCGCCGACGAGATGGTCAAGCTCGGCCACGAGCGCGAGGACATCGTCGCCATCACCGCCGCCATGCTGCAGCCGGTGGGCCTCGACAAGTTCGCCAAGGCCTTCCCCGACCGGGTGTACGACGTCGGCATCGCCGAGCAGCACGGCGCCGTCTCCGCGGCCGGCCTCGCCACCGGCGGGCTCCACCCGGTCTTCGCGGTGTACGCGACGTTCCTCAACCGCGCCTTCGACCAGGTCCTGATGGACGTCGCCCTGCACAACTGCGGAGTGACGTTCGTCCTCGACCGGGCCGGCATCACCGGCACCGACGGCGCCTCCCACAACGGCATGTGGGACATGTCGATCCTCCAGGTCGTCCCCGGCATCCGGATCGCCGCCCCGCGCGACGCCGACCAGGTCCGCGCCCAGCTGCGCGAGGCCGTCGAGGTCGACGACGCGCCGACCGTCGTGCGCTACTCCAAGGGCGCGGTCGGCCCGGCCGTCGAGGCCATGGGCCGTATCGGCGGCATGGACGTGCTGCGCGAGGCCGGCACGGACCGGCCCGACGTCCTGCTGGTCTCCGTCGGCGCGCTCGCGCCCATGTGCCTGGAGATCGCCGACCTGCTCGACAAGCAGGGCATCTCCACCACCGTCGTCGACCCGCGCTGGGTCAAGCCGGTCGACGAGGCCATGGCGCCGCTCGCCGACCGCCACCGCGTCGTCGTCACCGTCGAGGACAACGGCCGCGTCGGCGGCGTCGGCTGCGCGGTCGCCCAGGCGCTGCGCGACGCGGGCGTCGACGTACCGCTGCGCGACTTCGGTATCCCGCCGCGCTTCCTCGACCACGCCTCCCGCAAGGAGGTCATGGCCGAGATCGGGCTGACCGCCCCCGACATCGCCCGCCAGGTCACCGGCCTGGTCTCCAAGCTGGACGGCCGGTACGAGGACGAGGACGCGGAGATCGAAGCCGCCCGCGACTGACGTCCCCGCATCCCGCCATTGGACCGGTCGGAGTACCCCGAGGGGTTTCCGGCCGGTCCTTTCGTGTGAAAGGGCCCCTCAGGACGGGCGCAGTCCCGCACCCCTCTCGATCATGGGCGACAGAGGCCGATGGCTACGGAGGTACGCCGGTGAGTATGGGCCAGCAATCACGCGACACCGGGATGTTCCGGACAAAGAGCATCGAGCAGTCGATCCAGGACACCGAGGAGCCCGAGCACGCACTCAAGAAGTCGCTGTCCGCCTGGGACCTGACGGTCTTCGGCGTCGGCGTCATCATCGGCACGGGCATCTTCGTCCTCACCGGAAAGGTGGCCAAGGAGACCGCCGGCCCGGCCACGGCCCTCGCCTTCGTCACGGCGGGCATCGTCTGCGCGCTGGCCGCCCTCTGTTACGCGGAGTTCGCCTCGACCGTCCCGGTGGCCGGGTCGGCGTACACCTTCGCGTACGCCTCCCTCGGCGAGCTGCCGGCCTGGATCATCGGCTGGGACCTCGTCCTGGAGTTCGCCCTCGGCACCGCGGTGGTCGCCGTCGGCTGGTCCGGCTACGTACGCTCACTGATGGACAACGTGGACTGGCACCTGCCCGCCGGGCTGCAGGGGCCGGACGTGGCGGGCGGCACCTTCGACCTCCTGGCCTTCCTGCTGGTGCTGGTCCTGACGGTGATCCTGGTGCTCGGCATGAAGCTGTCCGCCAACATCACGGCCCTCGTCGTGGCCATCAAGGTCACCGTGGTCATGATCGTGATCATCGCCGGCCTGTTCTTCATCGTCGGCGACAACTACTCGCCGTTCATCCCCGACCCCGTCACCCCGCCGGCCTCCTCCGGCTGGGACGCGCCGCTGGTCCAGACGATCTTCGGTTACGAGCCGACGAACTTCGGCGTCATGGGCATTTTCACCGCCGCGTCCGTCGTCTTCTTCGCCTTCATCGGCTTCGACGTGGTGGCCACCGCCGCCGAGGAGACCAAGCTGCCGCAGCGGGACATGCCGCGCGGCATCCTCGGCTCGCTCTTCATCTGCACCATCCTCTACGTCGCCGTCTCGCTCGTCGTCACCGGTATGCAGCACTACAGCCAGCTGTCGGTGAGCGCCCCGCTGGCCGACGCCTTCAAGGCGACCGGGCACCCCTTCTACGCCGGTGTGATCAGCTTCGGCGCCGCCGTCGGCCTGACCACGGTGTGCCTGATCCTGCTCCTCGGCCAGACCCGGGTGTTCTTCGCGATGAGCCGCGACGGGCTGCTGCCGCGGTTCTTCTCCGTCACACACCCGAAGTTCCGCACCCCGTACCGCCCCACCATCCTCCTCGGCGTGCTGATCGCCATCATCGCCGGCTTCACCAGCATCAACGAGCTGGCGACCCTGGTGAACATCGGCACGCTCTTCGCGTTCGTCGTCGTCGCCCTCGGCGTGATCATCCTGCGCCGCACCCGCCCCGACCTGCACCGCGCGTTCCGCACCCCGTGGGTGCCGTTCATCCCGATCCTCTCGGTCGCCGCGTCGGTGTGGCTGATGCTCAACCTGCCGGGCGAGACGTGGTTCCGCTTCGCGGTCTGGATGGCCGCCGGTGTCGTCGTGTACTTCGTGTACGGACGCCCCCGGAGCCGCCTGGGCGGTCGCGTGCGCGCGGCGAGCACGAAGGCCCCGTAGCGCGGGCCGCAGCCCTACCAGACAGTCGGCCGCCCCGTTCGCCGTTTGGGCCGTTCGGGGCGGCCGCTCGTAGAATCGCCGGATGACTTCCCCCGGCGACGACCACGTGGACCACGAGACCGACCACGCCCTGCGGGTGCTGGGCAAGGTCTTCGGCTACGACTCCTTTCGCGGCGAGCAGCGGGAGATCATCGAGCACGTGGTGGGCGGCGGTGACGCCCTGGTCCTCATGCCGACCGGCGGCGGCAAGTCGCTGTGCTACCAGATCCCCGCGCTGGTCCGCCCGGGCGTCGGGGTCGTCGTCTCGCCGCTGATCGCCCTCATGCAGGACCAGGTCGACGCGCTGCGGGCGGCCGGGGTACGGGCCGGGTTCCTCAACTCCACGCAGGACCTGGACGAGCGGCGGCTGGTCGAGGCCGAGTTCGCCGCCGGTGAGCTGGACCTGCTGTACCTGGCGCCGGAGCGACTGCGGGTCGAGTCGACGCTCCAGCTGCTCCGGCGCGGCACGATCTCGCTGTTCGCCATCGACGAGGCGCACTGTGTCGCCCAGTGGGGCCACGACTTCCGCCCCGACTACCTCCAGCTGTCCACCCTCCACGAGCGGTGGCCGGACGTGCCGCGCATCGCCCTGACGGCGACCGCCACCCGGGCCACCCACGCCGAGATCGCCACCCGGCTGAACCTCACCGGCGCCCGGCACTTCGTGGCGAGCTTCGACCGCCCCAACATCCAGTACCGCATCGCCCCGAAGAACGAGCCCAAGCGGCAGCTGCTGGAGCTGATCCGCGGCGAGCACGCGGGCGACGCGGGCATCGTGTACTGCCTGTCCCGGGCGTCCGTCGAGAAGACGGCGGCGTTCCTGGTGGAGAACGGCATCGCCGCCGTCCCCTACCACGCGGGCCTCGACGCCCGCACCCGCGCCGAGAACCAGTCGCGGTTCCTCCGCGAGGACGGACTCGTCGTCGTCGCGACGATCGCCTTCGGCATGGGCATCGACAAGCCCGACGTACGCTTCGTCGCCCACCTCGACCTGCCGAAGTCGGTGGAGGGCTACTACCAGGAGACCGGCCGCGCCGGCCGGGACGGCCTGCCCTCCACGGCCTGGCTGGCGTACGGGCTCCAGGACGTCGTCCAGCAGCGCAAGATGATCGACGGCTCCGAGGGCGACGCCGAGCACCGCCGTCGGCTCGCCGCGCACCTCGACGCCATGCTCGCCCTGTGCGAGACGGTCGAGTGCCGCCGGGTGCGGCTGCTGGCGTACTTCGGCCAGGAGTCCACCGCCTGCGGCAACTGCGACACCTGCCTGTCGCCCCCGAAGTCCTGGGACGGCACGATCGCCGCGCAGAAGCTGCTGTCGACGGTCGTACGCCTCAAGCGGGAGCGGAACCAGAAGTTCGGCGCGGGCCAGATCATCGACATCCTGCTCGGCCGCAAGACGGCGAAGGTCATCCAGTTCGACCACGACGCCCTGAGCGTCTTCGGCATCGGCACCGAGCTGAACGAGTCCCAGTGGCGCGGCGTCGTACGCCAGCTCCTCGCCCAGGGTCTCCTCGCCGTCGAGGGCGACTACGGCACGCTCGTCCTGACCGACACCTCCGCCGACGTCCTCGGCGGCCGCCGCGAGGTCCTGCTGCGCAGCGAACCGGACCGCCCGGCCCGCGCGGCCAAGGCGCCCAAGCGGGCCCCGGTCGCCGACCTCCCCGAGGAGGCGCTGCCGGTCTTCGAACGGCTCCGCGCCTGGCGCGCGGCGACGGCGAAGGAGCAGGGAGTCCCCGCGTACGTCATCTTCCACGACGCCACCCTCCGCCAGATCGCCGCCGCCCCGCCCTCGACCCTCGCGGAGCTGGGCGGCGTCAGCGGCGTGGGCGAGAACAAACTCGCCAAATACGGCGAGCACCTCCTCGCCGCCCTCGCGGAACCCGAGTCCTGACCGGCCCGGCCCGGCCCCGCGGGTTCACCCGCATCCACTGTCCCTCGCCCCGGCGCCGGCCGCCCACCGGGCACGGCTCCCAGCCCCGTTGTGGCCAGTCGCCCCTCCGGGCGGTGCCTCCCGCTCCCCGTTGTGGGCAATCGTCCCGCAGGGCGGGACGGGTGGGCACAACGGGACCGGGGCGGTGCCCTTGTGGCGGTTCCTCTCGGGGCGGTGCCCGTTCCCGGTTCGCTCCGGTGCCGTGCGGGTCGGCGGCCTGCCGGGGGGTGGGGGGCGTGGCCCCTCCGGGCTCACCTCCTCGAGGCCGGCGGCCTTGGGTACGAGGCTTGGGAGCCGTTTCGAGGCCGCCAACCTCTGCGGGGGCGACCCTGCACGGCCCCACCCCGGCCGGTGGCCATCTGCGGGCGGTGGGAACGGAGGCACGGCTCCATCCCGGCCGGTGGCCGTCTGCGGACCGTGGAGTGGGGGGCGCGGCCCCATCCCGGCCGGTGGCCGTCTGCGGGTCGGTGGGGGGGCGGAAACGGCGGACGGGCCGCAGGGGACATCCCCCGCGGCCCGTCGCCGTGTGCGGTTACGCCGGGACGCTCGCCACGCCCTGCGGCAGGAAACGCTTGCCGTTCACGCGCTCCGAGACGCCCTCGCGGTCCAGGTACGGCGTGATGCCGCCCAGGTGGAAGGGCCAGCCGGCGCCCGTGATCAGGCAGAGGTCGATGTCCTGGGCCTCGGCGACGACGCCCTCGTCCAGCATCAGGCCGATCTCCTGCGCCACCGCGTCCAGGACGCGGTCCCGCACCTGCTGCTCGGTCAGGACGACATCGCCCTGCTTCAGCAGCGCCGCGACCTCGGGGTCGAGCTCGGGCTTGCCCGAGTCGTAGACGTAGAAGCCGCGCTTGCCGGCCTCGACGACGGCCTTGAGGTTCGGGGAGACCTTGAAGCGGTCCGGGAAGGCGCGGTTCAGGGTCTCCGAGACGTGAAGACCGATCGCCGGGCCGACCAGCTCCAGGAGCACCAGCGGCGACATCGGCAGACCGAGCGGCTCGATGGCCTTCTCCGCGGTCTCGACGGGGGTGCCCTCGTCGATGACGTTCTGGATCTCGCCCATGAAGCGGGTGAGGATGCGGTTCACGACGAACGCCGGGGCGTCCTTGGTGAGGACCGCGGTCTTCTTGAGCTTCTTCGCCACGCCGAAGGCGGTGGCGAGCGAGGCGTCGTCGGTCTTCTCGCCGCGGACGATCTCCAGGAGCGGGAGGATCGCGACCGGGTTGAAGAAGTGGAAGCCGACCACACGCTCCGGGTGCTGGAGCTTGGAGGCCATCTCCGACACCGACAGCGACGAGGTGTTGGTGGCGAGGATCGCGTGTGCCGGGGCGACCGCCTCGACCTCCGCGAACACCTTCTGCTTGACCGACATCTCCTCGAACACGGCCTCGATGATGAAGTCCGCGTCCGCGAAGCCCTCGGCCTTGTCGAGGACACCGCTCACCAGGCCCTTGAGGCGGTTGGCCTTGTCCTGGTTGACGCGGCCCTTGCCGAGCAGCTTGTCGATCTCGGCGTGGACGTACCCCACACCCTTGTCGACACGCTCCTGGTCGATGTCGGTCAGGACGACCGGCACCTCCAGGCGGCGCAGGAACAGCAGCGCCAGCTGCGAGGCCATCAGGCCCGCGCCGACGACGCCGACCTTGGTGACCGGGCGGGCCAGGCTCTTGTCCGGGGCACCGGCCGGGCGCTTGGCGCGCTTCTGGACCAGGTTGAAGGCGTAGATGCCGGCGCGCAGTTCGCCGCCCATGATGAGGTCGGCGAGCGCGGTGTCCTCGGCGTCGAAGCCCTTCTGCAGGTCGCCGTCCTTGGCCGCCTCGATGATGTCCAGGGCGCGGTACGCGGCCGGGGCCGCACCGTGCACCTTGGAGTCCGCGATGAACCGGCCACGCGCGACCGCCGCGTCCCAGCCCTCGCCGCGGTCGACGTCGGCACGCTCGACCACGATCTCGCCCTTGAGGACGGACGCGGTCCACAGCAGCGACTGCTCCAGGAAGTCCGCGCCCTCGAAGATCGCGTCGGCAATGCCGAGCTCGTAGACCTGCGCGCCCTTGAGCTGCTTGTTCTGGTTGAGCGAGTTCTCGATGATCACCGAGACCGCGCGGTCGGCACCGATCAGGTTCGGCAGGATCGTGCAACCGCCCCAGCCGGGCACCAGGCCGAGGAAGACCTCGGGCAGCGAGAACGCCGGCAGCGCGGCGGACACGGTGCGGTAGGTGCAGTGCAGACCGACCTCGACACCGCCGCCCATCGCCGCGCCGTTGTAGTACGCGAAGGTCGGCACGGCCAGCGCCGACAGGCGCTTGAAGACGTCGTGGCCGCCCTTGCCGATGGCCAGCGCGTCCTCGTGGCGCTTCAGCAGCTCGACGCCCTTGAGGTCGGCGCCGACGGCGAAGATGAAGGGCTTGCCGGTGATGCCGACACCGACGATGGTGCCCTCGGCCGCCTCCTTCTCGACCTGGTCGATGGCGGTGTTGAGGTTTGCCAGCGACTGCGGGCCGAAGGTGGTCGGCTTGGTGTGGTCGAAGCCGTTGTCCAGCGTGATCAGCGCGAACCGGCCCGCCCCGAACGGCAGGTCGAAGTGGCGTACGTGGGCGCTGGTGACGACCTCGTCCGGGAACAGCTCGGCCGCACCCTTCAACAGCTCAGCGGTGGTGCTCACTTGCCCTCCCAGTGGGGGTTTTCCCAGATGACCGTGGCGCCCATGCCGAAGCCGACGCACATCGTGGTGAGGCCGTAACGGACCTCCGGCTGCTCCTCGAACTGCCGCGCCAGCTGCGTCATCAGACGTACGCCGGAGGAGGCGAGCGGGTGGCCGAAGGCGATGGCGCCGCCGTACTGGTTGACGCGCGCGTCGTCGTCGGCGATGCCGTAGTGGTCGAGGAAGGCCAGGACCTGGACGGCGAAGGCCTCGTTGATCTCGAAGAGGTTGATGTCCTCGATCGACAGGCCGGCCTTGGCCAGGGCCTTCTCGGTCGCCGGGATCGGGCCGTAGCCCATGACCTCCGGCTCGACGCCGGCGAAGGCGTACGAGACGAGGCGCATCTTGACCGGCAGGCTGTTCTCGCGGGCGAAGTCCTCGGACGCGATGATCGAGGCGGTGGCGCCGTCGTTGAGACCGGCGGCGTTACCGGCGGTGACGCGGCCGTGCGTACGGAACGGCGTCTTCAGGCCGGCCAGGCTCTCCAGGGTGGTGCCCGGGCGCATCGGCTCGTCGGCGGTGACCAGGCCCCAGCCGGTCTCGCCGGCCTCCGCGTTGGTGCGGCGCACCGAGATCGGCACCAGGTCCTGCTGGATCTTGCCGTTGGCGTACGCCTTGGCGGCCTTCTCCTGGCTGCGCACCGCGTACTCGTCGGCGCGCTGCTTGGTGATGTGCGGGTAGCGGTCGTGCAGGTTCTCGGCGGTCATGCCCATGAACAGGGCGGACTCGTCGACCAGCTTCTCGCTGACGAACCGCGGGTTGGGGTCGACGCCCTCGCCCATCGGGTGGCGGCCCATGTGCTCGACACCACCGGCGATGACGGCGTCGTACGCGCCGAAGGCGATCGAGCCGGCGACCGACGTCACGGCGGTCAGGGCGCCCGCGCACATGCGGTCGATGGAGTAGCCGGGCACGGACTGCGGCAGACCCGCGAGGATGCCCGCCGTGCGGCCCAGGGTCAGGCCCTGGTCGCCGATCTGCGTGGTCGCGGCGATGGCGACCTCGTCGATCTTCGCCGGGTCCAGACCGGGGTTGCGGCGCAGCAGCTCCCGGATGGCCTTCACGACGAGATCGTCGGCGCGGGTCTCGTGGTAGATGCCCTTCGGGCCCGCCTTGCCGAACGGGGTGCGGACGCCGTCGACGAAGACGACGTCCCTGACGGTACGAGGCACGATGGCTCTCCTCCAGGTGCGGGATGGCACTGCACTGCTGCGGCACGCGGCTAAGCGCGCGCTTGATACGCCCCATGCTACTTACGGGTAACCATGCTGCACAGTCCCCCCGCCCGGAGCGGTGAACGTCACACCGCGTGGCTGCGAGAGAAGGGTGCCCCCTCCGCCGGAGGGGGCACCCTTCTTTGTCTCCGTCTACGCCTTCGCGCCGTCCAGGGCCGCCGCGAGCACCGGCGTGACCTGCTCGATCTGCCAGGGCCGCGCACCGTACCCGGCGAGCGCGCCCGCGACCGACTCGGCCGTGACCTCGGCAGGCGGCTCCCAGCACACCCGGCGCACCGTGTCGGGCGTGATCAGGTTCTCGGGCGGCAGGTTCAGCGACTCGGCGAGCGCCGACACGGCCGTACGGGCGGCCGAGAGGCGCGCCGCGGCCTCCGGGTCCTTGTCCGCCCAGGCGCGCGGCGGGGGCGGGCCCTGCACCGTCTGGCCGGGCTGCGGCAGTTCGGCGTCCGGCAGCGCCTTCGCCCGGTCCACCGCCGCCTGCCACTGCTCCAGCTGGCGGCGCCCCATGCGGTGCCCGAAGCCGGGCAGCGCGGTGAGCGCCTGCACATGGGCCGGCAGGGCGAGGGCGGCCTCGACGATCGCGGCGTCGCTGAGCACCTTGCCGGGCGACACGTCACGCCGCTGCGCGATCCGGTCGCGGGCCGTCCACAGCTCCCGTACGACCGCCATCTGGCGGCGCCGACGGACCTTGTGCATGCCGGACGTCCGGCGCCAGGGGTCCTTGCGGGGCGGGGGCGGCGGGGCGGAGGCGATCGCGTCGAACTCCTGGTACGCCCACTCCAGCTTGCCCTGCCGGTCCAGCTCCTTCTCCAGTGCGTCACGCAGGTCGACGAGCAGCTCGACGTCCAGCGCGGCGTACCGGAGCCAGGGCTCGGGCAGCGGGCGGGTGGACCAGTCCACCGCCGAGTGGCCCTTCTCCAGGGCGTAGCCCAGCACCGACTCGACCATCGCGCCGAGACCGACGCGCGGGAAGCCGGCGAGCCGGCCGGCCAGCTCGGTGTCGAACAGCCGGCTGGGAACCATGCCTATTTCGCGCAGGCACGGCAGGTCCTGGGTCGCGGCGTGCAGGATCCACTCGGCGCCGTCCAGAGCCTCGCCGAGCGCGGACAGGTCGGGGCAGCCGACCGGGTCGATCAGCGCGCTGCCCGCGCCCTCGCGGCGCAGCTGTACGAGGTAGGCCCGCTGGCCGTAGCGGTAGCCTGACGCGCGCTCGGCGTCGACGGCGACGGGGCCGGTGCCGCGCGCGAACGCGGCGATCACCTGGGCGAGGGCATGCTCGTCGGCCACCACGGGCGGGATGCCCTCGCGGGGCTCGAGCAAGGGGATCGGCGTCTCTTCGACTACGCCGTCTGCGACGCCGTCGTCCGGAGGGCCGCCCCCGGTGGTGCGCAGTGCTGTCTCTGCTGCGGTCTCTTGGGCGTCGGTCACCTGTCAAGGGTATCTGTGAACGGCAAGCGCCCGTCGACGGAACGTTCCGTCGACGGGCGCGGGGGTGAGGTGAACCGGTCAGTGGATGATTCCCGTACGAAGTGCCACGGCGACCATTCCGGCCCGGTCGCCGGTGCCGAGCTTGCGGGCGATACGGGCCAGGTGGCTCTTGACGGTCAGCGCGGACAGGCCCATCGATACGCCGATCGCCTTGTTCGACTGGCCCTCGGCGACCAGCCGCAGCACCTCGACCTCGCGGCCGGAGAGCTCCCGGTAACCGCCCGGGTGGCTCGGGGCACCCGGGGGGCGGCGGTGCAGCCGGGCGGCCGCGGCGCCGATGGGGGCGGCGCCGGGACGGGTCGGGTGGCCGATGTTCGTCCGCGTACCGGTGACGACGTAGCCCTTGACGCCGCCGGCGAGCGCGTTGCGTACGGCGCCGATGTCGTCGGCCGCCGAAAGGGCGAGCCCGTTGGGCCAGCCGGCGGCACGGGTCTCGGACAGCAGGGTGAGCCCGGAGCCATCGGGCAGATGGACGTCGGCAACGCAGATGTCGCGCGGGCTGCCGACGCGGGGACGAGCCTCCGCGATGGACGACGCCTCGATCACGTCACGCACTCCGAGGGCCCACAGGTGGCGGGTGACGGTGGAGCGGACGCGCGGGTCGGCCACGACGACCATGGCCGTCGGCTTGTTCGGGCGGTAGGCGACCAGGCTTGCGGGCTGCTCGAGGAGAACGGACACCAGGCCTCCTGGGAAGGTGCGGGACACAGCCGGCTCGGGGAAGAAGCCGGGGCGAACCGTGTTTGAAGGGTCACAGACCTCTTCGGCAGCCCGACCGTCCGCCTTTAGGGGAAGATCACGATTTAGTGAGTAACAATTGGGGCAATTCGGACGGGCGATCGATCATCCTACGAGCGCCCCATCCCACGCGGGGCGCCCGCCGCCACCGGCGGGCCGCGCCCCGGGCGCCGGTACGGCCCCACGGCAGGTCGCGCAGCCTACGCGCCCGGCGCCCCCGCCAGGGCACGCCCAGCCCGTACCGGCCACGCACCGGCCCGCAGTCGGACGGCGGCCGGGGTGGGGCCGTGCAGGGTCGTCCCCGCAGAGGTTGGCGGCGCAGGTTGGGCTCCCTTTCGCGTGCCCAAGGCCGCCGGCCTCGAGGAGACGAGCCCGGAGGGGCCACGCCCCCCACGCACCGGCAGGCACCGAGCCGCATGGCGCCACCGGCGGGGGCACCGCCCCGGGGGCAACCAGGAACGGGCACCGCCCCGGGTGGAGCCGCCGCAAGGGCACCGCCCCGCCCCGTTGTGCCCACCCGTCCCGCCTTGCGGGACGATTGCCCACAACGGGGGGAGGCACCGCCCTGCGGGACGATTGCCCACAACGGGGGACCCCCAGCGGACTGCCCACAACGGGGGGCTGCCAAGCGCCCACGAGGGGGGACCCCAAGCAGGACGACCGCCCACAGCGGGGCGACCCGGGAGCCTCGGGCGGTGGGTGAGGTTCCCGCAGGGTGGAACCGGGTGGCACGGAGGGCGGAGCCCTACGGATGTTGGGGGCCGCGGCGTTGGGGGAGGGAGACCACGGCCGCCGAGCCCTGGTCCAGCGGACCCGCGACCGAGGGCGGCAGGCCCGCGATCTGGCACAGCAGGTCGCACCAGGCCGCCAGGTGCGCCGCCGTGTCCGGCACCCCGCCCCGGCCCTCGCGCGGCGTCCAGGACGCCCGGATCTCGATCTGCGTCGCCGGGCGGCGCTCCGCGAGTCCACCGAAGTAGTGAGACCCCGCACGGGTGACGGTGCCCGAAGCCTCCTCGTACGACAGGCCCCGCGCCTCCAGCGCGCCCGTCAGCCACGACCAGGACACCTCCGGCAGCAGCGGGTCGGCCGCCATCTCGGGCTCCAGCTCCGCCCGCACCAGCGTCACCAGCCGGAAGGTGCCCTGCCACGCCTCGTGACCGGCCGGGTCGTGCAGCAGCACGAGGCGGCCGTCCGCCAGGTCCTCCTCGCCCTCGACGACCGCCGCCTCCAGGGCGTACGCGTACGGGGCGAGCCGCTGCGGCGGCCGGGACGGTTCGACCTCGATCTCCGGCCGCAGCCGCGCCCCGCGCAGCGCGTCGACCGCCAGCCGGAAGGCGGGCGGCACGGACGTACCCTCCCTGTCGTTCGTTCCTTCGGCGTCGTCGGAGTGATCGGAGAACTGTCCCTGAGCCGCAGCCATGCGGGGAAGAGTAGGCGGAAGGACGGCCTCGCGCAGGGAGGGACACCCTCACCACGCGAGCCGCTTGGCCGTACATGCGAAGATTCGGGGCGTGAGTGCCAACGACAGCCCTTCGGGCGCCCAGCAGACGAAGACCTACGACTCCGCGTTCCTGAAGGCGTGCAGGCGCGAGCCCGTGCCGCACACGCCCGTGTGGTTCATGCGGCAGGCGGGACGGTCGCTGCCCGAGTACCTGAAGGTCCGGGAAGGCATCCCCATGCTGGAGTCGTGCATGCGGCCCGAGCTGGTCACCGAGATCACCCTTCAGCCGGTACGGCGGCACAAGGTCGACGCCGCGATCTTCTTCAGCGACATCGTCGTCCCGCTGAAGGCCATCGGCATCGACCTCGACATCAAGCCGGGCGTCGGCCCCGTCGTCGCCGAACCGATTCGACGCCGCGCCGACCTCGACCGCCTGCGCGCCCTCACCCCCGACGACGTCCGGTACGTCACCGAGGCCATCGGCATGCTGACCGGCGAGCTCGGCGCCACCCCGCTGATCGGCTTCGCGGGCGCGCCCTTCACCCTCGCGAGCTACCTCGTCGAGGGCGGCCCGTCGCGCAACCACGAGCACACCAAGGCCCTCATGTACGGCGACCCCGAGCTGTGGGCCGACCTGCTGGACCGGCTCGCCGACATCACCGCCGCCTTCCTGAAGGTCCAGATCGAGGCCGGCGCCTCCGCGATCCAGCTCTTCGACTCCTGGGTCGGCGCCCTCGCCCCCGCCGACTACCGCCGGTCGGTCATGCCGGCCTCGGCGAAGGTGTTCCGGGCGGTCGAGGGGTACGGCGTACCGCGCATCCACTTCGGTGTCGGTACGGGCGAGCTGCTCGGCCTGATGGGCGAGGCGGGCGCCGACGTCGTGGGCGTCGACTGGCGCGTCCCGCTGGACGAGGCCGCCCGCCGGGTGGGCCCCGGCAAGGCGCTGCAGGGCAACCTCGACCCGGCCGTCCTCTTCTCCACCCCCGAGGCGGTCGAGACCAAGACCCGCGAGGTCCTGGACGCCGCCGCCGGGCTGGAGGGCCACATCTTCAACCTCGGCCACGGCGTCCTGCCGACCACCGACCCGGACGCCCTGACCCGGCTGGTCGAGTACGTCCACACGCAGACCGCCCGCTGACTCAGCCGGCTGCCCGCACCGCCGTTACCGCCTTGCGGGCAGCCACCTGGACCGGGTCCCAGACCGGGGAGAACGGCGGGGCGTAGCCCAGGTCCAGGGCGGTGATCTGCTCGACCGTCATCCCGGCCGTCAGGGCCACCGCCGCGATGTCCACCCGCTTCGCCGCGCCCTCGCGGCCCACGATCTGGCAGCCCAGCAGCCGGCCCGTGCGGCGCTCGGCGAGCATCTTGACCGTCATCGGCGCCGCGCCCGGGTAGTACCCGGCGCGGCTCGTCGACTCGACCGTCACCGTGACGAACCGGAGCCCCACGGCGAGAGCGTCCCGCTCGCGCAGGCCCGTGCGGGCGATCTCCAGCGAGCAGACCTTGCTGACCGCCGTACCGACCACACCCGGGAACGTGCCGTACCCGCCGCCCACGTTGGCG
The DNA here is from genome assembly GCF_002099185.1 of Streptomyces sp. CB03238. Lineage (NCBI taxonomy): Bacteria > Bacillati > Actinomycetota > Actinomycetes > Kitasatosporales > Streptomycetaceae > Streptomyces > Streptomyces sp. CB03238. The sequence goes on along the minus strand of NZ_NBCN01000031.1, from coordinate 28,423 downwards.
CCGATGACCTGGCCGTGCTTGTTGGCGTGCGTGCCCAGCGGCATGTGGCGCTCGCGGCCCGAGACCAGGTCCAGCACCTCGACGCAGTCGCCGCCCGCCCAGATGTTCTCCCGGCCGCGCACCCGCATCGACAGGTCGGTGAGCAGCCCGCCGTACGTGCCGAGCGGCAGCCCCGCCGCGCGCGCCAGGTCCGTCTCGGGTTCCACGCCCAGGCCCAGGACGACCACGTCCGCCGGATACTCGGCGTCCTCCGTCGCCACCGCCCGCACCCGGCCCCCAGCCCCCGTCAGGATCTTCGTGACCTCCGCGCCGCCGACCGTGGTGATGCCGAGGCCGTCCATCGCCTCGTGCACCAGCCGGCCCATGTCCGGGTCGAGCGTGGACATCGGCTGTTCGCCCCGGTTGAGGACGGTCACCTCGTAGCCGCGCTTCAGCAGCGCCTCGGCCATCTCCACGCCGATGTACCCGGCACCCACGACCACCGCGCGCCGTCCCGGCGTGCCGTTCAGGGCGGTCAGCGTGGACAGCAGCGCCTGCCCGTCGTCCAGGGTCTGCACCCCGTGGACGCCCGCCGCGTCGATGCCCGGCAGCGGCGGCCGCACCGGGCGGGCGCCGGTCGCGATCACCAGCTTGTCGTAGCCCGTCCACGCCTCGGCGCCCGACTCCGCGTCCCGGGTGCGCACCCGGCCGCCGTCCACGTCGAGTTCGGTCACCTCCGTCCGCAGCCGCAGGTCGATACCGCGCTCCCGGTGCGCCTGGGGCGTACGCGCGACGAGCCGCTCCGGCCCGTCGACGTCACCGCCGACCCAGTACGGAATCCCGCACGCCGAGTACGACGTGAAGTGCCCGCGCTCGAACGCGACGATCTCCAGCTCGTCCGGGCCCTTCAGCCGCCGGGCCTGCGACGCGGCGGACATGCCCGCCGCGTCCCCGCCGATGATCACCAGTCGTTCTCGTCCCAGCTGTCCCATGCGGGACACGCTACGACGAGGTGGTGTCCGACTCGGTGACGTCCGTGACGTCCGGGAAGGTCGTACGCCTCGCCATCCACGGCCGCACCAGCCACCGCCACACGGCGTACGCCACGAGGAACACCACCGCCCACGGCGCCACCGCGAGCAGCACGATCCCCACCCACTTCGCGGTCGTCACCAGCGCGTTCCAGCCGCCGCTCAGCGCGTCCCCGAAGCCCGGGCCGTCGTCGGCCGGCTCCTCGGCCGGCTTCTCCGGCTCGCTGAGGTTGAGCGTGATCGTCGCCATGGACGTACGGTCCTTCAGGGCCGCCTGCTGGGCCAGCAGCGACTCCAGGTCCGCCTGGCGGCCGCTGAGCTGCGCCTCCAGGGTCACCACGTCGCTCAGCTTCGTCGCCCGGTCCATCAGCTCCCGCACCCGCGCGACGCTCGCCCGCTGCGTGGCGATCCGGCTCTCCACGTCGACGACCTGGTCGGTGACGTCCTTGGCGTCCGCCTTGCGCGAGAGGAGTTTCCCGGTACCGGCCAGCTCCTTCAGCGCCGAGTCGTACGCGGACTGCGGCACGCGCAGCACGATCCGCGAGGTCACGTGGTCGTCGTCGACGCGCTCGGTCGTCTCGTTCTCGACATGGCCGCCCGCGTCCCCGACGACCGCGCGGGCCTTCGTCAGCGCCGCCGTGGCGTCCTCGACCTCGACGGAGAGCTCCGCGGTACGGATCACGTGCTGGGGCTGCTTCGGCGGCGCGGACGGATTCGCCTTGGCACCGCCGGCGGCCGGCTTGTCCGCCGCGTACCCCGAGTCCGCATCCGGGCTGCCGACGGCCTTCTGGGCCGCGCCGCTGCTCTCGCCCGACGCGCCGCACCCGGCGAGCGCGAGCGAGGCGGTGAGCAGAAGTACGGCCGCGAATCTGTGATGACGTGCGCGCATGGTTCCCCCGGTCCACATGGCGAATGGTGTGTCTGTTGGACGTGTGGGGGGAGGGGACCGGTTGCCGGTCGGCGGCTCACGAACCGGTCACGGTCAGGACTCGGAACGGTGTGTCAGAGGTGTTTGAGAGAGTAGGGGTCATGAACGCGGACACCGGGGACACACCCAAGAGCGGCCATGTCGTCGTCATCGGCGGCGGTATCGCGGGCCTCGCCGCCGCCCACCGGCTGATCACCGCCGGGCGGCGCGTGACCCTGCTGGAGGCCACCACCCGGCTCGGCGGCAAGCTCCACGCCGGGGAGATCGCCGGCGCCCCCGTCGACCTCGGCGCCGAGTCGATGCTCGCCCGCCGCCCCGAGGCGATCGGCCTCGCCCGCGCCGTCGGCCTCGGCGACCGGCTCCAGCCGCCCGCCACCACCAGCGCCGCCGTCTGGACTCGTGACGCGCTCCGGCCGATGCCCAAGGGGCACGTCATGGGCGTCCCCGGCGACGCGGCCGCCGTCGCGGGCCTCCTGACCGCCGAAGGCCTCGCCCGTATCGAGCACGAGCGGGACCTGCCCCTCGCCGACCCCGCCGCCCTCGGCGACGACATCGCCGTCGGCCGGTACGTCGCCGACCGCCTCGGCCGCGAGGTCGTCGACCGGCTCGTCGAACCGCTCCTCGGCGGGGTGTACGCGGGCGACGCGTACGCGATCTCGATGCGCGCCGCCGTGCCCAGGCTCTTCGAGGCCGCCCGCGCCCACGGCACGCTCACCGAGGCGGTGCGCTCCCTCCAGCAGGGCGCCCAGCAGCAGACCGGGCCCGCCTTCATGGGCATCGCGGGCGGCATCGGCACGCTCCCCGGCGCCGTCGCCGACGCCATCACCGCCCAGGGCGGCGAGGTCCTCACCGACACGCCCGTCCACGCCCTGACCCGAGCGGCCCGGGGAGGCTGGGACATCCGTACCGGCGACCGGGTCCTGCACGCCGACGCGGTGATCGTCGCGACCCCCGCCTGGTCCGCCTCCGAGCTGCTCGCCGCCGAGTCCTCGGCCGCCGCCACCGAGCTGGCCGCCGTCGAGTACGCGTCGATGGCCCTGGTCACCCTCGCCTTCCGGCGCGCCGACCTGGAAGGCGTGCTGCCCGCCGGCTCCGGGTTCCTCGTCCCGCCCGTCGACGGTCGCACCATCAAGGCCTCCACCTTCTCCTCCCAGAAATGGAGGTGGACCGACGAGGGATCCGGGGACCTCGTCGTACTGCGCACCTCCATCGGCCGGTACGGCGAGGAGGAACACCTGCACCGCGAGGACGCCGACCTCGTCTCCGTGTCCCTGAAGGACCTCGCCGACGCCACCGGGCTGGCCGCCCGGCCCGTCGCCACCGAGGTCACCCGGTGGACAGGAGGCCTGCCGCAGTACCCCGTCGGCCACCTCGCCCGGGTCGCCCGCATCCGCGACGCCGTCGCCAAGCTGCCCGCCCTGCGCGTCTGCGGAGCGGTGTACGACGGCGTCGGCATCCCCGCGACCATCGCGAGCGCGTGGCGCGCGGCGGACGAGATCCTCGCCACGCCGACCCTGGCGCACGGCACCCTGAGTGACGAGCGAGAATAGCCCTATGAGTGCGCCCGAAAAGATCCCGAACGCCGGTAAGAAGGCGAAGGACCTCAACGAGGTCATCCGCTACACCCTGTGGTCCGTCTTCAAGCTGCGCGACGTCCTGCCCGAGGACCGGACCGGCTACGCCGACGAGGTCCAGGAGCTGTTCGACCAGCTCGCCGCCAAGGACATCACCGTCCGTGGCACGTACGACGTGTCCGGTCTGCGCGCCGACGCCGACCTGATGATCTGGTGGCACGCCGAGACCTCGGACGCGCTCCAGGAGGCGTACAACCTCTTCCGCCGCACCAAGCTGGGCCGCGCGCTGGAGCCGGTGTGGTCCAACATGGCGCTGCACCGCCCCGCCGAGTTCAACCGGTCCCACATCCCGGCCTTCCTCGCCGACGAGACGCCGCGCGACTACGTGTCGGTGTACCCGTTCGTGCGCTCCTACGACTGGTACCTGCTGCCGGACGAGGACCGGCGGCGGATGCTCGCCGACCACGGCAAGATGGCCCGTGGCTTCCCGGACGTCCGCGCCAACACGGTCGCCTCGTTCTCGCTGGGCGACTACGAGTGGCTCCTCGCCTTCGAGGCGGACGAGCTGTACCGGATCGTGGACCTGATGCGTCACCTGCGCGGCTCCGAGGCGCGGATGCACGTCCGTGAAGAGGTCCCGTTCTACACCGGCCGGCGCAAGTCGGTCGCGGATCTGGTCGCGGGTCTCGCCTGAGGGCCCTGACCTGACCGACCTGGTGACGGGCGGGGGGAACCGCCCCCGCGCGTCACCCACCGACCCGGAAGATCAGACGGCGGGCCCGCGCGCCCGCCGCTCCAGCGACACCGGGTCCGGCTCCGGGTGCGGCGCGCGTGAACGCGCGCCGCACCGGCGTCTTTTCACCTGACCCTTCGCTGCCCCGGTACGAGCGCCGCGCGCAGCGCCGGGTCCTCCAGGGCGTGGACCCCGCCGATGGCGACGGCGGCGAGCGGGTCGCACGGGCCGACCCTCACCTTCGTCAGCAGGCTCTGCCCGGCGGGGGAGGCCCAGCGTGTGTACGGGTGGACCTCGATGCGCGCGATGACGAGGCAGCCGAGCGTGAGGACGAGCGGGAGCGCGAACCAGGCCATGCCACGCGCGTCCGGCGTGTGTCCGGCCGGCAGCAGCAGCGCGGTGGCCGCTGCGAGCGCCACGGTCAGGGCGGCCGAGCGGCGCACGGCCCGCAGCGCGGCGACGATGCCGGACCGGGCGGCGTCGGGCACGGCGAGCCCCGCCGCGACGAGCCGGTCGGCGAGCGCCCGTACCGCGTCGGCGGCCGACGCCGCGGCGCGTACCGCCGTTATCCGCGACTGCCCCTCGGGCCCGATCGCGCCGATCACGGAACGCTCCAGGTCGTCCGCCCCCTCCGGATCCGGGTCGACGACCGTCGCCCAGCCGGTGTGGGCGAGCCACAGCCGTCGCCGCCGGTGCATCGACACCAGGGTCAGGTCGGTGACCCGCTGCGGGCCGCCGGCCAGGAACGCGGCCTCGTACAGGTTCAGTTCGCGGTCCCGGTCCTGTGCGGCAGGGGGAACCGGCTGGGCGGCCTCGACGGCGGCCAGGCACAGCCGCGCACAGCTGATGGCCGCCGCGGCCCAGGTCACCAGCAGGAAGGGCACCCAGAACATGCCCGAGTTCTACGCGAAACGACGGGTGCGGCGCCACAGGGTTTTCACGATACGGACGTTTCCAGGGCGTTCAGGTCCGCCAGGAGGAGTCGTACGGCGTCGTCGGCGAGCGCCCGGACGAGGGTGTTGCGGGTGGTGGCCCGGATCCGGCGGCGACGGAGAAGAGGGTGCCGTGCTCCCGGCGCGGGACGGTGACGAACACCTCCTCGTACGTGCGCCCCTGCGCCTCCGTCAACCGGTCGAGCCAAATCCGTTGCTCGGCGGTGGGCTGGCTCGGCAGCGCCGGCCGGAGCCGGGCGGCGACGTCACGGACGCGGACGCCGAGGTAGGTGTGGTCGGTCACCAGGTGCCGCCCGGCGGCCTCGACGGCGCGGCTGGGCGCGCGGCCGGCGGCCTGCTGGGCGGCCGGGAGCGCCCAGAGGCCGGCCAGCCGGACGCGGACGACGAAGTCGCGGTCGGCGGCGGACAGCGGGCCGCACCGGGTGGGTGCGGAACCGGCGGCCAGGCGGGCGGGGGGCGTGCCGGCGCGGTCGGCGTAGGACCAGACGGGGAAGACGAGGGCGGCGATGGTCGCCGTCAGGGCGACGACGACCAGGCCGGTGCCGGTGCCTGAGTGGGGTCGCATGATGTGCCGCACGCTAGCGGGCGGCGCTCGAGGGGACGGTTGCCGGAGCATCCCTCAAGTCCCTTTGTCGGTTGGTACGTTGGTGGGTTGCGGGCGCGATCAGTCGCCGCCTCCGCCGCCGCCCCCTCCGCCGCCGCCTCCGCAGCTGGAGCCTCCGCTGCTGCCGCCGCCTCCGCCGCTTCCGCAGCTCGACCCGCCGCTGCAGGCCGAGCCTCCGCCGCCTCCACAGCCGCCCCCGCAGCTCGAACCGCCCGTGTCGGCGCTCGCGCACCACACGGTGACCGTCGTGCTCGCGAACAGGTCGTCCTGCTGCGTGCCCCCGCCACGGCCCCTCCGGCCGTACATCCGCGCCGCCGCGAGCAGTTGGCCCTGCAGCACCGGGTCGGGCAGCGCGCGCAGTCCGTGCAGCGCCACCAGGTCCCCCGGCTCGGTCAGGTGGGCGTGGGCCCTGCGGTACGCGGCGAGGGCCCGGCGGCCCGCCCCGGTGACCCGGCGGCTGCTGACGCCGCCGCAGACCATCCCGATGACCAGGCCCGCCAACACGGCGGGCAGCACCTTGATGACGAAGGGGAACGGCATGTCACCGAACTCGGCGGTGGCGTACTCGGCGATGGTCGCGGCGATGGAGCCGAAGATGAGCAGGAAGCAGGCAGCTCCCTGGATGGCGGCCCACCGGCGCCAGGTGCGCCCCGCGCCGCGCGGCACGATCAGCCCGCGGGCGGCGAGCCGGTCGCCGATCTCCTGCACGGCGGGGTTGCGCATGGCGGCGAGCCGCACGAGGTGCAGCGCGCCGCTGGGCGCGGCGGCGAGCTCGTGCAGCACCGCGCGCTCGACGGGGTCGTGGCCGACCGGGCGTACCACGTGCACGATGCCCGGCCCGCCGACGGCCACGCGGCCGTCCGCGGCGAGCGAGGCGAGGCCGGAGTCGACGACCCGGGCGGGCCCGCCGTTCAGGAACGCGGCCTCCACCCGGTGGTGGAGGGAGCCGCCGGAGCCGCGCCGGGAGGCGGCCACCCCGTTGATGAGCAGGGCCGACGAGACGGCGACGGCGACGTAGAGGAGGACCGCGAGGGTGTCCATCCGGCTCACCTCCCCGCCAGCGCGGCGCGGGCGGCGCGCACCAGCCGGGTGGCCCGGCCGGGCGGGCGTGCTCCGGCGCGGTCCTGCCACCACAGGGTGAGCCTCCGGCGGGCGGCGGGGTCCTCCGGCCGCCCGGCGATCAGCAGGTGCTCCGCGAAGTCGAGCGCGTCGCGCCGGTATCCGCCGCGCATGGGGCGGGCCGCGGCGTACGCGAGGAACGCGGCACGGTAACCGCCGCCGAGGATCTCCGGCAGCTCGGGCGCGACCTTGGCCACCACGCCGGCCCGCTTGCCGGCCAGCGCCCGGCTCTGCACGCGCAGCCGTGCGTGATCGAACCCCTCGGGCGCGGGCGTCCCGGCGACCAGCGCGGACAGCAGCGCGGCCTGCGTGATCCCCACCCGCTGCCGGGCACCCCCGGCCGCCCCTGGTGCCGCACCCCCCGGCCCCGCTGCGCCCGCCCGTACCGCCGCCTCCCGCACGCCCGGCCCGCCGGCGGCGGCAAGCTCCCGCCCCACCACGCTCTCCGCCCCGGCACCCGTGACCGCCCCGGCACCCGTGGCCGTCCCGGCACCCATGGCCGCTCCGGCACCCATGGCCGTCCCGGCGCCCGTGGCCGTCCCGGCGCCCGTGGCCGTCCCGGCGCCCGTGGCCGTCCCGGCGCCCGCCACGGGCACCGCGCTTGTCTCGCCCCCGGCGCCCGCCACCGTCACCGGTTCGCAGGCGTCGGCCACCACCAGGGCCCCGGAGCCCGCCCCCCGTACCGTCGCGCGGATCGAGGCCAGTTCGGCGGCCAGCTCTTCCGCCGGGGGGAAGTCGTCGTCGCGCTCCAGCAGGACGCCCGGCGGGCTGACCCGGGAGGCGAGGTCGGCCAGGATGTCGAGCACCGGGCGCGGGACCGGATGCGCGTGGCTGTCGTGCCAGACACCGTCCCGTTCGACGCCGCCCGCCACGTGGACGTACGCGATCGCCTCGACCGGCAGCTCCGCCAGCGCCTTCGCCGGGTCCTCGCCCCGGTTGACGTGGTTGGTGTGCAGGTTCGCCACGTCGATCAGGAGGCGGACGCCCGTGCGCCACACCAGCTCGGCCAGGAACTGCCCCTCTGTCAGCTCCTCGCCCGGCCAAGCGAACAGCGCCGCTATGTTCTCCAGCGCCAGCGGCACCGGCAGCGCGTCCTGCGCGATACGGACGTTCTCGCACAGCACGTCCAGCGCCTCCCACGTACGCGGCACCGGCAGCAGGTGGCCCGCCTCCAGCGCGGGCGACGCGGTGAGCGGCCCCCCGGCCCGTACGAACGCGATGTGCTCCGTGACCAGCGGCGCCCCCAGCGCCGTGGCCTTCGCCGCCAGTTCGGCGAGCCGCCCCTCGTCGGGCCGGTCCGCGCCGCCCAGCCCCAGCGACACGCCGTGCGGGACGACGGTGACGCCCCGCTCGCGCAGCCGCAGCAGGGAGTCGGGGAGGTGGCCGGCACAGATGTTCTCCGCGACCACCTCCACCCAGTCCACCCCGGGCAGCGCCTCCACCGCGTCCGCGATCTCCGGGCGCCAGCCGATCCCGATGCCCAGCTCGTGCTTCACCATGTCCGTCCCCCTCCTCCTGCGTCGGTCGGAGGGGTGATGGCCCCGCAAGAGGGCGGCCAATCCAGAAGAGGTGCTGTTCAGAGCTACATTTGAGGTTACGGACGGGTCGTGTTGATGGCCGTCGGCGGACCCGGCTGCGTCGAGGGCCGGGACGTGAACGACTGGTCCGTCCCCGTCGGCACCGCCGGCGACGGCGCCGGCGGCAGGTTGCCGTTGGGCGCCGGCGGACCGGACGGGCTCGCTGTCGCGTTGCCTGCCGCCTCGTCGGCGATCGCGTCGAAGTCGACCTTCCCGGTCGCCTCCAGCATCGTGATGTGGTCCAGCACCGTCTGGTTGGCGTCGCTCGCCAGCTGCCGTATCAGCGTGTTGCGCGTGGTGTGCCGCACCTGCGCGACCAGCGCGAAGACCTTGCCGTGCGCGTTGCGGAGCAGGTTCGCGAACTTCCGCTCGTACTCCTCACCGCTCGCCGCCGACAGCTCCCGCAGCCAGCCCTGCTGCTGCTCCGTCGGCTGGTTCGGCAGCTCCACGCCCAGCTTCGCCGCGACGTCACGCGCCCGCTGGTCCAGGTCGGTGTGGCCGACGACGAGGTGGTCGCCCGCGTCCTTGATGGCCTGGCTCGGAGCCCGCTCGATCGCCTGCTGCCCGGCCGGCAGCTCCCACAGCCCTGCCAGCCGCACCTTCACCAGGAAGTCCCGGTCCGTCGCCGACAGCGGTCCCCACTGCGTCGCCACGGTGGACGCGTTGAGGTTGGCCTGACCGGTTCCGGAGCGGTCGGCGTACGACCAGACCGGAAACGCGAGCGCGCCGACCGTGACAACGAGGGCCGCGATGATGAGTGCCGTGCCGTTGATGCGTCGCAACAACAAGGTGGTGCCTCCCGAACCTGATGGCATTACTGGGAGGTACGTATACACGCGCGGGAGCGTTCAGTCGCCCCGGGCCGGAAACCCGCCGGACCATCGAGCGGTGAACACCGGCCCGCGAGCGAGCGGGACACGGCACGGCCGTGGGCGTCGGTCCGGCGGTGGACTACCTGACGGCCCGTCGGGTGGACCGCGGCCGGCTTCCACGCCAGTCGCACCTGACCCGGCACTTCAAACGGCTCACCGGCATCACCTCCGGGCGGTACGCCCGTGGAGGCGAACGCGGTCGTCCCGCTCCGGAAATTCGGAGACCACCGTGCACGACCCCGGAGCGATCTCCGTGAAGCCCGCGTCACGTACCAACGGCAGCCCCGAGCCGGTCAGTTCGGCCCACCGGGCCGGGGCGGCGGTACGGACCGCGAGCGGGAACCCGGCTTCCCGCCAGGCCTTGCGGTCCGCGTCCGGCATCGCCCACCACAGCAGCTGGGCGCCGTGGCCCACCTGGGCCATCTCCTTGCCGGTCGACATGCGCAGGCCCGGGTTGAGCCACAGCAGCGCCCGACCGGGCGCGGGCGGCGGCGGTTCGGCGGTGTCGTCCAGTTCCGTGCCCGAGACCTGGAGCTTGGCCAGCTCCTTGGGCCAGCCGTCGAGGGGGACGGGCGGGAAGACCCGTACCTCCGCGGAGTCGCCCGTGACCGTGATGCCCGGCAGCCGGCAGGCCTTGCGCCACTCCGCGCCGCGCGCCCGGCGCACCACCTTGCGGATCCGCGCGTCCTGCCAGGCGCGCATCGCCTCGGCCCACTCGCCGTCGCCGAGCGACCGGTCGTCCGACAGCATCACGAGCACCGCGCGGGCGGCGGCCTCCAGCGCGTCGGTACGGGCCGGGGGCTCCGCCCGCTCCATCCGTACGACCAGGGGGAGGACGAACTGGGGTGCGTCGTTGCTGCTCATCAGGACAGTTTGCCAGCCGGTCACGGACCCGTTCTTGGCGGAACGGGTCGTTCCGGGACACGATGCCCGCATGAAAAGCGATCTTTTCGCGTCCGAGAACATGGCGCAGCAGGCGACAGTGCCCGGCATGACCCTGCAGAACGCGAAGTCGGTCAAGTACGCCGTCAACGGTGAGATGCACGCCCGGCAGGGATCGATGATCGCCTACCGCGGCAACCTCCAGTTCGAGCGCAAGGGGCAGGGCCTGGGCGGCATGCTCAAGCGCGCCGTCACCGGCGAGGGACTGCCGCTGATGGCCGTCCGCGGCCAGGGCGAGGCGTGGTTCGCGCACGAGGCCCAGAACTGCTTCATCGTCGACATCGAGCAGGGCGACGCGCTCACCGTCAACGGCCGCAACGTGCTGTGCTTCGACGCGACCCTCTCGTACGACATCAAGACCGTGAAGGGCGCCGGCATGACCGGTGGCGGCCTCTTCAACAGCGTCTTCGGCGGGTACGGCAAGCTCGCCGTGATCTGCGACGGCAACCCCGTCGTCATCCCGGTCACCACCCACCAGCCGGTGTACGTCGACACCGACGCCGTCGTCGGCTGGAGCGCCCAGCTGAACACCTCGCTGCACCGTTCGCAGTCCCTCGGCTCGATGATCCGCGGCGGCTCCGGCGAGGCCGTGCAGCTGATGCTCCAGGGCGAGGGCTTCGTGATCGTACGGCCCAGCGAGCTCACCCCGGAGAAGGCGAAGCAGAGCTGAGCCGTGGAGCGCCCGCCGTGCGGGAGTGAGTACGCTCGTATACATGGACGACGTGGACGAGAGGGACGATTCGTACGGCGAGACGCCGGCCGCGACGGAGGCCCGGGGCGGGCCGCCGTACGCCGCGTGTGTCCTGTGCCGGGAGCCGACCGAGTACCCGGAGTCGACGAAGGGCATCACGCTGTGCCCGGTCTGCGAGTGGCGGGAGGCGGAGCGCACCGCCTGCTCCGGCTAGCCGCGAGCTGACCGGGAGGACCGGGAGGCGCGCCAGGTGCGCCGGTCGTCGATGTCGGCGTGCCGGTCGCCGTGGACGTTGCGTACGACGCCGGGGTCCCGCAGGAAGTCGTGCGGGAAGCCGAGCGGTACCGCGCTCACCCGGTCGAGCCGCTCGACGGCCTCGGCGTCCAGCTCCACGCCGAGGCACGCGAGGTTGTCGGCGAGTTGGTCGGGGCGGCTGGCCCCGATGAGGGGGACGATGTTGCCGGGGCGGCCGCGCAGCCAGGCCAGCGCCACCTGGGCCGGACTCCAGCCGCCCTGCTCGGCGATCTCCAGGACGGTGGTGATCACCTCGGCCTCCCGGTCGTTCTCCCGTACGCCGTCGGACAGCCGGCCCGGCTCACCACGGCGGTACTTGCCGGTGAGCTTGCCGGAGGCCAGCGGGGCCCACGCCATGACGGTCTGGTCGAAGCCGCGGGCCTGGGGCAGCAACTCCCGCTCGGGCGTGCGCTCCAGCAGGTTGTAGCGCAGCTGCGAACCGGCGAAGCAGGTCCAGCCGCGCAGCTCCGCGAGGGTGTTCGCCTGGGCGATCTCCCAGGCGGGCCAGTCGGACACGCCGAGGTAGAGCACCTTTCCGGCGCGTACGAGATCGTCGAGGGCGCGCATGACCTCCTCCACCGGGGTGAACTCGTCCCGGGCGTGCACCCACAGCACGTCCAGGCGGTCGGTGCGCAGCCGGGTGAGGCTCTCCTCCACCGACTGCACCAGGTTCTTGCGGTGGTTGCCGCCGGAGTTCACATCGCCCTCGCGGGTGGCGCACGTGTACTTGGAGGCCAGGACGAACCGGTCCCGGCGGCCCTCCAGGAGCGTGCCGAGGACGGCCTCGGAGCCGCCGGCGGAGTAGATGTCGGCCGTGTCGACGAAGTTGCCGCCCGCGTCCGCGTACGCGTCGAGGATGCGGCCGCTCATGTCGTCGTCGCCGTCGTGACCCATGGTCATGGCGCCCAGGGCCAGCTCGCTCACGCGCAGACCGGTCCGGCCGAACAGTGTGTAACGCACGGTGTGTCCCCTCGTCAGGTCGTACAGGTGACCGTAGGGGCTGGAGTGCACTGCAACGCAAGTGCGTTTACGTGCCGCGCGCGGCGGCCATCAGCTCCGAGACCTTGACGAAGCGGTAGCCGCGCTCGCGCAGCTCCGGGACGATGCGGCGGATGGCCTGCTCGGTGACGGGGGCGGCGCTGCGGGTGCAGTGCAGCACCACCAGCGAGCCCGGCCGTACGCCCGCCAGGACCTGCTCGGCGACCGCGTCGGCGTCGGTGGCGAAGGCGTCGCCGCCGACCACGTCCCACTGCACGGCCGTCACCCGGGCCGAGGCCAGCGCGCGCAGCGCGTCGTCGTCGTAACAGCCGCCGGGGAAGCGGAAGTACGGCACGACGTTGCGCACCCCGGCGGTGCGGAACGCGTCGAAGGCCCGGCGTACGTCGGCCGCCATGGCGTGCCGGTCGAGGGCGGGCAGCCCGTAGCAGGGGGCCTTGAAGGCGTGGTGGCTGTAGGAGTGGTTGGCGATCTCGAAGCGAGGGTCGTTGCCGATGGCCCTCGCCTGGCCGGGGTACTGCTCCGCCCAGCGCCCGGTCATGAAGACGGTGGCGTCGACCTTCAGGCGCCGGAGCGTGTCGATCAGGGCCGGGTTGTCGAACCGCTCGCCGCGCGCGGCCCTGGGGCCCTGGTCGGCCGTCATGTCGGCGTCGAAGGTGAGCGCCACGGTCTTGTCACCCCCCGCTGCGGGGCCCCGTTCGAACACGGGCGTGAGCCCGCCGGGGCCGGGTGCCATGGTCGGCGGCATCCGGGCGGGCACCCGGGCCGGTGAGAGGCTCGCCACGGCGGGCGGCTGCGCGGGCGGCGCGGCGGGGCGGGTGTCGGTGGAGCTGCCGCAGCCGGAGAGGGCGGCACACAAGGCAGCCGCGGCCGACACATTCCGTACAAAAGTAGTCACAGGCGGAAAATATATGATCATCGCAATGGTGGACGTCCATGCCGCTTCCGTCCGGAGTAGTCCAGCGCGATGTCCGGCCCCGCCCGGGTGATCGTGAGGGGGAACCCCACCGCTCGAAGGGACGGACGGACCCATGATCGAGGACACCGCGACACGGCCCATCCTGGGTCCGCCGCCCGTGCGGCACTGGCCCGCGCTGGACATCACCGGGACGGAGTTCGACCCGGTGCTCGCGGAGCTGATGCGCGAAGGACCGGTCAGCCGCATCCAGCTGCCCCACGGCGAGGGCTGGGCGTGGCTGGTGACCCGGTACGACGACGTCCGGATGGTCACCAACGACCCGCGCTTCGCCCGCGCGCCGGTCGTCGACCGCGGGATCACCCGGCTCGCCCCCCACTTCAAGCCCAAGCGGGGCTCGCTGGCCTTCGCCGACCAGGGCGACCACAACCGGCTGCGCGGCGCGGTGGCGGCGGCGTTCACCGTGCGCGGGGTGGAACGGCTGCGCTCACGCGCCCAGGACATGCTCGGCGAGATGGTCGACGAACTGCTCGCCGACGGCCCCCCGGCGGACCTCACCGAGCGGGTCCTGGAACCGTTCCCCATCGCCGTGGTCAGCGAGGTCATGGGCGTACCCGCCGCCGACCGCGAACGGGTGCACGCCTGGACCCGGCAGATCGTCTCCTCGTCCGGCGGCGCCGAGGCCAGCGCGCGGGCCAAGGACGGCATGTACGGCTGGTTCGCGGAGACGATCCGGTCGCGGTACGGCAGCACGGAGGAGGACGTCATCTCCCTGCTGGGCGTGGCGGTGGGCCGGGGTGACATCAGCGAGGAGGAGGCGATCGGCCTGGCCGGACCCCTCCAGATCGGCGGGGAAGCCGTCACCGCCAACACCGGTCAGATGTTCTTCCTCCTGCTGACCCGCCCCACACTCCTCGAACGGCTCCGCACCGAGCCGGCCGTCCGGCCGCGGGCCATCGACGAGCTGCTGCGCTTCATCCCGCACCGCAGCGCCGTCGGCCTGGCCCGGATCGCCCAGGAGGACGTGGAGATCCGGGGGGTACGGATCAGCGCGGGAGAGCCCGTCTACGTCTCGTACCTCGCCGCCAACCGCGACCCGGAGGTGTTTCCCGACCCGGAGCGGATCGACTTCGACCGCACCCCCAACCCGCAGCTCGCCTTCGGGCACGGGCCGCACTACTGCGTGGGCGGGCTGCTCGCGCGGATGCAGACCGAGCTGCTGATCGACACCGTGATCGACCGCCTGCCGGGGCTGCGCCTCGCGGTCCCCGCCGAGGAGGTCCCCTGGCGGCGCAGCACGCTGATCCGCGGCCCGGAGGCCCTGCCCGTCACCTGGTGAGCGGTCTGCGAGGCAGGGGGCGGTGTCAGGCACGCACGCGTGACGCCGCCGCCCGTCACCTACCTCAGTGCCGCGGTTACCTCAGTGCCACGGCCCGGTCACCGCGAACGTCGTACCGGGCGTATAGCAGTTGACGTACATCGTCTCCCCGTCCGGGGAGAACGTGACGCCCGCGAACTCGCCCCACTCCGGCTCCTGGGGCGTACCGATGTTCTGCGCGCCGCGCGCCATCTCGTACACCTCGCCCCGCTTGGTGAGCCCGTACACGTGCTGCGCCCCGTTGCCGTCCTCGCACACCATCAGGCCGCCGCTGGGCGCCAGGCAGATGTTGTCGGGGGACTCGCCCGGCAACTGGACGTCGGTGCTCGGCCCGAACACGATGACCAGCGTGAGGCGGCCCCGGTGCGGCTCGTACTTCCACACCTGGCCGTAGTGGTCGGCGGCCGAGCCCTCGGCGGCGCGGGCGAAGCTGGAGACGAAGTAGACGGAGCGCCCGCCCCAGTAGCAGCCCTCCAGCTTCTGGGCGTGGGTGATGCCCTTGGGCCCGAAGTCCTGGAGCCGTATGGGCGTCTGCCGCGCCTGACTGTCGGGTACCGGGACCCACTCGACGCCCTCGAACGTCGCGCCCGTCTCCTGGACGGCCGACAGGTCCGGTACGCCGGGCACGCGCATGGCCTCCAGCGCGCCGCCCGCACGCAGCGAACCGGTGCCGCCGAGCGGTCTGTTGGGCAGGAAGCGGTAGAAGAGCCCGAACGGTTTCTGGAAGGCGTCCTCGGTCTCGTACACGATCCCGGTGCGCGGGTCGACGGCTATGGCCTCGTGCTGGAAGCGGCCCATCGCGGTGAGCGGTACGGCTCCGGTGCGCAGCGGGTCGGCGGGGTGGACCTCGAAGACGAAGCCGTGGTCCTTGGTGTAGCCGTTGGTGCCGGCCTTGTCCTCCGTCTCCTCGCAGGTGAGCCAGGTGCCCCAGGGAGTGAGCCCGCCCGAGCAGTTGACGGCGGTGCCGGCTATGGCGACGCGTTCGCCGATGACGTTGTTGTGGCCGTCCAGTTCGATCGCCGTACAGCCGCCCTTGGCGGCCGGGTCATAGGTCAGGCCCCGGACGGTGGGGACGCCGAGGCGGGCGGAGGCGCGGTTCTCGTGGTTGCGGACGAGGTGGACGCGGCCGCGGCGGCCGGCGAAGGCGCCCATGCCGTCGTGGTTGCCCGGTACCGTGCCCTCGCCGGAGCGGAGCGGGGTGCCCTCGCGGGAGAGGACCGTGTAGCGGAAACCTTTCGGCAGGTCCAGCAGGCCGGCCGGGTCGGGGACGAGGGGGCCGTAGCCGGCGTGGCCGCGGGCGGCTGCCGTACCGGCGAAGAGTTCGGAGAAGGCACCGGTGAAGGCGATCCCGGCGACGGACGCGCCGGTACGGGCCAGGACTTGACGTCGTGTTGCGGACAGCCGTTCGGACATGAGGCAACTCCTGCTGGGGGTCCGCCCAGGCCGAAGGCCGAGGGGGAGGACAGGTGTGACGTGACCCGCACGTGTGTATCACGGGGTGTGGTTACACGTGAACAGTGCGGGCCACGCCGCCTCGTGCGACCTGTGCGTCAGGCGAGCTTGGCGGTGAGGGTGATCTCGGTGCCCGTGAGTGCCTGGCTGACCGGGCAGCCCGCCTTGGCCTCCTCGGCGGCCTTGGAGAAGCCCGCCTCGTCCAGGCCCGGGACCTCGCCCTCCACGGTGATGTGGATGCCGGTGATGCCCTTGCCGGGCTGGAAGGTCACGTCGGCCTTGGTGTTCAGGCGCGTGGGCGGGTTCCCGGCCTTGGTGAGGGAGCCGGAGAGGAACATCGAGAAGCAGCTGGAGTGGGCGGCCGCGATCAGCTCCTCCGGGCTGGTCTTGCCGTTCGGCTCCTCGGCGCGGGCCGGCCAGGAGACCGGGTACTGGCCGATGCCGGAGGAGTCGAGGGACACGGTGCCCGAGCCCTCGGTGAGGTTGCCTTCCCAGACGGTGTGCGCGTGACGCGTGGTGGCCATGCCGAATTCCCTTCGGACGATGAACAACCCCAAATGGGTTATGCCACCCAAACCTACTGCGCCACCAGCCCCTTCGCGTCGCGCGCCAGCGCGGTGAGCCGCGAGATCGCCCGGAAGTACTTCTTCCTGTACCCGCCGTTCAGCATCTCGTCACTGAACAGCCTGTCGAACGGCAGCCCCGAGGCGAGCACCGGGATCTCCCGGTCGTACAGCCGGTCGGCCAGCACCACCAGGCGCAGCGCCGTCGACTGGTCCGGTACGGGCTGTACGTCGGTGAGGCACACGGCCCGCACGTCGTCCGTCAGCGCGCCGTACCGGCTGGGGTGGACCCGGGCCAGGTGCTCCAGCAGGTGCGGGAAGTCGTCGAGCGACGCGCCCGGCGTGGCGTACGCCGCCTTCGTCACCTGCTCGTCGGCGTACGGCGCCGGGGCCTCGGGCAGGCCGCGGTGGCGGTAGTCCTCGCCGTCGATGCGCAGCGGGCGGAAGTGGGCGGACAGGCCCTGGATCTCCCGGAGGAAGTCGGCCGCGGCGAACCGGCCCTCGCCGAGCTTGCCCGGCAGCGTGTTGGACGTGGCGGCCAGGGCCACGCCCGCGTCGACCAGCTTGCCGAGCAGCGTCGACACCAGGACGGTGTCGCCCGGGTCGTCCAGCTCGAATTCGTCGATGCACAGCAGCCGGTGCCCGCCGAGGGTGGCCACCGTCTGCTGGAAGCCCAGCGCGCCGACCAGGTTCGTCAGCTCCACGAACGTACCGAACGCCTTCAGGGACGGCTCGGCGGGTGTGGCGTGCCACAGGGAGGCCAGCAGGTGGGTCTTGCCGACGCCGTACCCGCCGTCCAGGTACACCCCGCGCGGCGCGGTGGGCGCGGCGGGCTTCTTCTGGAACCAGCGGCGTCGGCCCGCGCCGGTGGCGTGCGCGCCGCCCAGGCCGGCCGCGAAGGCGCTGAGCACCTCGACCGCCCGGGTCTGGCTCGGCTGGTTCGGGTCCGGGATGTACGTGTCGAAGCGCACCGCGTCGAAGCGCGGCGGCGGCACCATCTCGGCGACCAGACGGTCGGCCGGGACGTGCGGCTCGCGGGCGCACAGGGACAGCGGGGCCGCTTCGGTGATGGCACTGGTCGACACAGTTCCTCACTCTAATCGCCGTGCCAGACTGCACGGCATGCGACGCCTGCTTCCTGTGACCGACCAGACACGCACCACCGAGGACCGCGAGTGGTCCCTCGACGAGCTGGCGGAGGCCTACGCGTACCCCCAGGAGGGTCCCTGGCTGCGCGCCAACATGGTGTCGTCCCTGGACGGGGCGGCCCAGCACGAGGGCCGGTCCCAGCCCCTGTCGTCCGACACCGACATGCGGATCTTCGGCACCCTGCGCGCCCTGGCCGATGTGGTGATCGTCGGTGCCGAAACGGTACGGCGGGAGGGGTACCGCCCGGCACGCGCGCGTGAGGCCTTCGCGGCGCGGCGGGCGGCGGCCGGACAGAGCCCGGCGCCCGCGATCGCGGTGGTCAGTGCCTCGCTGGAGCTGGACTTCTCCGCCCCGCTGTTCACCGCGCCCCTCGTCCCGACGCTGCTGCTGACCGGCGCGGCGGCGCCGCCGGACCGCGTCCGGGCGGCCGAGGAGGCCGGCGCGGTGGTGATCGTCGCGGGCGACGGGCCCGGTGTGGAGCCGGAGCGGGCGCTCGCGGCGCTGGCCGGGCGCGGGCTGACGCGCCAGCTGACGGAGGGCGGGCCGCGCCTGCTGGGCCGGCTGGTGGCGGCCGGGGTGCTGGACGAGCTGTGCCTGACGGTGTCGCCGCTGCTGACCGCCGGGGACGCCCAGCGGATCACGGGCGGGCCGTCCCCGGCGGTTCCGGAGCGGTTCGCGCTCGCCTCCGTGCTGGAGGAGGAAGGATTCCTTTTCACCCGTTACACCCGGACCTGACCAATCGGCGGAATTATCCGTTCCGGTTAGCTTCCGGTGGGCAGACTTACTCTCGCAGTCCCCGTGCGGGCACGGGGAAGGATGGTTTCCGCAGAAGGGCTCCCAGGTGTTCACAAGCGTTCTGATGATCGAGAAGCCGCTGTCGTCCGTGGACGTGGAGTTCGTCACCACCCTCCACGGGGACGAGAGGATGTCCTTCATCGTTCTGATGCAGCCGCGCGGCGACCAGGTCGTGCTGCTGCGGGCCATCGACGACGTCGCCCTCGGCGAGCTGAGGGAGGCGGTCAAGGAGGGCGAGGAGCCCGAGGGCAAAGCGGCCAGGCTCACCGCCCAGCAAGGGCTGGAACACTCCTTGCTCGCCCTGCGCGACGCCGGCTGCGACGCCGTCGGACAGGTCGTCGAGGACCACCCGCTGGACAAGCTGAAGGCCGTCGTGGACGAGTCCGGCGCGGACGAGGTGATCGTGCTGACCAAGCCCCACTACGTGGAGGAGTTCTTCCACCGGGACTGGGCCTCCCGCGCCCGCCACAAGGTCGGCGTACCGGTGCTCAAGCTCTTCGCGCACAACGACGAGCCGGACACCGAATAGGCTGGGCCCGCTCACGTACGACGTCACACCCGGGGAGACACACGCATGGCACCCGCCAGCCCAGCCGCCGCCATTCCCGTTGCCATGGAACGGCCGCACTTCATCGGCATCGGCGGCGCCGGAATGTCGGGCATCGCCAAGATCCTCGCCCAGCGCGGGGCCGAGGTCGCCGGCAGTGACGCGCGCGAGTCCGAGACCGCCGCGTCCCTGCGGGCCCTCGGCGCGACCGTCCACATCGGCCACGCCGCGGAACACGTCGCCGAGGGAACGAGCTGTGTCGTCGTCTCCAGCGCCATCCGCGCCGACAACCCCGAGCTGGCCCGCGCCACCGAGCTGGGCATCCCCGTCGTCCACCGCTCCGACGCGCTGGCCGCCCTGATGACCGGGCTGCGCGCCATCGCCGTGGCCGGCACGCACGGCAAGACCACCACCACCTCGATGCTCGCCGTCGCCCTCACCGAGCTGGGCCTCGCCCCCTCGTACGCCATCGGCGGCGACCTCGCCGGGCCCGGCACCAACGCCCTGCACGGCGACGGCGAGATCTTCGTCGCCGAGGCGGACGAGAGCGACCGCAGCTTCCAGAAGTACGACCCCGAGGTCGCCATCGTCCTCAACGTCGAGCTGGACCACCACGCCAACTACGCCTCCATGGACGAGATCTACGAGTCCTTCGAGGCGTTCGTCGCCAAGATCCGCCCCGGCGGCACCCTGGTCGTCGGCGAGCACGCCGGCGCCCGCGAACTGGCCCGCCGGGTCGCCGGCCGCGACGACCTGACGATCATCCGCGTCGGCGAGTCGGCCGACTCCGACGCCCGGATCCTCGCCATCACGCCCCAGGGCATGACCAGCGAGGTCACCGTCGCCCTCGACGGCACCGAGCACACCTTCACCGTCTCCGTGCCCGGCCGCCACTACGCCCACAACGCCGCCGCCGCCCTCGCCGCGGCCGCCCGTACCGGCATCGACCCGGCCGCCCTGGCCCAGGCCCTGACCGCGTACACCGGCGTCGGCCGCCGCCTCCAGCTCAAGGGCGAGGCCGCGGGCGTCCAGGTCATCGACTCGTACGCGCACCACCCCACCGAGATGACCGCCGACCTGGAGGCCATGCGCGGCGCCGCCGGAGACTCCCGGCTCCTCGTCGTCTTCCAGCCGCACCTCTTCTCCCGCACCCAGGAGCTGGGCAAGGAGATGGGCCAGGCCCTCGCCCTCGCCGACGCCTCGGCCGTCCTCGACATCTACCCGGCCCGCGAGGACCCGATCCCCGGCGTCACCAGCGCCCTGATCATCGACGCGGCCCGCGCCGCCGGCGCCGACGTCACCGCCGTGTCCGACAAGGACACCGTCCCGGACGTCGTCGCGGGAATGGCCAAGCCCGGCGATCTCGTTCTCACGATGGGCGCGGGCGACGTCACGGACCTCGGTCCCAGGATCCTCGCCCGCCTGTCGAACTGAGGAGCAGCACATGGCGTACGAGGTCGAGAAGCCGGACGAGCAGTGGCGCGCGGAGCTGTCCCCCGAGGAGTACCACGTCCTCCGCGAGGCCGGCACGGAGCGACCCTTCACCGGTGAGTACACCGACACCAAGACGGAGGGCGTCTACTCCTGCCGCGCCTGCGGCGCCGAGCTGTTCACCTCCACCACCAAGTTCGCGTCCCACTGCGGCTGGCCGTCCTTCTACGACCCGAAGGATACCGACGCCGTCGAACTGATCCAGGACCGCTCCTACGGCATGGTGCGCACCGAGGTCCGCTGCGCCCGCTGCGGCTCGCACCTCGGGCATGTCTTCGAGGGCGAGGGCTACCCGACGCCGACGGACCAGCGCTACTGCATCAACTCGGTCTCGCTGCGGCTGATCCCGGACGAGGGCTGAGGACAGGCGCGGGCGGCCCGGCGAAGCTGCTGTCCGGCGGCCGGGCGGTCGGCACGGGCCATCGCGGAATATTCCGTTGCGGGGCTGTCCGGGGGTCTCTTAGCCTGTCCCAGTTCCGTCGGTGCCCACTCCGGGGCCCGGCGCTGTGTTTCGAGGTGATGACGTATCTCCCAGGCCAAGTAGCCGCTCGTTCTGAGGCGCTCTTTCCGGTTGTCCGCCATGGCGGGCTTCTGACGTATGCCTCGACGGCGGTGCTCCCGATGGGCCTGGGCTCGTCGCACCCTGCTTTCCCCTGTCGCGCTGTAGGCGTACGGGGGATGCCCCGGCCTGCCCCTGCCCTTTCCTCCGTACGCGAACAGGAATCCCCGCCGCTTACACCCTCACCTTCGCCCTCGCCCTGATCACGGGCGGTCGTCTCGGTGACCTCTTCGGACGCAAGCGGGTCTTCATCGCCGGTACCGTCCTCTTCACGCTGGCGTCGCTGCTGTGCGGGATCGCGAACGGCCCGGAGCTCCTGGTCGCCGCGCGGGCCCTTCAGGGCGCCGCGGCGGCGGCGATGGTGCCGCAGGTCATGGCCACCATCGCGGTCACCTTCGACGGGGAGTCACGCGCCAAGGCGTTCGGCCTGTACGGCATGATCATGTCGCTCGGCAGCGTCATCGGCCCCGTCCTGGGCGGTGTCCTGACCCAGGCCGACCTGTTCGGCCTGGGCTGGCGGCCGGTCTTCCTGATCAACCTGCCCATCGGGATCGCCGCCGTCGTCCTCGGCCTGCGCTTCCTTCCCGAGTCCCGCGACCGCGCCGCCCGGCGCCTGGACCCGCTCGGCATGTTCCTGTCCGCGCTCGGCCTGCTGCTCATCACGCTCCCGCTGACGATGGGCGGCGAACACGGCTGGACCACGTGGACGTTCGCGACGATGGCCGTCGGCCTGCTCGTCCTGACGGTGTTCCCGGTGCAGCAGAAGGCCAAGATGCGCAAGGACGGCTCGCCCCTGGTCGTGCTCTCCCTGTTCACCGGCCGCACCTTCACCGCGGGGCTCGCCACGCAGCTGGCCTTCGGCCTGCTGTCCGGCGTCTTCTTCCTGTCCTGGGTCCTGTTCATGCAGGCCGGCCTCGGCCTCACACCTGGCGAGGCCGCTGCCGGCTTCGTTGCCGCCTCCCTCGGCGAAATGGGCGGCGCCTGGCTGGCCATGAGCCTGGTCCGCCGCTACGGGCGGGCCGTCCCGCAGGCCGGAACCCTGCTCGCCGCCGCCGCTCCGACCGGCTACCACCACCTCGCCGCAACAGAGGGAACCGGCATGGGAACCGTACTGGCCGTGGCCCCGATGCTCGCCGTCGGCTTCGGCCTCGGCATGATCGGCGCCCCGCTCGCCGACCTCACCCTCGGCAAGGTCGCCCGCCACCACGCCGGATCGGCCTCCGGCCTCTTCAACACCGCCACCCAGCTGGGCATCGCGGTGGGCACCGCCCTGACCAGCGTGCTCCTCTTCACCCGTATCAGCGCCGGTACCCGCGGCCCGGCCGTGAGCACCGCCTTCGCCGACAGCCTCTGGTACGTCGTCGGCACACTCGTCGTCATGTGGGCGCTGATGCTCCTGCTTCCCCAACCGGCCTCGCCCCGCTGACGCGGTCCGGCCTTACAGGCCCTCGCAGATCCTTCGGGCCTCGCGGAGGTGGCTCTTCACTTCCTCATTGAAGCCGAAGACCTGGGCATGGAGGTCCTGCGACCGGCGTATCGCCTGCGCGAGCGGCTTGTACGTGGCGTCCCCCGCGGCCGCCGATGCGGAAAGCGCCCCGGCCGCGGCATAGCGGTTGATGGCGACGTCGCCATCCGGCCCCTTCGCGACGTACTTCGACTCGTCGAACCCGTCGAGCGCCTGGCACGCGGCGCGAGCGTCCCCTGCCGGCCCGGCTCCCGCGGCAGGCGAGTCACGCTCGTCGTTCAGTGCCCAGGCAGCCCCCACACCACCGCCTCCGAGCACGAGCCCGAACAGCAGTGCCGCGATGACGCTGCCGGTACGGCGATGAGGGGCCGGGGCGGAGGCTGGGGGAGTGCTCGGCGGGACAGGAGTGGCGCTGGGTGGCGGCTGTGGTCGCATGCGGACACGGTAGTGCGCGGGGTGGATCGCTCATGGGAGGGGCCCTGAGCCCGCTGGAGGCTATGCCACGCGAGCCCCGGGGCGTTTGAAGACCTGTTGGCCGTGCCAGAGGACGAACCGGGGGTCGATGGTGGGCCGTCCGGGCCTGGGCGGTGAAGTCGGCTGCCCATGGAGAGCGTCGATGGCCCGTCCCGAGCGGCTGCGGGCGACGTACAACTGGGAGACCTGGATGCGCAGATCGGGCAGGAGTCCCAGCACTCCGAGGTCGAAGAGGGTGTGGTGGAGGGAGCACAGGGCCAGTCCGTTGTCCACCTCGTCCGGGCCGTCCTGACTGTGCCAGCGCACGTGTGCGGCCTCCAGCCCCACGGGATTCCTGCCCAGTGCCCCGTCGAACCCGCAGAAGGCACAGGCGTACGCGTACGCCTGCAGTACTTCCTCCGCGAACCCGGCACGCCGTGCGCGCCGCTTCCGCCGTGCCGGCGCGTACGCCGCTTCGTCGAGGGCGGTCAGGTCCAGCCCGGCGGCGTCGCAGATGGGCGCCTCGAGCACCGCGGTGAAATGCTGCTCCAGCAGGAGGCGGGCCGCGTCCGCGAGCGTGACCGGGTCGGTGAGCAGCGTCTCCGCCTCGGGGCGAAGGCGCCCATGGGCGCCCCGGGCCCGCAGCCAGGAGCCCCGCTCGGGGGCGTCCGGGCCGATGCGGCTTCCGTCCATGTCTCGCAGGTCCCACAGCTCGCGCTCAAGGTGGACGAAGGGCATCGCGGCGCGCTCGCGGGCCCGGGTGCGGCTCGTCACGGCGGGCCCGAAGTCGTTGATCAGCCGGCTGACGGGCTCTTCCGCTTCCTCGTACGTCACCGCGGTGCTGCCCGAGGCGGCGAACCGCCCCAGGAGCCAGAGCACGAGCAGCGGCTTGTGCGGGGCACGCCGCCCGCCCGTCTGCGCCCGGCGCAGCGCGGACAGCGTGCTCATCAGTTCATCTCGTGTCACGGGACCTCCGACGTCTTACCGCGGCGGGACGCGCGCGGCGGCGGAGTACGGAACGGCTCCGGGGCCGCCGGCCGGCGCCGCGTACCTCCTCGGCCTCCTCAGTGGCGCCCGCCCGGTCGGCGTCGGCAGCCGGGGACCTCCAGCGGATCACCATGAGGACCAGCGCAATGACGGCGCTCAGGGACAGGGCGAGTCCGCCGAGGCTCGCGGCCACACCGTTCAGCCACCGCCACAGGCCCTTGGCCCAGGAGAGCGGGCCGTGGTCGCCGGGCGGCGCGGCCACGTCGACGTGCGACGTCACAGGCGGCTTCTCGACGAGCACCGTGTCGCTCTCCCCCATGTACGCGGTCACGGTGAGGGCGATGCCCACCTTCCCGGCACGCTGCGCGCTCACGTCCCACATCCAGGTGGCGCGGTCGTTCGCGGACAGGACGTTCTGGCGCTCGGACGACAGCGGCGCGCACCTCACCCCCGAGCCTGAGCAGTGCAGCTTCACCCCGATCTGCGCACCCGCGCTCACCGGGGACTGCGTTTCACCCGGCCTGGCGGCCCGGCCCCAACTGCCCAGGACGTCGACTCTGAACGGGCGCGGCTCCGCACCCGCCACAAGACCCAGCGACTTCACGTCCGTGTGGACGAGCCGGCCCGTGAAGAGTTGCCGGCGGGCCTGGTCGATCTCCTCGACGTAGGTCTCCTGGCTCCGAGGGCCGTCGCTGCTGCGGCTGAGAAACACCAGCCCGGAGGCGAGGGCGATCACGACCGCGAGGACCGTCCACGGGAAGCAACCGAGCACACTCGGGCCCCCCAGGGGACGGTACTGTCCCCAGCGGGATACGACCATGGTCCCTCGCCCCCGTCGAATGGTGCCGAACCTGCCGGTCCCAGTCTCCCGCAGATCCACCGTGGGGGCCCAACTGCTGTGCCCGACAGTGTTCTTCGGGTGCGGTGGCCGGTCACGGTCACGCGTCGCGCTGTGGGGCGCTGACTCCGGCCAGGTTCCGTACGTGGCGGAGGCCCGGGCGGCCGTCCAGTCGGAGGTCGCCGGTGGGGACGAAGCCCGTACGGGCCAGGACGGCGCGGGAACCGGCGTTGTCGAGTGTCGTGACGGCCCGTAGCGTCGTCAGGCCGTACTCCGTGGCGGCCAGGGCGCAGACCTCGTGAACGGCGGCCGTGGCCAGGCCGCGTCCGGTGGCCTGTTCGGCGATCCGGTATCCCAGCTCGGCCGAACCGTCCGCCACGTCGATCAGATTGACCCGCCCCAGCACCTCACCGCTGTCGCCCACCACGACATGGAAGAAGTGCAGCCCCGCCGCCTGCCCGGCCATCAACTCACGGTGCCGTGCGTCGAAGTGGGCGAAGTAGTCGTCGCCACGGTCCGGGACCGACACGGCGAAGTAGGCGCGGTTCTCCCGCTCGAACGCGAGCAGTGCCGGCGCATGGCCGAAGCGAAGACGCTGGAGGAGAGGCATCCGGCCATGCTACGCACGGCCCTCCCGGCGCCGGTCGGTTGAAGGGAACCGGCATCCCGCACCGGCGGCCGAGTCTCGTCGTCGGTCACGCCGGCTGCAACAGGTCCCACCGGTTGCCGTACACGTCCTCGAAGACCGCCACCGTCCCGTACGGCTCGTACCGAGGCTCCTCCAGGAAACGCACCCCGGCTGCCAGCATGCGCGCCCGGTCGCGGGCGAAGTCCTCGGTGTGGAGGAAGAACCCCACGTGCCCGCCGGTCTGGGCCCCGACGCTCGCTTCCTGCGCCGCGCCCGCCGCCCGGGCCAGCAGGAGCCCGGTTCCGGCGGCGGAGCCGCGGGGCCGGACCACGACCCACCGGGAACCGTCCCCGCGGTCGGTGTCCTCGACCAGTTCGAAGCCGAGAGCACCGGTGTAGAAGGTGATGGCCTCGTCGTAGTCACGGACGACGAGGGTGACCAGGGCGATGAATGACATGCGGACACGTTATACGTATGACAGGGGCCTGGCCACGGGCCGGCGGACTGCCACAATGCCCCCATGGACTCGCACGCGCTCGCCGAGCTCACCGCCCGCGCCCGCCGCCTCGCCGTCCCCGGCACCCGCCGCATCCTCGGCCTGGCCGGAGCGCCCGGTGCCGGCAAGTCCACCCTCGCGGCGCGGCTGGTCGACCGCCTCGGCGGGCTCGCCGCCCTCGTCCCCATGGACGGCTTCCACCTCGCCCAGGCCGAACTGCGCCGCCTCGGCCGCACCGAACGCAAGGGCGCCCCCGACACGTTCGACGCCGCCGGGTACGCCGCCCTGCTCACCCGCCTCCGCGCCGCCGAGCCGGGCGCCGTCGTCTACGCCCCCGCCTTCGACCGGGCCCTGGAGGAACCGGTCGCGGGCAGCATCCCGGTCGGCCCCGAGGTGCCGCTCGTCGTCACCGAGGGAAATTACCTCCTCCACGACGACGGCCCCTGGGCGGACGTCCGCCGGCTCCTCGACGAGGTCTGGTTCCTGGAACTGGACGACCGCCGCCGCGTCCACCGGCTCGTCGAGCGCCACGTCCGGTTCGGCAAGGACCGCCCGTACGCCGAGCGCTGGGTCAGGGAGTCCGACGAGGTCAACGCCCGGCTCGTCACCGCCGGCCGTGGCCGCGCCGACCTCGTCGTCCGCATGTCCTGACCGCGCTCGACCCCCGGCTCAGCCGGCCGGCACCGCGCTCGCGTGCCGCACCGCGGCCGACGCCAGCGCCCGCACGACCGGGTGCGCACGCGTCCCGTCCCCGGCCAGCTCGGGCTGGAACAGCGTGGCCAGGAAGAAGGGGTGCCCCGGCAGTTCCACGATCCGCACCTGTCCCTTGCCGTCCTCGCCCGTGAAGCGCATGCCGTGCGCGCGCAGCAGGCCCAGGTGCGCGCTGCTGGGCCCGTACGAGCACTCGTACCGCTCCACCAGCCGCTCGGCACCGATCACCGACTCGGCCAGCGAACCGGGCGTCACCCGCACCGCCCCCTCGTGCCCGGCCAGCGAACACGCGAGCCGCCCGATCACCAGGTCCTCGTCGGCGGCCCCCGGGTCGTTCTCGGCGTGCGCCGCGCGGGGCAGCCCGCAGACGCTGCGCGCGTACTCCAGCAGCGCGTGCTGGAAACCGCCGCACGTACCCAGGAACGGGATCCCCCGCTCCCGCGCGGTACGGATCGCGGCCAGCGCGCCCTCCTCACTGTGGTACGGGCTGCCGGGCAGCAGCCACACCGCGTCGAACCCCTCCACGGCGCCCGGCTGCCCGGCGTCGACGGTCGGGATCCAGTACCCGTCGAGGACGAGGCCCTCACGCTCGGCGAGCGCGTCGAGGAGCATCGGGACACGGGCGTGGGACTGCACGGTGGAGGAACGGTCGCCGACCAGGGCGATCCGGGCAACGTGATTCGTCATGCGGAACATGCTTGCCGCCGGGGCCCGTTCAGGTCCAACGATGATTTCTGCATCCCCGATCAGCAACGCTTATGCCGGGCCGGACACTGGTGACCATGGACCCGCACCTGCTCCGTACGTTCATGACGGTGGCCCGGCTCGCCTCCTTCTCCGAGGCCGCCCGCGCACTGGGCTACACCCAGTCGGCCGTCTCCCAGCACATCGCCGCCCTCGAGGGCGACCTCGGCGTTCCGCTGCTCGCCCGCCGCCCTGTCGCCCCCACCCGCGCGGGCGAGCGCCTCCTGGAGCACGCCCGGCCCCTGCTGCTCCGCCTCGACGCGGCCCGCGCCGACCTCACGCGCATGGCCGCCGAACCGGCCGGTGAGCTCACCCTTGCCGCCGCCCCGCTCGCCGTCCACCCCGGCACCCTCGCCGCGCTGCCCGCCACCCGCGTCACCCTCCGCGTCCTTCCCCGTGACGACATCCCCGCCGCCCTCGCGGCCGGGGCCGCCGACCTGGGCATCGTCGACGGCCTCGCCGCCCCCAACGACCCGCTGCGGCTCCCGGACGTCGCCCCGCTCACCGCCACGCGCGTCGCCGAGGCCCCGCTCGCCGTCCACCTCCCGGTCGGCCACCCCTTCGCCCACCGCCCCGGTCTGCGCCTCGGCGACCTCGTCGACGCCCGCTGGCTCGACGCCCCGGCCGTCGGCCTCCCGCTCGACCGGCTCCGCGCCGCCCAGGGCACCACCGGCTTCCGCCCCGCTCTGCGCTACGACGGCACCGACGTCCGCACCCTGACCGTCCTCGCGGCCGCCGGCCACGGCCTGACCCTGCTGCCGACGACCGTCCCGCCGGCCCCCGGCGCCACCGCCGTCCCGCTCACCGAACCGCGCCTCGTCCACCGCACCGAACTCCTCCGCAGCGGCGAACCGGCAGGCCCCGCCGCTGCGGTGGCCGCCGCTCTGACGGCGCCCGCCGCTCTGACGGCGCCCGCGCTCTGACGGCGCCCGCCCCGACCGCACACCTGCCCCCCACC